>JANONC010000333.1:0-4220 GCA_031420655.1 Rhodospirillales bacterium | reverse complement strand
CCGCCGCCGCCGCCTCCAGCGACCCGGCGGGAGTTGCAATCACGACATGCCGCGCCTTGGCATAGGCCGGGCCGGGCTTGGGCGTTTCGGCCCGCGCATCGTGCAGCCAGGCGGCCACCGCGGCCGGTGGCGTGATGCCGTAGCGCGCCAGTACGCCGCGTGCGTCGGCCAGCGTAGTCGGGTCGGGAATGGTGGGGCCGCTGCCGATCACCGCCGGGTCGTCGCCGGGCACGTCGGAGATGATGAGCGTGACAACGGCGGCCGGTGCGGCAGCGGCGAGCAGACGCCCGCCTTTGATGCCGGATAAGTGTTTGCGCACGCAATTCATGGCGTCGATGCCGGCACCGCTGCGCAATAGCGCCCGGTTCACCGCCTGCTTGTCGGCGAGCGACACACCGGCACCCGGCCAGCTGAGCAAGGCGGATGCGCCGCCAGACATGAGGCAGAGTACCAGGTCGTCCGGTCCCAGATCCTGCACCATGGCGAGCATGCGCCCGGCCGCCGCCTGCCCAGCTGCATCCGGCACCGGGTGCGACGCCTCTGTAACCTCGATCCGCCGCAGCACGCCCACCCCATGGCCATAGCGGGTAACGACCAGGCCGGTGAGCGGCGCATCGCTGGGCCACGCAGCTTCCACTACCTGGGCCATGGCGGCGGCCGCCTTGCCTGCGCCCACCACAACCGTGCGGCCCGCTGGCGGTGGCGGAAGGTGCGGCGGCACGCACAGGGCCGGGGCGGCGGCGGCCACGGCGGCGTCGAACAGCGCCGTCAGCAGCGCCCGCTCACCCGGCACTCTTATATCCCTTGGTGGCCATGCAAGTCCGGATCGCATCCCGCACCTGGAACCGCCGCGTCAGGGGCGAGACCAACCAGCGCAGGCCCTTCTTGCTGTTATACGTGTCGACCACGTCCGGCTCATTCTGCTGGCATTCGTCCAGATCGGCCTGGTACGACAGCTTCGTCCGATCAAGTCCCGCTGGTTCATAGGCGGCGCAACCGCTCAAGACAGCTGCCAGTAACAAAATACGTACCATGCGGCCATCGAACCTTTCCAAAGACCCATGTCAAGCGCGAGCCCGCAGACGTTGCTCCTGCTACGATCAGCCTGCCCGCGGCTAAGCGACCCAGCCACAACCGAGCCGCCGTATTGTCCCGTTTGTCTCGTAGTTAAGGCTTTGTGATCCGAGTCCGATTGCATGGCCGAAAGTTTGATGTCATTTTGACACGACATGGAACATGTTGCACCGAGGAGAAAAATAGGATGAGGGGATTTCTAAATTTCGGCGCCGTCGCTGCCGCGCTTGCGATGGCCACGCCTGCTCAAAGCACCACGTTACTCACCAGCGCAGTGGGCTACACTGGTCCTAAGTTCACGATCCCCGCATTCTACGGTGACCCCAATAATTTTCTGTACTTCACGGGGCCGCTTTCGCTTGGTGGCGGCGTATCCATTAAGTCGAACGCCCCTCTTCAATCGGATATCGGTGTCATTGGCGCTGGCGGATACGGTCTAAGTAATAATGGGAATATCGTTAACTCACCGTATGTTGGCGTGGACGACGGTAAGTCGACCATGACTATTACATTCGGCACCCCAGTTGCTAGTTTCGGCCTTGGGGTCACCTACGCCGTGAATGCGGACGGCACCATTCCGGACAACCCTGCTGGCACTTTTGGGAATGACCCAGTCATCAGCGCATACGACGCGAGCAACGCCCTGATCGCGAGCTATGATCTCCTTAAACTCGCACCGATCTCAACACCGAATGGCGTTGATCAATTTCAGTTCCGCGGCATCAGCTCGACCGGCGCACCGATCTCGTCGTTCCAGTTGAGCGGCGCATTCCTCGCAGGTCAGGCCCAATTGGCCGTGCCCGAGCCGGCAACGTGGGTCCTTTTGCTTGCTGGCTTGGGAGCAGCCACCTTCGTCGCTCGTCGTGGTCGCGGGAACCCCAGCGTCTGACAATCCAGGCGGCATCGCGTCCCTTCCGAAAAGGGGCGCGATTATTGGCCAATGGCTTGTCCATTCCTACAGCCGCCCCGCCACCAGGTGCCCGGCCCACACCGCGAGCAAGCACAGCGCCACGCTCAATCCCACATTCCACAGCGCCGGGCCCCATGCGCCGGCCCGCAGTAGCTCCAGCGTTTGCAGGCTGAACGAGGAGAACGTCGTGAACCCGCCGCAGATGCCGGTCATGACCAGCAGCCGCACCCATTCCGGCGACGCCTCATCTGGCCGCGGCAGCGTGAGCGTGGCGACCAGCCCGATTACGAACGAGCCCACGACATTGATGCCGATCGTGCCCCACGGCACCAGGCGGCTCCAGGGTGCGGCCCACACCGCCACCTGATACCGGGCCACGCTGCCGAGCGCGCCGCCCAGCGCCACCCATATATAGTCCAAACCTATTCCCTCGCCGCCCGCTACGTTGGTGAACTATAAGGGCCGAAATGCTGTCCGGACAAACTGGCGACCCGCAGCCCGATGCTGCCATGCCCGATGCTGCCCTGCCAGACGCTGCCCTGCCAGACGCTGCGCCCGTCGCGGACCAGCGCATGTTCAACTTGCTCGTGGGCATTACGGTCGTCACCAGCCTCTACTTAGCGCAGGCGGTGCTGATCCCGATCGTGCTGGCCGTGCTGCTCACCTTCATCCTGGCACCGCTCGTGAATTTGCTGCGCAGCCTACACCTGCCGCGCGTCGTAGCCGTGCTTTTGGCGGTCGCGCTGGCGTTGGGTGTCATTGCCGGGCTGGGCACCGTGATCGGCTCGCAAGTCGCCTCGCTCGCGACTGGCCTCCCGCGTTATGCGCAGACGGTCGAGGCGAAGTTCGAGCGGGTCCGGTCGTTGACAGTGGGCCGCCTGTCTCAGCTTGCGTCGACCGTCGGGCGTCAAAGCTCTGGCGTCGCACCCGCCCCGGCGCCCGCGCCCGCCGCGCCCGCCGCGCCGGCCGCCACAGCCTTCGCACTGGCCGAGCAGTATTTGAGTCCCGTGCTATCACCGATCGCCACCCTCGGCATCGTGCTGATTGTGGCGATCTTTATGCTGCTGCAACTGGAGGATTTGCGTGACCGGCTGATCTGGCTGTTTGGCGCGGGCGACCTGCACCGCACGACCGGCGCCATGGACGATGCGGGGCGGCGGCTCAGCCGGTATCTGCTATCGCAGCTCGCGGTCAACACGGGGTTTGGTATCGTGTGCGGTGCCGGATTGGCGGTGATTGGCGTACCGAACCCGGTGTTGTGGGGCTTGCTGTCGGCCATTGTGCGGTTTGTCCCCTATGTCGGCTCGTTCATTGCGGCCGGGCTGCCGATGGCGCTGGCGGCGGCGGTCGATCCGGGCTGGTCCATGGTCGCGTATACGGCAGGGCTCTATTTCTTCACGGAAATGGTAGTCAGCCAGGCAATCGAGCCGCTGCTCTACGGCAAGAGCACCGGGCTATCCCCCTTCGCCGTCGTCGTCAGCGCAATATTATGGAGCGGGTTGTGGGGCCCGATTGGGCTCGTGCTATCCATGCCGCTCACGCTGTGCCTGGTCGTAGCCGGCCGGTATTCCCAGCGATTGGCATTCCTTGAGATCATGCTCGGCGACCGTCCGGCGCTGACCGCGGTCGAGAGCTTCTATCAGCGCGTGCTGGCCGGCGATGCAGACGAGGTTTTGGACCACGCAGAAGCGGTGTTGAAGACGGCACCGCTGCAAACCTATTACGACGACGTGGCGCTGCCTGCGCTGAAGCTGGCCGCAAAGGATGCGGAACGCGGCGTCCTCCGTCCTGCACAGCTGGGTCGCATCCGCCGGACGATCGGCGCTGTCATCGATGACCTGGCGAGCCATGCCGGCCCATCCGCGTCCGGCCGCGCGGGGCTCGTGCTCTGCGTGGCCGGGCGGGGGCCGCTAGACGGGGCGGCCTCGGCCATGCTCTCGCAATTGCTGCAACAACGCGGCCAGCCGGCCCGTGCCGTCTCCCACACTGCCGTGGGGCGAGAGACGACGGGTTCGCTCGACGTGACCGGCGTCACGGCGATCTGCATCAGTTTTCTCGAAATCGGCGGCAGCCCACCCCATTTGCGCTACCTGGTGCGCCGGTTACAGGCCCGGGCGCCCGGTATCCCCATCCTGGTTGGGCTATGGCCCACGGATGATGCAGTGCTGACCGACCCGCAAATCCGCACCTTGATCGGCGCAGACCAGTACACGACGACGCTGGCCGGAACCGTTAC
>JANONC010000332.1:0-4136 GCA_031420655.1 Rhodospirillales bacterium | reverse complement strand
TGGTCATCCTGCTGGTGGTGCTGGCGCTACCCCAAGGCCTGGCCGGTCTGCGGCTGCGACGCCCATGATCCTCCTACAGGCTGAAAACCTGGTGCGCCGGTTTGGCGGCCTGGCGGCGGTGGGCGGGGTATCACTGGCGCTGGAACGCGGCTGCCTGCACGCCGTCATTGGCCCCAACGGTGCCGGTAAAAGTACGCTGGTGAACCTGCTGTCCGGTGAGCTGCCGCCCAGCGCCGGCCGCCTGCTGGTGGCCGGGCACGACGTCACGGGCTGGCCCGCCTGGCGCATCGCCCGCGCGGGCGTCGGCCGGTCGTTCCAGCGCACCAACGTGCTGCGTGACATGACGGTGGCCGAGAACGTGCGCCTGGCTGCGCAAATCGGCGCCACCCCCGCCCGCCGCCTGCTGCGCCGCGCCTCCCGCGAGGCTGAGCCGCACCGCCTGGCCGACGCCGCCATCGCCCGCGCCGGCCTCCAGCACCTAGCCCAGCGCGGCGCAGACATCCTCAGCCACGGCCAACTGCGCCAGCTGGAAATCGCCATGGTGCTGGCCACCGGCCCTTCGGTGCTGTTGCTGGACGAACCGCTGGCCGGCATGGGTCCGGAGGAGGCGGAGCGCATCGCCACCCTGCTGCGCGCGCTGGCAGAGGACCACGCCGTGCTGTTGATCGAACACGACATGGACGTGGTGTTCGCCGTCGCCGACCGCCTGACGGTTATGGTGGACGGCCTGGTACTGGACGAAGGGACCCCCGCCCACATCCGCGCCTCCGCCGCCGTGCGCGACGCCTACCTGGGGCACGCAGCGTGACGCCGATCCTGCACGCAACCGGCCTGCACACCTATTACGGGGTAAGCCACATCCTGCGCGGCGTGGACCTGAGCGTGTCGCCGGGCCAGGCGATCGGGCTGATGGGCCGCAACGGCATGGGTAAGACGACGCTGATCCGCACGCTGCTTGGCCTGGTGCCCGCGCGGTCCGGCCAGGTGCTGCTCGACGGGCAGGACGCGGCTGGGCGGGCGCCACACACACGGGCACGGGCCGGGATCGCGACCGTGCCGGAGGGCCGCGGCGTGTTTGCGTCGCTGTCGGTGCGGGAAAACCTGCTGCTTGCCGCCCGGCCCGGTGCCGATGGCACCGTTCGCTGGCCGCTCGATCGCGTGCTGGCTACCTTCCCGCGCCTGGCCCAGCGCATCCACCACCGCGGCGGGCAGCTTTCAGGCGGCGAACAGCAGATGGTCGCCATCGGCCGCGCGCTGATGACGAGCCCGCGCCTGCTGATCCTGGACGAAGCGACGGAGGGCCTGGCCCCGCTCATCCGTGACGAAATCTGGCGCACGATTGCGCTGATCCGCGCCGACGGCATCGCCACGATCGTCGTCGACCGTACCGTCGCCGCCGTGCTCAGCGTGGTCGATCGCGCCGTCGTGCTGGTGAAGGGCCAGGTCGCGTATGACGGTAACCCAGCCACGCTCGCGGCTGACCCGGCGTTGCTTGGAAAGTACTTGGGGGTTTGACCCGCACCAGTGAGCCGCCAGCCGTTGAGACTACCCAGGCGACTATGCCCGAAATCGGCATCGCAATCCCGATGGCCGAGCTCCATCGCCGCGCGCCGTTTCCGCCGGTGGGGACGGTTATCTAAACCGCTTGGCGGAACCCGGCCAATGTGATGCACTGCCGCTCATGGATGGATCGCTCAGCACCCCCACCGCCTTCCACCGCGCCTGGCCGCCGGGTGCCGCCGTGCCGTACTGGGTGTATTCCGACCCGGACGTGTATGCGGCCGAAATCGAGCGCATCTGGTATGGTCCCCACTGGCTGTACGCAGGGCTAGAGGCCGAAATCCCGGCCGTTGGCGACTTCAAGACCACCACGCTGGGGGAACGGCCGGTCATCATGACCCGCAGCGACGCGGACACCGTCAACGTGGTCGAAAACCGGTGCGCCCATCGCGGCGTCAAGTTCTGCCAGGCCCGGTTCGGCAATGCGCCAGAGCTGCTGTGCCCCTACCACCAATGGATGTACGATCTGACGGGCGCGCTGAAGGCCGTGCCGTTTCGCCGGGGCGTGCGCCGGCAGGGCGGCATGCCGGCCGATTTCGACATGGCCGCCCATGGCCTGAACGCACTCCGCACCACGGTCCAGAACGGCGTCGTGTGGGCCACCTTCCATCCAGACACGCCGCCGTTTCGCGAGTATCTGGGTGAGCGGTTCTGGGCCCATTACTGCCGCGTCTATTCCGGCCGTACGCTCGAAGTTATCGGCTATAACCGCCAGCACATTCCCGGCAACTGGAAATTGATGCAGGAGAACATCAAGGACCCGTACCACGCCGGGCTGCTGCACGTGTTTTTTGTGACCTTCGGCCTGTTTCGCGCCGACCAGAAGTCCGCGGTCGAGATGGACGAGCACGGCCGCCACGGCATCCTGATCTCCCGTAAAGGTGAGCAGGTCGCCAATGACGTGACCGCCGGCATGACGAATTTCAAAGCCGACTTTACCCTGCACGACCCGCGTATCCTTGACGTCGTGCAAGAGTTCCCGGGCGAAGAGACGGTCGGCATGATCACCGTCTTCCCGAGTGTCATCCTGCAGCAGCAGGTCAACTCCCTCACCACCCGGCAGATCATCCCCAAGGGGCCGGGCGGGTTCGACTTTGTCTGGACCCATTTTGGCTACGCCGACGATACGCCTGAAATGCGCCTACGCCGCACGCGCCAAGCCAACCTGTTCGGCCCTAGCGGCTACGTGAGCATGGACGATGGCGAGGTGATCGAGATGAGCCAGCAGGGCTTCGGACACTCACCGGATCAGGCGGCACTGATCGAAATGGGCGGGCGTGACGTAGGCAACACGGACCACATGGTGACCGAGACCGCCATTCGCGGCATGTACCGCTACTGGCGGCAGGTGATGGGCATTTGATCCCCGGCCGCGAGGCGATCCGCGACTTTTACGACACGTATTACGCCGCTTTGGACGACGGTGACCTCGCCGCCTGGCCCGGCCTGTTTACGAGCGAGTGCATTTACCGGGTCATCCCGCGTGAGAATTTCGAGGCCGGACGGACGCTCAGCACCATGCAGGCCGAAAGCCGTGGCATGCTGATGGACCGCGTGGCTGGGCTGACTGGCACGCAAGTCTATGCGCCGCGCTATTACCGCCGCTTCCCTGGCCCGCTGCGTCTGTCGATCCACGAGCACGGCGTCGCCTGCCGGCATAACCTGCTCCTGGTGCAGACATTGCAGGACCGGCAGTCGGACATCGTGCTGGCGGCGGACTGCCGGGATGTCTTGGTAGTGGACGAGGAGTGCGTACGTCTGCGCGAGCGGATCGTCATCTTCGACTCAGAGATGGTGCCAAATAGCCTCATCTTTCCGGCATAAGCATGGTGCGGCGCAACATGATCCCACCTGGTGTGTTAGACTTACATTGGTAATACGGGTGGTCCATGTCGTTGACGTCGCTGAAGCCGCTTCGCGCCTTGATGAACCAAACAGGCCTGGCCGATCTGGTCGCGCACAGGATGGAGGGGCGGCGCGCGGCCGCGGTGCCCAGTCCGTTCACGCCGCTGACCGGATTTGGCAGCAACCCTGGGGCGCTGGCGATGTGGGCGTTCGTGCCGCCCGGATTGCCACCCAAGGCGCCGCTGGTGGTGGTGCTGCATGGCTGTACGCAAACTGCGGCCAGCTACGATCTCGGGGCCGGCTGGTCGACCCTTGCGGCCCGCCACGGCTTCGCACTGCTGCTGCCAGAGCAGCCGCGCGCCAACAACGCCAATAGCTGTTTCAACTGGTTCGAGCCGCACGATATCGCGCGCCGGGGCGGTGAGGCTGAAAGTATCGCACAAGCGACTTCTGCCGTGATCCGCATTCACGGGCTCAACGCGGCCCGTACCGGGGTCACGGGCTTGTCGGCCGGCGGTGCCATGACCGCCGTCATGCTTGCCACCTATCCAGAGATGTTCAGTGCCGGGGCGATCATTGCCGGCCTGCCGTATGGTGCCGCGCATTCGGTCAACGAGGCGTTTGCCGCCATGGGCGGGCGAGTCAATCATACAGCACCCGGCTGGAGTGCGCAGGTCCGCGGCGCCGGCGGCACCGGCCCCTGGCCCGCTGTGCAGATCTGGCAGGGTACG
>JANONC010000331.1:0-4785 GCA_031420655.1 Rhodospirillales bacterium | reverse complement strand
CGGGCCGTGTCGATCGCCAGCACGCTCGCTGCTACTGGCGGCAGGCCCCGCCGCGCCAGGGCCGCATCGAACGCCGCGGGGCTGGACCGTAGCGCTTTGATGTCATGCATCGATCACCGGTTTCGGCTGAACCCACCCGGCCGTGAGGATGGAGATTTCGTAGAGGACGATCAGCGGCACGGCGAGCCCGGTCATGGTGATCACGTCTGGCGGCGTAATGACAGCGGCGATGATGAACATGCCAACATAGGCATAACGGCGATATTTCTTCATTTGCGCAACGGTGATGATACCTACCCGCGCAAGCAAAGTCAGCAACACCGGCAGCTGAAATGCCAGCCCAAACGCAAAGATCAACTTCATGACCAAGCTTAGGTACTCGCTGACCTTCGCTTCTAGCTGAACCGGTAACCCACCGCCGCCATCGATGCTTTCGAAGCTCAAGAAGAACTTCCAAGCAGCCGGGAACACGAAGTAGTAGGCGAGCGCCGCGCCACCCACGAACAACACGGGCGTGGCCAGCAGAAAGGGTAAGAAGGCCCGCTTCTCACTGCGATAAAGGCCCGGCGCCACAAACATGTAGATCTGCGTCGCCACGACGGGGAACGATAGGAACGCCGCGCCGAAGAACGCAACCTTCAAATAGGTAAAGAACGCCTCGTACAGCGCAGTGTAGATCAGCCGGCGGTTGGCCCCTTGCGTGATGAGGATGTCTGCCAGCGGTTGCGCAAGGAACGAGTAGATGCTGCGGCTGAAAAAGTAGCACACGGCAAAACATGCCATGAAGGCGACCATGGACCACAGCAGCCGGGTGCGTAGCTCCGTCAGGTGCGCCAGCAGCGGCATGGGCGTGTCGTTGATCGGGTCTTCCGGCGCGTTGGGCGTCACAGTATCGGGCATGAACTCAGGCCCGCAGGCGCGTTTGCGGCGGTACGAAGGCCGGCGCGGGCGCGGCGCGGGCGATCTGCGGCGGAATGAAATCTGGCGCGTCGCCGCGCGCCTCGGGTGCGGGCGCCAGGATGGCGTGGTGTGCCGGCGGCGTGACCACGACTGGCTCCGGCATGGGCGTCGCGGCGGTGGGGATGAGCGGCTCGCTCATGGTCTTCCGCAGGCTGCCATCGCCGTCGATCGCACCCAAGATCCGGCTTTTGATATCCATCCGGCGCAGATCGTTGAATTGCGTCTTGACCTCATGCAGGTCGGCTTCGCGCACCATTTCGTCCACGTGCACCTGAAACTCGGACGCCATCCGGCGCGCCTTCTTCATGGCTTGTGACACGGCCTTGATAGCGACCGGCATGTCTTTGGGCCCGATGGCGATCAGCGCCACGATGCCGATGACGGCGATCTCGGACCAGGCAAAATCGAACATCGCTCCTCCGTTGGCGCCAGATAGCACGACGCCGGGCATTGGTGAAACTAGGCGGGCTGGGCCAGCTCCGACCGGGGTGGCAGGTCGGACAGGGCGCGTAGGCTGAAATGCCCCAGAAAGGCGGGTGTGGTGACCCACAGCGCCGGCCGGCCGGGTGACTCGCGGCGGCCAGCTGTCGCAATCAGCCCCAGCTCCAGCAGCATGTCGATGCTGGATTGCGCGACCGAAACACCGCGTACCGCTTCCATTTCCGCCCGGGTCGTGGGTTGGTGATAGGCGATGACCGCCAGCGCCTCCATCGCCGCACGCGGCAACCGGCGGGGGGCCTGCACGACGCGGGTCAGCGCCGGGGCCAGGTCGGGTGCCGTACGCAGCTGCCAGCCACCTGCAACCTGACTTAGCTCCACGCCACCTCCCGCGTACCTGTCTTGTAACTGGGCCAGCGCCGGCGCTGCGTCGTCGCCGATGGCAGCACTCAGCGCCGCAATCGTCACTGGCTCGGCCGCGGCAAACAGCATGGCTTCCAGCAGGCGCAGGCCCGGCTCCATCAGCACGCCCGGCACTCGACGGCGGCAAAGGCGCGCTCTTGCCGCAACTCCAGCACGCCATCCCGCGCCAGCTCCAGCCCGGCCAGCAGCGTGCTGGCCAGGGCCGCCCGGCGGGCGAGCGGCGTAGGCGTGGGCGGTAGGAACGCGGCGATGTCCGACCAGCCAGGCCCAAGCATGGCGCGCAGGCGACGCAACGCATCCTGCATCGTCCACAGCGCAGGCCGTCCCGGCGCATACCGGCGGGCCGGGCGCTGGGCCGCATAGGCACGCAGCAACGACGGCAGGCGCAGCATGACGGCGCTGCGGTCAACCGCCACAAACTGCTCTGGCGCACCCCGCGCGTGGACATCCCGCCCCAGCACCGGGCGCGCATCCAGCCAGGCCGCCAGCGCCCGCGCCGCCGCCAAATCCTGCAACCGTTCTGCCAGCAGCCCGGCTGCCTGCTCCGCATCGGCCGGCACCGGGTCCGGCGCCAGCAGCCTCGACTTCAACCAGGTCAGCCACGCCGCCATCACCAGCCAATCCGCCGCCAGTTCCAGCCGCACGCCGGCGACGATGGCCAGATACTGGTCGACGATGGCAACGATCGACAGCCGCGCCCAGTCCACCTTTTGCTTCTGCGCGAGGTCGAGCAGGAGGTCCATCGGACCCTCGAACCCTTCGAGCGCAAGGTGCAGACGATCACTCATGCCCAGCCAGCCACAACACGTTTTGATAAGCCCAGGGGATCACATCACCCAGTGCGTCGCCAACCGGGTTCCAGGCGATACCGAACTGCTGCAGCACGAGGGGAATTAGGAAAACAAAGAGCAGGACCATGACAATCCCCGCCCGCTCCAGCCGGGCCCAGGTGCGGGCCGCCCCTTCTGGCAGCAGCCCCACCACGATCCGCCCACCATCCAGCGGCGGGATCGGCAGCAAGTTGAACAGGCCAAGCACGAGGTTGGCGATGATAAAGATCTCGCCAAACTGTTTAAAGCCAGGTTGAAAGCGGTCCGCGACGAACGGGGCCAGGTGCAGCAGCACGGCCATGGACCAGGCGAGGAGGAAGTTCATCGCCGGGCCAGCCGCCGCTACCAGCATCATGCCGCGCCGCGGGTTGCGAAAGCGCCAGGCCGCGATCGGCACTGGTTTGGCCCAGCCAAACAGAAACGTAACCCGGCCAATTGTCGCCAGCTGCGCCAGCATCAGCACACCCGGGACGATCAACGTCCCCACATCGTCCACATGCCGCAAGGGATTGAGGCTGAGCCGCCCCTGCTCCCGCGCCGTGTCGTCGCCGAGCGCTAAGGCCGCAAAGCCATGCGCGGCCTCGTGAAACGTGATGGCGATGACTGCGGGGATGGCAGCCATCACGAATTGGAGCACCATGTCGTTCATGCAACCAGGCTCCAGCCGGCCGCTAGCCGGGCCGCCGCCAAGGGCGTGAGCCGCCCCGCCGCCTCCAGCACCGCCGCACTGTCTTCCAGCACGCCGGAGCAATGCATCGCTACGTCGCACCCGGCCGCGATGGCGCGCGCCGCACGTTCACCCGGCGTGCCGCGCAAAGCCTGCATTGCCAGGTCGTCGGAAACCAGCACGCCGGGAAAGCCGATCATGCCGCGGATAACGGTGCCGATAAGGCGGGACGAAAGGGTGGCGGGCCAGTCTGGGTCGATGTCTGGATAGAGAATATGCGCGGTCATCATCCATGGTAGATCGTGCAGTGCTTGAAATGGTGCAATGTCCTGCGCCAGATCGCCCCGCACGACCGGCAAGGCCAGGTGGCTGTCGGCCTCCGCCCGCCCATGCCCCGGCGCATGCTTGGCGACCGGCAGCACGCCTGCCGACAGCAAGCCGTCCGCCATCGCACGGCCCATCGCCGCCACATGCGCCGGGTCGGCCCCGTACGCACGGTCGCCAATCACGTCGTGACCGCCGGGCCAGCGCAAGTCGAGCACAGGGGCGCACACGACGCCGATGCCGAGCGCGGCGCAGGCCTGGCCGATCGCCGCACCCGTATCCCGCACCGCGTCCGGTGTGTCATGGGCGGCCGCCGCGGCGAATACCGGCCAGTGCGGCGGCCGTAGCCGGGCGACGCGTCCCCCCTCCTGATCAATCAGCACCGCGGCGCCGAGGTCGCGCACAGACGCGACCAGATGCCTGAGCTGGACCGGATCCTGGATGTTGCGCGCGAACAAGATCACGCCCACGGGCAGCGCAGCGCGCAGCAGGGCCGCCTCGTCCGCCAGCAAGACGGGGCCGGACAGGCCGACAACCGCCGCGCGCGCTGCCGCGTCAGAAGGCAAGGCTACAGGCGCCACCCTTGGCTTTTACCTGGACGCAGAACGCCGTCGCCTCGGCCATGTCGGCAAAGCCGCCCGTCCGGACGCGCCAGACCGTCTTGCCGGACGCCTCCGCCTTCACAACCGACGGCTGGCGGTAACCGAGCAGGGCGGGCATCTTTTTGGTTAGGCGCTCCCATTCCGCGCGGCCAAGCACTTCGGACTCGAGTGAAGCAAGCTGCACGGCAACCTTGCCCACACTTGGCAGCACGGCGGGGGGCAGCGTGGCGGGCGGCAGCGTTACGGGGGACGACATGACGGCGGGTGGCATGACGGCGGGTGGCGCAGCTACCGGAAGGGCGTGGGCGGCCGCGGATGCCGAGACCGGCATGGCCATTGGTGCGGGCGCAACTGCGGCGGGACCAGACGCCGGGCGCGGTGCCTGTGCCGCTGGCACGACGGGGGCAGGTGCCGAAAGCTGGGCGCGCAAGGCGCGGGGGGCTGGCGTTTCGGCCACCGGTGCCATCGCCTGCGGCCCGGCCGGTCCCTCGTTCGCACCTGCGATCTGCATGCCACCGGGGTTGTCCGGCTTGACCCGCAC
>JANONC010000330.1:0-2262 GCA_031420655.1 Rhodospirillales bacterium | reverse complement strand
GTCGCGGCCCATGAAAACGGCAGGGATGGCCTGCGCCTGAATGGGGGTGGGAATGCGGTAGCCCTTGGCGGCGACGGCGCGCACGATCTCAGGCGACAGGCCGAGTTCGGCAAAACCGTTCTCTTCCTCGTCCGGCTCTTCTCCGGCTTCGTCGCGGCTTTTCATCCGGTTTTGCGCGACCGGCATACCAGCGGGCGGCTCGTCCGGCGGGATTGGTGCGGGCGCGTCGGGTCCGGGCGGCGGCTCTTCCACGGCAGGAACTTGCAGGTCTGGCTCACCCGAGGCGTGAATCGCCGGCGCGTCCTCATGAATGGTCGCGTGCAGGCCGGGTTCGGGGGCGTCTGCCGCCGCGGTGGTCTGATCCGTCAAAAATAGGTCTCGATACAGAGTGGGTTGGTTCGCCACAGCGAAGCGGCCCGGCAGATCACCACCTGGCCAGTCGCATATCGGGAAATGGGCCGAATAAGTCAAGGATTTGCGATAGTGCTGCAAACTTAGTCAGGTGGTGTTGCGCTGGACCGGGATGGACATGCAAGCCGCCGCCGTATCTTTACCCATCGAAGACTACGCCATCATCGGCGACTGCGTGACGGCGGCGCTGGTGGCGCGCAATGGCAGCATCGATTGGCTATGTTGGCCGCGCTTCGACAGTGGTGCCTGCCTGGCAGCCCTGCTTGGTACGGAACAGCATGGGCGCTTTATACTGACCCCTGCAGGCAAAAGCACCAGCAGCAGGCGATACCGCAATGCCAGCCTGGTGCTGGAAACACTTTTTGAAACCGCGACCGGCAGCGCCTGCCTAATCGATTTCATGGTGGCCGGCGCGGACCATTCCAGCGTCGTGCGCATCGTGGAGGGGCGTAGCGGCCGGGTCGATATGCGGATGGCGCTGTCGTTGCGGTTCGATTACGGCCTCTCCGTGCCGTGGGTCACGCGGCGGCAAGGCGGCAACGGCATCGTGGCCGTGGCCGGGCCCGAGATGGTGACGCTCCGCACGCCGGTCCCGCTTAAGGGTGAGGGTATGCAAACGGTCGCGCATTTTACCGTGGCCGAGGGTGAGCGCGTGTCGTTTGTGCTGACCCACAGCCCGTCCCATTTGTCGTGCCCGGCCAGCGTGGACGCCGAAGACGCGCTGGATTCGACCGAACGGCACTGGGCCGCATGGGCGGCGCATTGCACCTATGCCGGGCCATGGGCAGACGCCGTGCGGCGGTCGTTGCTGACGCTCAAGGCACTGACCTATGCACCGACGGGCGGCATCGTCGCGGCTCCCACCACGTCGTTGCCCGAAAAGCTGGGCGGCACGCGCAACTGGGATTACCGCTATTGCTGGCTGCGCGACGCGACCATCACGTTGTTCGCGTTCATTGAATCTGGATACACGGAAGAAGCCGTGTCTTGGGCAGAGTGGCTGCGCCGGAGCGTGGCGGGCACGCCCGACCAGGTGCAGATCATGTACGGCATCGGCGGTGAGCGGCGCATCGGCGAGTGGGTGCTGGACTGGCTCCCCGGCTATGAAGGCGCTGTCCCGATCCGGATCGGCAACGCCGCTGCAACCCAGTTGCAGCTGGATGTGTATGGGGAGGTGATGGCGGCGCTGCACATGGCACGCGGGGCTAAGCTCGAACTGTCGGGCGACCCCTGGCCGCTGCAATGCGGCATGCTGGCGCATTTGGAAAAGGTCTGGACGGCACCGGACGAGGGGCTGTGGGAAACGCGCGGCGGCCGCCAGCATTTCACGTTCAGCAAAGTCATGGCCTGGGTGGCTTTCGACTGCTGCATCCGGGACGCCGAGGCCGGCGGTCTGGACGCACCGCTCGATCGCTGGCGAGCCGTGCGGGATGAAATCCACAGGACGGTCTGCCACAACGCATTCGACGCAAAGCAGAACAGCTTTACCCAAGTCTTCGGCAAGCCCGGCCTGGACGCGACGGCGCTACTGATCCCGGTCGTGAAGTTTCTTCCTTATGACGACCCGCGTGTGCTGGGTACGATCGAGGCGGTGGAGCGCGAACTGATGCAGGGCGGCTTCGTGATGCGCTACCAGTCGGAACAGGGCGCCGACGGCCTACCGCCGGGCGAGGGTGCGTTTCTGGCGTGTAGCTTTTGGCTCGCCACCGCGTGGCACAAAACCGGGCGGCGCACCGATGCAAAGGCGCTGCTGGAACGGCTCCTGGCCCTGCAAAACGACGTGGGCCTGATGTCGGAAGAATACGACCCGGCCGCCCGCCGTATGACGGGCAACTTCCCGCAGGCGTTTAG
>JANONC010000329.1:0-2586 GCA_031420655.1 Rhodospirillales bacterium | reverse complement strand
GCTGAGCCCAGCAGCAATACCAAGTTCATTTATTTTCGTCTGGTTCGGCCCGCTGACGACCGTGGCGTCAAGTTTGACCAGTTCGTTGAGGGCGCCGAGTGCCTTGAGCGCCTGGGCGGATGGGGGATCAGGCTCCGACAGTAGCAGCAGCAGGGCCGCCTCCGGGTCGCGCGGCGCAGGTTTCGGCAGTTGGCTCTGAACCTTGGCTTGGACGGCTGCCATGCCACCCATTCGGCCGACGGCGTCCCAAGCCTTGAGCATATTCGCCCGCTCCGCGCCATGATCTCCGATTATCAGATGAGGATAAAGCCTTTCAATAACCTTGATCTTCGTCGCTTCAGCCTCGTCTCTGACTTTGGCCATGTACGCGCGGAACCATATCGCAAAGTCGCCGAGGGTTGTGAATTTCGGCGTGTCGGATTTCAGCAACGCCGTCGACACGTGACTAAAACGGCCGATCTGAAGGATCTTGTTCCATGCCGGCAGCCAGTCCGCCTCATTCTTCGGAAACTTGAGTTTGGGTAACACTTGGCCGATCTGCCGTCTTGCGAGGTCCGCGTTCACCGCGGGATCAGGTTTGGGCGGCGGAGGCACAGACTTGCTGCCGCGATTGTAGTCGAGCACCGCATCGATATTTTGATAGAGCCACTTCTCCCGGTTGCCCGCCGACATCAGGCTGTCGGCGTTAAGCCGCTGATACAGCGCTTCCCGGGCATCGCCCGGCATCATCCAGAACTCCTTGATGGCCGCGACCTTCGGCAGATACTCGGCGATGATCGTCGCCGTTGCCTGGGCGCGCGCCTGCGGCGTGGCCGTAATGTCGAGCAGCTCTGCCGCATTTGCGCCGAGGGCGGCCTGCAGCACCGCCGGCGGCAAGCGCGGTGCGGCCGCCTTCAGGAACTGGGCGGCGAGGTTGCTGATGCTTAGCGCCTGGGACGACATCTTATCCTCAAGCGACGGGTGCAACTGTCCCATCTTTCTAGACTCGGCTGCGAGGGCGGCCTGCATGAGGTCTGGATCGATGTTGGCGATACCGTCCAGGCTTGCTTGGGTAAACGGCACATAGGAATTCGGCAGGCGCAGCATGACGTTCTTGTCGCCCGCCATGTTGATCCCGATCATGCCGCTCTCCACTGCCTGACTATCCGGGAAGCTCAAGCCGTGGTCGATCGGGATGACGCCCGTTCCCGCCTGGTCAAGCAACAGGTTGCCGTCATGGCGATCGAGATTGAGGGTGACCGTATCAAGCACGGCGATGGCCTGGCAGCTCTGCGCGGTGACGTCCTGCCGTTTGCCGAGGAGGTGGCTGCGCAACTCGCCCTGGCTCGAAGAGAACTGCTGCAGCGAGCCGACCTGGGTCGGCGTGTTCCGCAGCTTCTTCGTTTCATCGGCAGGCTGGAAGTCAGACAGGCGATTGGAGTCGACCGAAATGACGTTGGTCAGCGGCATTTTGAAGTCGAGGCCGGTAAAGGCGGACAGCTGCTCGGCCGCCCGTCCGGTCAGGGCTTCGCGGATCGGCTCGCCGCCGGCCGGAATGCCTCCCATCAGGGACCCCGGCGTGGCCGGCTTGAAGATGAATTCGCTAGTTTCGCCGGTATTCGGGTCCGGCAAGCCCTTGAGCCAGAATGTCGGGTTGGCGGACCCTGTCTTCAGGTCGGGCTTCTGATTGGGCATGGCCTCGAACGAAAGCGTCGCGCGAACCTCGGCCGCCTGCATCTCCTGCATGCTGTTCCATACGCCGTTGGCGGCATAGGCCTGGGCAAGCACGGCTTGCTTGAGACCGAGTTCCGCCATCAGGGGCGAAGGGTTATTCACCTGTGCCTGCAACAGGGCGGCGTTCTTGGCGTTGAGCGCACCCTGCGCGCCGCGCTTGCTGTTCCAGCCGAGCACGCGGAGCATCTCAGCCGTCCACTGCGCCACGTCAAGCGGGATCGTGTCCACCGCCATGATCGGGTCGGGCGGGACCACCTGTTGGGGCTGCAGCACCTGCGCCTGCTGGGGAACACCCTGATTTTGGGGCTGGACGGGCATTCGGACACCGAGCGGGCGCTGGCGCGGAGCGTCGCCCTTTGGGCGGGTTCCTCCCCAGCCGGGACGCTGGTCAACTGGTCGATCGCTCATCTTACCGTTCTTTCGCCGGTTTGGGCAGGTATTGCTCCGGTCATGATAGCGACGCCTCAATCCGGTCAAGGGCAGCGCCGAGGGTCGCCAGCACCGCTACGTCCACCCCGAATGGATTATTGTCCACCAGCTTCACTGCCTCGTTCGACGCAAGGGTCGCGCGATAATCCTGGGCCGCCTTGCGCAGCTTCGCAGCCGCCTGAGCCCGGCGGTCGCCAACAGCGGCGACATACTCGAACATCGCTTTGTTCAAAGCGACATTGATGCCCTTACCGCCGTTGCTGATGCCGAACAGCCCATAATCGGCGATACGGACCAAGTCGGGGTCGCCGGTGTTGCGCAACTTGCTGGCAAGGATGTTGAGGCGTTCATCGGTCGCCTCCTTCGCCTCTCGCCACAGGGCACCCGGATCGACCTCCGCTGCGTTTAGCTCGGGGGAGCCGGGGGGTGCCGCGAAAGCCCCGG
>JANONC010000328.1:0-6700 GCA_031420655.1 Rhodospirillales bacterium | reverse complement strand
ACCGGTATCGGGCAAGCAATCGCGCTGGCGTTCGCCGCCGCCGGGGCACGCGTTGCCCTGACCGGCCGGACAGCGGCGGCGCTGGAACAGACCCGTGCCGCTGTCGAGGCCGCCGGGGGTACGGCGGTGGTCGTGGCGGCGGACGTGACGGACGAGCACGCAGTCACACGCGCATACCAGGCGGTGGTGGACGCGTTCGGACCGCCTGCGGTGCTGGTTAACAATGCCGGTGCCAATGCGAAGCGCCGCCATTGGGCGCAGCTTTCGCCCGCAGACATGGCAATGGTCGTGGACGTGAACCTGAAGGGTCCCTTCCTCTGCACCCTGGCCGTGCTGCCTGCCATGCGTGCGGCCGGTGGCGGCACCATCATCCACGTCGCCTCCGTCGCGGGTACTGGCATATTTGCCGTCACCGGCCCGGCCTACACCGCTGCCAAGCACGGGGCCCGCGCATTATCAGCCACACTCAATGCCGAAGAAGGTATCCACGGCATTCGCAGTATCTGCATCAACCCGGGTGAGGTAGCCACGCCCATCATGGACCAGCGGCCGCGTCCGCCCAGCGCCGCGGATCGCGCACTCATGGTGCAGCCGCAGGATATCGCCGCCGCTGCCGTGTTTGCCGCCACCCTACCGCCCCGCACCTGCATGGCGGAAATGACCATTCAACCGACCGACAATGCGTTCTATCGTGCCACCGCCCATGCGATCGCGCGCCCGCCCGGTTAAAGTCTAAATAAGCACGACCTGTTAAGGTCCGGATCAAATCGGAGCGAGCCTATGACCACCTACGCGCTTGAAGGGCCGAAATGGGCCACACCCATCGTGACCTGGGCCTTCGCCCCGGCCGGTGGCATGTTCTCGTCTGGGGTCACTGGCGATTTCCAGTCACTGGTGCTCGCGGCATTCGCGCGCTGGGACGACCTGATAAACATCGGCTTCCAGCAGGTCAGCACGCCCGCCGTGGCAAACATCCTGGTCGGGTTTAGCGATTTCGGCTCCACCAGCGCGCAGGTTGGAGAAACCGATTACGGCTATCTGCCGACCGCGGGTACCTTCGTCTCCGGCGTCAAAATCCGGATCGAGGACCCGGCCGAGCGCCCCGCCCCGGTTGTGAACGGAACGCCGCAGTACCAGGGTACGCAGGCGACAGTGGAGCAGGTGCTGCTGCACGAGATCGGCCACGCGATCGGGCTCGCACATGACGACAGCCCGGCGGCGCTGATGTACGGCCAGGCGTCCAGCCAAAACCGGGATATAGCGCAATCCGACATGGACGGTATCCACCAGATCTATGCGGCGCCGGCGTTCACGCAGATCGACACCGCGAACAACGCCATCACTCACCCGGACGGCGTAGCCTATAGCGGACCGGTCAACTATCTCGCCCGGGAATACATCTACAACGGTACCGACCCGGTCGTGATCGGGTCGAGCCAAGCCAATGTCTTCATCAAGGGCGGCCCGGGCGATGACGCGATTGCGGTCACATCCGGTCAGAACGTGCTGGATGGCGGCACGGGGTCTAACTTCCTGGTGGGTGGGACGGGCAACGACCAGTTCTATGTCGATGGCCGCGGCGGCCAGGTCTCGTGGGGCACATTCGTCAACTTCCACGCGGGCGACAGCGCCACCCTGTTCGGGTTCGACCCGGCCATCGCCACCCGGGTCTGGTCATCGGCTGCAGACGGTGCGGTGGGTTATACCGGGGCCACGATCCACGCCAGCCTGTACGGGCAGGGGATAAACTCCAGCATGACCTTCGCTAACATTACCCAGACGCAGGCCGACCACTTCGTAATCACGACCGGCACGACATCGGACGGCGTTAAATACATGCTGATCGTCAACCCGGGCTGACGGCCTCCAGCCCGGCCGGCGCGATGTCGACCGAAACCTTTAGCGTGTGCTCACCACCCCCAAGCAGCACGCCGCGCACTGGGCTCACGTCGGAATAGTCGCGGCCCCAACCCAGCACCACGTGCCCGTCCTGCACCACAAGCGCGTTGGTCGGGTCCACATCCACCCAGCCATGCTCTGGCCCAAGCCATACACCCACCCAGGCATGCGACTGATCCGCCCCCACCAGCCGCGCCTGACCCGGCGGCGGCACCGTGCGCAAGTACCCGGACACATAGCGCGCCGGCAGCCCCAGCGCCCGCAGGCCCGCGATCATCACATGGGCGAAATCCTGACACACGCCCGCTCGCAACTCCAGCACGCGGACGACGCTGGTGGAGACGGTGGTGACAGCCGGGTCGAACCGGAACTCGTGCGTGAAGCGGTGCATAAGATCCAGTACGCCCTGCAGCACTGGGCGGCCGGGCGGGAAACTCGATGCCGCCCAATCGCGCGCTTGGCTCAACAGGCGCACGCGCGGGCTGGCAAAGGTGAACTCAGCCACTTCGGAATGAATGGCGCTGGCGGCCACACGCTCCCAGGCAGGCGTAGCGTCGCTGGCGGGACAGGGCCGGCACAACACCTCGACCTCCGCGGTCGCATCCAGCACGAGTTTACTGTGCAAGCCCGTTAGGAACAGCCAGCTGACCGGGTTGCCGAAATGGTCCACCCCATCCCTCAGCGCAGGCGCGGTAATGGAGCCGGCGTGCAGGGTAAAGCCGTGCAGCGTCTGAAACGGCAGATCCCTCGGGCGCAGGTGCACGACGTGGGCACCTAGCTCGACCGGCTCCAGGTAGGTGTAGGCGGTGCGGTGATGAACGCGCAGCCGGGTCATCCGGCCAAATCCATGCCAACCAGGTGCGGCGCGGGCAGCAGCGCAAAGAACCGGCGTGTGACCTGGTCGGAGACGGCCTCCGTCTGCTCGGTCAGCAGCTTGAAAGTGCCCGGCAGTCGCGACGTGGCGAGGGCCGGATCGGTCGCGGCCGCAATGGCGTCGACAATGCCATCGGCGGTGCGGGCTAGCCTGTGCGCGTGTTGCACGAGCTCTGCGCCACCACCCGCGTCCTGCAGCAAGCGGCCCATCTGGTCGAACTGAAACGCGAGCGCGCGCGGGTTGCCGCGGTCGGCCAGCACGAGGTCCAGCACGGGCGCAGGCTGCAGCACCGACAGGTAGCGGCCGCGATAGGTAATGGCGCTGTCGAACAGTTCCAGCACCATCCGCAACGTCCCCTCCATCCGGGCGGGCGGCTGATCGAGCACGGTGGCCAGCACGTTGGATGACGCATGCGCCCGCTCGATCCGGCGGCCCAGGTCCAGGAATAGCCAGCCACCGGACCGCACCATACCCTCGGCCGCGACGCCGGCGATCGTGGCGGCCAGGCGCATGACCCCCATCATCGCGTGCACCAGCGCATCGATGCCAGCATCCGGCCCTTGTTGAATGTCCTGCTGCGCCTGGCGGAGCGCGTGGGCGAACGCGGCATAGGTTTCGATCGTAAACCGGTCGCGCAACGCGTCCGTCAGCCGCGCCGCCCGGTCCAGCCCGGACGAGAGCACGCCGCCGGGACGCAGCGCCTCCCGCACAACCGCGTCGATGGTCCCCGCGTCCTCGCTGCAGACGCCTATTGCGTTCAGGCATTGCTGCACGATGTCCATCTCCGCCACCTCACGCGGTAACGGCGCACCGCGTGCCCGGCGCAACAGCCCGGCCCGGCCCAGGCGGGCTTGCATCTCCAGCCGCTCGACGTACCGGCCGAGCCAGTAGAAGTCGTCCGCCACCCGGCTTGGCAGGTCGGCGCTGTTGCGGCGGATGGCGATGGCCGGCACGCGCACGGGATCCGGGCCGCGGATGTCACGCGTGTCCTGGTTCAGCACCCATACGTCCTTGAACACGGCGCCGGGCTGCATGGCGCTGGTCACGTGCTCATGTGGGGCCAGCACGCGGGCCAGGCCGCCCTGCATCATCCGCCAGCCCGCGCCGTCATGCATCATGAACAGCCGCAGCACGACCGGCCGGGGGGCCAGCAGCATGCCGCCGCCGCCGCCGTCGCTGGGTGCAACCGACGGCTCCGCATCGGCTGACGCGGCAAAGGCCCAGGGCCGCTCCTCCATCGCCAGCGCGAGCTGCAGCCGGTCCGGCGACGTCATGTCGGCCAGGGCCCGGGGCGGGCGTTCGGGGCTGAGGGCCGAGCGGACCGTCCAGCGCCGGAACTCGCTCGCGACCTGACGCCGCGCACTCTCGTCTGCCATCCATAGCGTGGGTGTGGTTGCGAGCCGGAGCGATTCGCCAAGCAGACGCCGGCACAGCGCCGGCAGCACAGCCGCCATGGCCGGCGCTTCGATCATTGCCGCACCCGGGTGGTTCAAAACGCGCACGGTGCCTGACCGGGCGGCGTCCATCAGTCCGGTTACCCCGCCCATGGTCCCCGACCCCTCCAGCGGATCCAGCCCATCGCCGGGCACGCGGCTCAGCAGCACATCGACCGGTTGCAAACCCCGCAGCGTCTTCAGCAACAGCGCGCCACCCCGGATCGTGAGGTCACGCGGCTGCACCAGGGCGGCGTTGAGATCGCGGGAGAGCGTCAGGTGCTCCGGCCATTGCGGGTCGGTCACGCCACAGGTCAGCAGGGCCACGACGGGCTGGCGGGCCGATTGCGGGGCAGCTTGCTCCAGCAACGCATCCTGCCAGGCATCGAAAAAGGGGCGCAGCTGGCGCACTTGTATGGGGCGGAACAGCTCCGGCAGCACGCGGGCGAGCAAACGCCGGCTGTCGCGCGCATAGCCGATGCCGGGCGCGGCCTGCACGCGGTCGGCCAGCACGCGCCATGCGCCATCGGGCCCGCGCACGAGATCGGCGGCGTAGGATTGCAGCATGCGGCCCGGCAGACCGGGCTGCGTGCGGCAGGCGCGCAGGAAGCCGGGGTTGGCGTAGACCAGCGTGGGCGGCAGGACGCCGGCGCGCACCATGGCCTGCGGCCCGTAAACGTCCGCCAGCAGCGCCTCCAGCAGCCGGGCGCGTTGTTCGAGCCCCGCCTCCAGCGCCGCCCACTCGAGCGGTTCGATCGGCAACGGCACCGGGTCGCACCGCCAGGTGGGTGCCGCCCCCTCCTCCTCTGCCGTGCGTTCGAGCCGTACCGCGCGGTCCTGCATCTCGGCTGGCGACAGCGCGGTCAGTACGCCCAGCACAGAGCGCCAGTGCGGGCGGACGCCACCGCGCCCGTCCACCATTTCATCATAGGCGCTCATGTTTTACGCCGGGTGAAAACGGGTGGGACTGACGGTCGGCAGGATACGGCCGGCTGCTCCTGGATCGCGGCCAGAGATCACGTCTGCCACCAATTTGCCCGCCGCTGGCGCGGTTTGGATACCGTACCCACCCTGCCCCACGCACCAGAAAAAGCCCTGGGCCCGGGCGTCCCAGCCAAAGGCCAGGTTCCGGTCGGGCGTGAAGGTGCGCAGGCCGGCCCAGCTGTGCTCAACCCGGTTGACGGTGATGTCGAGCGCCTGCTGCATGCGGTCGATGGCGATAGCCACGTCCAATTCGTCCGGAGCGACATCGTGCGGGTGCATGTCGGTTTCGTCCGCCGGGCTAACCATGATCTTGGTGCGGGCTTCGGGGCGAATGTACCAGGTATGGTCCACGTCGTTCACCATGGGCCAGGCTGCAGGCTGCCACGGCGCTGGGTCGACCACGCAGCCGGTGCGCCGTTTGGGCACGAGGCCGAGCGGGGCGACGTGGGCCTGCGCCGCAACCTCATCCCCCCAGGCCCCGGCGGCATTGACGATGATCGGCGCGCTGAACATCCCGCCGCCGGCCGTCTCCACCCGCCAATGCCCATTCGTCCACTCGATCGTGCCTGTCCGGCTGCGCAAGGCCAGCACGCCGCCCGCGGCCTTCAACTGGCGCAGGAAGCCTTGGTGCAGCTGCGCCACGTCCATGTCGAACGCATCCTCCTCGATTGCGGCGCCCACGGCGTAACCGGGGCGGAGGGGTGGGACCATCGCGGCGATCTCGGCAACCGACGTTTCACGCAGACCCGTACCCTCGGCCAGCATACGTTGCAGGCCGGGCATTTGTTCTGGCGGCGCTAAAAACACAACCGGACGGCGGTTCAGGATCGGCGCGTCCGCAAAGCCGGGTGGCGGTGCGTTGAAGAACTCACGCGACAAGCCCGTCAGCACGCGCACGTCGGGCGGACCATAGTTCTGGATCCAGATGGCCGCCGAACGGCCGGTGGTGTGATAGCCCGCCGCCTCTTCCGCCTCGATTAACGCCACCCGGTGGTCTGGCGACAAATGGGCCGCAACGGTGGCCCCCGCGATGCCGGCGCCGACGACGATCACGTCGAACTCGTGTTTGTCCATCGGCGCAGCATCGCTTCCCTGCCCGGCCAGGGCAAGGCTATCTTGCGTAAACGTAATCCGGCAGCGCGAGCGCGATACCCGGCACGAACGACAGGATCACCACGGCCACCGCCATCAGCGCCACGAACGGCAGCGTGCCCCAAATGATCGGGGCCAGCCCGATATCGGGTGCGATCCGGTTGATGACGAAGATATTGAGGCCGACCGGTGGGTGGATCAGGCCCATTTCCATCACCACGGCCATGACGACGCCAAACCACACCAGGTCGAACCCCGCCTCTCGCAGGGGTGGCAGGATGATCGGCGCGGTCATGAGAATGATCGACACCGGCGGCAAAAAGAAGCCGAGCGCCACGACAAGGAGTAGGATGGCGAACAGCAGCAGCCACTTTGACAAGTGCAGTCCTACAATCCAGCCGGCCGCCGCCTGACTGAT
>JANONC010000327.1:0-2424 GCA_031420655.1 Rhodospirillales bacterium | reverse complement strand
CAGGGCGGCGGCGTCAGGGGCGAGTGAAAAGGTGGGGTGTGCGGTAAATACGGCGGCGTAGCGGGTGGTCTCGATCTGGCGCTGGAACTCTGCCCAGCGTACGGGGCTGTCGGCCGGGTCGGGCCGCAGAACGGTGCGGGCGACCGTGGCCAGCGCCGCCTCGTTCGCGTCCAGGCTCGTGCCGCCAACATAGGCTGCAAGGCGGTGGGCACGGTCCTGGCACGCCTCATCGCGCAAATCGCTGACGATGGCTGCGAGGGCGCCCAGGTCCAGCAGCCCGTCATCGATGCGCCGGGTGATGGCTAGCGCGACCGACAGCACCGGATTGCCGAACGGATCGTCATCGGCCTGCGCCAGCCGCTGCGTGACGAGGGCAAGCAGGCCATCGATGGCCGTTACGGCGTTTTGATCCATGGAAGGATCATGCATCGCAGCAAACGTAGCGCGCCAGAGCTAAGCGTAATCGGGCCAAGCGCAGCCGGGCACAAAAGATGCATAGTCAATCCGAACGTCAGGAGGCTTCCATGCGCCGTCGTACCATCCTTGCCACCGCCGCGGCCGCTATGGCCGCCCCGTCCATCGTCCGCGCGCAATCCGCGACGACGCTGAAATTCGTGCCCTACGCCGACCTCGTCCTGCTCGACCCGGCCGTCAGTGCGTTCGTGACCCGCAACCACGTGCTGATGGTGTTCGACACGCTGTTCGGCGTGGACGAGGCCGGGCGCGTTCAGCCGCAAATGCTGGCCGGGTCCACGACGGCGCCGGACGGCCTGACCTGGACGCTCACCTTGCGCGACGGGCTAAAATTCCACGACAACACCCCCGTTCTGGCGCGCGACGTGGTGGCCAGCCTGCGCCGTTGGTGGGTGCAGGATGCGTTCGGCCAGGCGCTGGCGCTCGCGACCGACGAGCTGTCCGCGCCCGATGACCGCACCATCGTATTCCGCCTCAAACGTAAATTCCCGCTGCTGCCGGACGCGCTGGCGCATCCCACCAACACCATGGCTGCCATTATGCCGGAGCGGCTGGCCGCAACGCCTGCAAGCACGCGCCTGACCGAAATGGTCGGCAGCGGCCCGTTCCGCTACGTCGCCAACGAACGCATCCCCGGCGCACGCAACGTCTATGCCCGTTTCGAGGGCTATGTGCCTCGCACGGATGCACCGAGCTTCACCGCCGGCGCACGCGTCGCCTATTTCGACCGTGTCGAATGGCTCACCACGCCCGACCCGGCCACCCAGGTCGCGGCGTTGCAAAACGGCGAAGTGGATTATGTCGAACAGCCCCTGATGGACCTTGTGCCCCAGCTGCGCGCCAACAAGACCGTCAAGGTCGAGGTGGTGGAGACCAAGGGCCTGATCGGCTTCCTGCGTTTCAACCAGCTATTCCCGCCGTTCAACAACCCGGCCATCCGCCGCGTCGCATTGCGGGCCGTGAACCAGCGTGAGTTCATGGAGGCGGTCGTGGGCACCAACGCCGCCTATGACGCGCAGACCGGCCTGTTCACCTCCGGCATGCCGATGGCCAACACCGCCGGCATGGAAGCGCTCAGCGGCACCCACGACATGGCAAAGCTGAAGCAGGACCTGGTCGCCGCCGGGTACAAGGGCGAAAAGGTGACGTTCCTGGAGCCGACGGACGTGCCGCGCATCAACGCGATCGGCGAGGTTGGGGCCGACATGCTGCGCAAGCTTGGCATGAACGTGGACCTGATCGCGACCGATTGGGGCACGACCGTGCAGCGTAGTGTGAACCGCAAGCCGCCGGAGCAGGGCGGGTGGAACGCGTTCGTGGCGTTCAGCGGCGGCTATGATTGCAGCATGCCGGGCTCCCACCAGCTGATGCGCGGCAATGGCGACGGCGCCTATAATGGCTGGCCCACCCTGCCAAAGCTGGAGGCGCTGCGTGACGAGTGGCTGTTCGCGGACCCTGCCGACCAGCGGCGCCTGGCCCAGGCGTTACAGGTGCAAGCGTTCGAGGACGTGCCGTATCTGCCGCTCGGCTCCTATCAGCAGCCAGTCGCGTACAAGGCGAACCTGACCGGCGCGCCGAAGGGGCTGGTGCTGTTTACCGGCATCAAACGCGTCTGACGCCGTTCTGACGCTTGACCCGGCGTGCAATCCATCAAAGGGTCCGCGCCCGGGATCATAGGAGACGAGATGCAGGTCAAGTCCGGTTTTGTGGCGTCGATGGAGCGGTATTTCAGCAACTATGTCGGATTTACCGGCCGGGCCCCGCGTTCGGATTATTGGTGGCCGGTGCTGGCGTCCCTTTTGGTGTCCCTCCTCGCGATCGCGATCAAGGTCAACCTCATCAGCACCGTGTGGTCAATCGCGACGATCATCCCATCCTTGGCCGTCAGTTTTCGCCGCTTGCATGACGTGGGCCGCTCCGCCTGGTGGCTGCTGATTGGATTGACCGGCA
>JANONC010000326.1:0-2184 GCA_031420655.1 Rhodospirillales bacterium | reverse complement strand
GCCGATGGGGCGACAGGCCGGTGTCGGCGAGCGTTTGCCGGATGGAATCTACCAGGCCCGGACTGGAAAGCTGCCGGGGCGACAAGTTGACCAGCGTGCGAACACTCTCGGGCCACGCAAGAGCGTCCTCGCAAGCGCGCTGGAGCACCCACGATCCAAGCGGCACGATCAGGCCGCTTGCCTCGACAAGATGGATGAACTCCGTTGCAGCGATCAAACCGCGCGATGGGTGCTGCCAGCGGATGAGTGCCTCGAAGCCACTGATTACGTTAAGCTTCGGATCAACGATCGGTTGGTAGAACACGTCGAACTGATTCTCGTCGAATGCAGTCCTTAGTTCCACCAGCATGCGGCGTTGCTCTATCTCCCGGGTCGCCATGGACGGGTCAAACGAACGCCAGCAACCGCGGCCAGCAGCCTTCGCACAGTACAGGGCCGTGTCGGCCTGCCATAACGCTAGCTCTGCATTCGCCAGCTCTGCATTCGCCGGCTCTGCCGGGCCGTCCGGGACGAATGTGACGCCTACGCTGGCAGACGGCATTGTCGCCCGCCCGGCATGTTCAAAAGGAAGGCGGATCGCATCCACAATCTGGGCTGCGATGCCTTCGGCAACCGAGCGGTCCGGCACGGACGCGATCAGGATGGCGAGTTCGTCTCCGCCAATCCGGGCAGCAACGTCGCCCTCGCGAACCTGGGTCCGTACGCGCCGCGCGACTTCCTGTAGCAACGCGTCGCCAAACGTATGACCGAACGTGTCGTTGACCTGCTTGAAATAGTCGACATCGATAAGGACGACCGCAAAGCCCTCACTACCCTCCACCGCGCTGTCGATTGCCTGCTGGAAGCCTGCGCGGTTGGCAAGGCCAGTCAGAAAGTCATTGTGGGCCAGAAATACGATGCGCTGCTCGGCCTCGTGGCGGTCTGTAACGTCGGTATGGGTACGAACGACGCCGCCGCCGGCAAGGCGAACGTTCTCCACCTCCACAACCCGGCCGTCGGGGCGAAGCCGGCGGTAGCGAAGCGGCTGATTATCAAGTTGATGCGATGCGATCCGACGCTTCACCTCCTCCGAGTTGGCTTTAAATTCATCGAGGCGCCATTGCTCGGCCACGACTTCCGACACCAAGGGTTTTGTTGCCAAGAACTCCGGAGCCACGCCTAACATCTCGGCAGCCTTTGCATTTGCAACGACGATACGCCCAGTTTCGTCGATCATCTGTACGCCGCGGCCAACATGCTCCATGGCGATGCGCATAGTCGCGATATCCGACAATGCCTGGGCCGCGTCCGCGGAGCCGGCGGTCGGTATACCAGCCGACAACCGCTGCGAAAGAGCAGTCAGCCAGCGCGCAACCGTGTGCACAAACGCAGCCCGGCGAGGGGCCGCCATAGTCGATGAACCGACTGCTACCGCCGCAGGCAACTTGCCGCCCCCGATAGTTCGTGTTGCTGTTTCTATTGTGTCCATCGCCTAAGGTTTCTCGTGCTTTCGGTCTTCTACATATCGACGCCTGTCGCACCCGGCCGCTGAACACGCCTTCTGGGGAAAATAAACACTGCCTGCTATAAGCCAAATTCTCAAGTGTGTTGTACCCGCAGAAGAGCCGACGGCTTTGAACCAGCAAGGGCTTTTGAGACGGAGACTAAGGTCATGACCACTCTTTTTTGCGCCGCTTCGCTACAAACTATCGCATCTTCCTTAAGACAATGTGTTGAGGTCCTTGGCCAAGCGCCCGTCACTCAACAAAACACGTCTTTACCAAGCTTGTTTCGTCTGAAATCGCTCTTCCGATAATCGCCTGGGTCTCAATCCTGATTGTTAGAAAATATTACGTTGCTTCGCGACAGCTGGGCGATGTGCACGGCGGTGACAAACCAGGCCAATGGAGCGTCGGCTTGGTGCTGATGCGGGCGGAGTAAAATCCGGCCATTGGTTAGGCTGGCCCCTTTTGGGGGCGGCCGGGGATGTTTGCCGTGGAGGTCTACGCCGCCGTTCGACGTTTCGTATTCGTGGAGGGCCGCAGCCGTCGTGAGGCTGCGCGGGTATTCGGTCTGAGCCGGGAGACGGTGCAGAAGATGTGCCGGTTCTCGTTGCCGCCCGGCTACACGCGGACGCTGCCGATCTCGAAGCCCAAGCTGGGCGCTCTGTTACCGGTGATCGATGCGATCCTGGAGGCGGACCGG
>JANONC010000325.1:0-9718 GCA_031420655.1 Rhodospirillales bacterium | reverse complement strand
GTTGGGATTGATGACCGCCGTGCCCTGCACATGGGTCAAGCCCCGGATACGGTCCCGCAATGCGGCCGCGCGCTCGAACTCTAAACCCTCTGCCGCGGCCTCCATCTCCGCCGCCAGAGCCTGTTGCACGCTGCCGGCCTTGCCGCCCAGAAAGGCGCGGGCCTGATCCACCAGATGCGCGTACTCGTCCACCGTCACCCGGCCGACGCAGGGAGCCGAGCAGCGCTTGATCTGGTGCAGTAGACAGGGGCGGCTGCGGTTGTTGAACACCGTATCCTGGCACGACCGCAGCAGGAACACGCGCTGCATGGCCGTCACCGTCTGGTTCACCGCCCACACGCTCGCGAACGGCCCGTAATAGCTGCCCTTTCGCGCCCGGCTACCGCGATGCTTGGTGATCTGCGGAAACGCATGATCCTCCGTCAGCATCAGCCACGGATAGCTCTTGTCATCGCGCAGCACGATGTTGAACCGGGGCTTGAGCCGTTTGATCAGGTTGGCCTCAAGCAGGAGGGCCTCGGCCTCCGTATGCGTCGTCATGATCTCCATGGAGATCGTTTCGTGCACCATCCGGCGCAGGCGCTCCGGCTGGCGGCTCAGCTGCGTGTAGGAATAGACGCGCTTCTTGAGACTTTTGGCCTTGCCGACATACAGCGCCTCCCCGGCCGCATCGAGCATGCGGTAAACGCCGGGGCTGGCAGGCATGGTGGTCAGCGCTTGCTCGATAACGGCGACGCCGCGCAGGGTTGGGCCAGACTCCATGGCCCTAACTAGGCCGTGCGGGCCGGTTCGCTCAAGGGCGGAGCCGCAAAAATCCGGCCAAAGACTATCCCCAAAACCTGTGGACAAGTCTGTGCACCAATGGGGGACGGCGACGCTAACTTACCAATATCGAAGGGCTGACACGAGATTGCCACAAAACCGGGCACTCAGATTAACCCATTGTTTTTACACGATGCACCCAAGGCCACATCAAGACAATCTTAACAGACTGCGCTATCTCGCTTGAATCGTTATCCTTCTCAGGCGCTGGTGGAAAACCGCTCGATCTCCGCTCCAGCCGACACGGCATCCGCGAACACATCCAGCTTTTCGACCCGTACCCGCACCCGGCTGACCGAGTCCCGCAGGCACTTGGCGGCAATGCGTTCCGCGACCGTTTCAACCAGCTTGACATGCCCCGATTGTACAACGTCGTCGACGGCCTGCTTGAGCCGTTCGTAGTTTATCACGCGATCAAGCCGGTCGACCCCATCGGTGGCAGGATCATCGGCGGTCCAGCATTCGACATTGACCCGGATGCGTTGTGGCGTGCCGTGTTCATGCAGGTACACGCCAACCCGGGCGGGCAGGACATAGTCATGCAAGAAGGTGCGACGCTGAAGACTATTCGGCAAAGGCCCGGCCCCACTGTAGATGCTGTCCACCGTCCAACGCGATCATCTGCCCCGTCATCGATGGCATAGCGAGAATAGCCAGCACCGCGGCAGCGACCTCGTGGGGGCTGGTGCCACGCGCGAGGGGCAGCGCGGCGCACGCTGCGGCGAATTGCGCTTCCGTCTGCCGGGCACTGGGCAACGCCGGGCCGGGGCCGATGGCGTTGACGCGAATGCGGGGTGCGAGCGCCAGCGCCATCTGCTGCGTCAGCGCCCATAAGCCGGCCTTGCTGACGGTATAGGACACAAAATGCGGCGTAAGCGACCACACCCGCTGGTCGATCATGTTCACGACCGCGCCTTCCGCTTCGGCGGGTAACTGCCGTGCGAGCGCTTGCATCAGCACAAATGGCGCGCGCAAGTTGGGTTCGAGATGATAATCCCAGGTGTCACGTGCGGCGGTGTCCCACTCGTCGCGCTCGAACGTGCTGGCGTTGTTGATCAGCACGCCGATCGGGCCGATCTGGGCAGCCGCAGCCGGCAACAGGGCCTGCACGGCCGCTTCGTCGGCCAGATCCGCCTGCACGGCCACGCCGCCGATTTCGTCCGCCAGCGCCTCTGCCTCCGCCCGGCTGGTGTGGTAGTGCACCGCCACGCGATACCCGGCCCCGGCCAGCGCGCGACACGTTGCGGCGCCCAGGCGCTTGGCCGCGCCGGTCACGAGAGCTGTTTGTAGCGCCATCACCGCCCCCTCTTCCGGCCAGCCTTGCGCTTGTCCGGGTCCCAGCCGCCGCCGCCGGGTCCGAGCGGTTGAGGCGTCGGGTCCTTCTTGGGCCGGCCGGCGAAGCTACTGCTCGCGGGGGGCGGTGGCAGGCCAAGGTCCAGCGCCTCCAGCCGCTTGATCTCGTCGCGCAGCCGGCCCGCCGTCTCAAACTCCAGATCAGCCGCTGCGGCGCGCATCCGTTTCTCCAGTTCGGCGATGCTGGACTTCAGGTCCTTGCCGACAAATTCCGCAATGCCTGCGTCCTTCACCGGGGCGACCGTCACGTAATCCTGTTCGAACACGCTTTGCAGCGCTTCACCGATGTTACTCCGCACGCTCACGGGCGTAATGCCGTGCTCCGTGTTGTACGCCACCTGCTTCGCCCGGCGCCGGTCGGTCTCTTCGATCGCCGAGCGCAGCGACCGGGTCATGACGTCGGCATACAGAATGACCCGCCCATCAACATTGCGCGCCGCCCGGCCAATGGTCTGCACGAGCGAGGTATGGCTGCGCAAAAACCCCTCCTTATCCGCGTCCAGAATCGCCACCAGCGCGCATTCGGGAATATCCAGCCCCTCCCGCAGCAGGTTGATGCCCACCAGCACGTCGAACACACCCAGCCGCAGGTCGCGAATGATCTCGATCCGCTCCAGCGTGTCCACGTCCGAGTGCAAGTAGCGCACTTTGACGCCATGCTCGGTCAGGTCTTCGGCCATGCGCTTTGTAAGCGTGGTCACCAGAATTCGCCCGCCCCGGCCGATGACAAGGCGCGACTCGGCCAGCAGATCGTCCACTTGCCGTTCCACGGGGCGGATCTCGGTCATCGGGTCGATCAAGCCGGTCGGGCGAATGACCTGCTCGGCAAATGTACCGCCCGTCCGCTCCATCTCCCACGGGCCCGGCGTCGCACTGACAAAGACCGTCTGCGGGCGGAACGCCTCCCACTCCTCGAATCGCAGCGGCCGGTTATCGAGGCAGCTGGGCAAGCGGAAGCCGAATTCGCTCAGCACGCCCTTGCGTGCCGCATCGCCGCGCGCCATGCCGCCGATCTGCGGCACCGTCACATGGCTTTCGTCGACGATCAGCAGGGCATTCTCCGGCAAGTATTCAAATAGCGTAGGCGGTGGTTCGCCCGGTTTACGGCCGGATAAATATCGAGAATAGTTTTCAATCGACTTGCAGCTACCCGTCGTCTCCATCATCTCGATATCGAACGTGCATCGCTGTTGCAGGCGCTCGGCCTCCAGCAGCTTGCCCTCGGCCGTGAATTGCTTCAGCCGGTCTTGCAGCTCGACCTTGATGTCTTTGATCGCCTGCTGCAGCGTGGGCCGCGGCGTGACGTAGTGGCTGTTGGCGTAGATGTGCACCTGGTCGAGCGCCTTCATGGCCTCTCCAGTCAGGGGGTCGAATTCGCTAATGCGCTCGACCTCGTCGCCAAACAGGCTGATGCGCCAGGCGCGGTCTTCCAGATGGCTCGGCCACACGTCCACGCTATCGCCGCGCAGTCGGAAATTACCCCGGCTGAACGCCACATCGTTGCGGCGGTACTGCAGCTCCACTAGCGCGCGTGCCAGCGTATCGCGGTCGATCTGCCCGCCCGCCTCCAGCTTCACTACCATGCGGCCATAGGTTTCGACCGAGCCGATACCGTAGATGCAGCTGACGGAGGCCACGATCACGACATCGTTGCGTTCCAGCAGTGACTGCGTGGCGCTATGGCGCATGCGGTCGATCGCTTCGTTGATCTGGCTGTCTTTTTCGATGTACGTGTCCGTCCGCGGCACGTACGCCTCGGGCTGGTAGTAGTCGTAGTAACTGACGAAGTACTCGACGGCGTTGTCGGGAAAGAAGTTCTTCATTTCCCCATACAACTGCGCGGCCAGTGTCTTGTTGGGCGCCAGCACCAGCGTCGGCCGGTTGATGGCCTCGATCACCTTGGCCATCGTGAATGTCTTACCCGAGCCGGTGACACCCAGCAGCACCTGGTCCCGCTCGTCCTGACCGATGCCCGCCAGCAGGTCGCGCAGCGCCGTCGGTTGGTCGCCCGCAGGTTCATACGGTGACTTGACCCGCAGCGCCTTGCCCCCCGTTTTCGGCGCTTGCCTGAGCGGCTTGAACGTAACCGGCGGCGCTTCGAGCATCTTGAGGGCGAGGGTCGATAACATGAACGACACATGGCGCTCCGCCGGGCTGCCGTCGAGGGTGATTGCTTGCGCAAGCAAACTTCGGCACACCAGGGTTCGCTCCGTCGAGGTGTTATGTCGATCCGCTCTGCCCTCCACGCTGTTCACTTCATGTCGTTGCGCGACATCGGACTGTTCCGCCGGTCCGCCAAGACGGACGCGAGTATCGCCCGCAACCGGGGTCCGCTCGGCGATCGCGGCGCGTTCGAAGCGGCCTATGCCGGTGCTGACCCGTGGGCGTCGGCCGACCCGGCCTATCGCTACCAGCGCCGGAAATACGAGACGTTGGTGGGGCTGCTGCCCGACCGGCCTTATCGCGCGGCGCTCGACCTCGGCTGCGGCGTTGGGCTGATGACGCGCATGTTGGCGGACCGGGCCGGCACGGTGCTGGGGCTGGATGTGGCTCAGGCCGCCATCGACACCGCGGCCGCCGGATCGGCCGGGCTGGCGCAGGTGCAATTCAGGCAGGCCGACATCCTGGACCTGCCGGACGACCTGGATGGCCAGTTCGACCTCGTCGTTCTGGCAGACACGCTGTATTATTTGTCTCCGATGCAGGATGCGTTGCTGAAGCAACTGGCCCTGCGGACACAACGGCTGCTGGTGCCGGGCGGCGTTTGCTTGCTGGCCAACCACTATTTCAGCGGTGCCGACGCCGATAGCCGCCTATCCCGGCGCATCCATCGCGCCTTCGCCTGGTCGCCGGGTTATCGGGTGTTGTCAGAGCATCGGCGCCCGTTCTACTTAGTTTCCGTGATGGAAACCGAACCGTCGGCCCCGGGAGCGTAGACGATGACACTTTCAAAAAAGCTGGGTGCGGAATTCCTCGGCACGTTCACGCTGACGTTTGGCGGCTGCGGCAGTGCCGTGCTGGCCGCGGCCTTCCCGGGTGGGCTCGGCATCGGCTTCGCCGGGGTCGCGCTGGCCTTCGGCTTAACGGTGCTGTGCATGGCGTACGCGGTGGGCCATATCTCGGGTGGGCACTTCAACCCGGCCGTGACCGTCGGGCTGTGGGTTGGCGGCCGGGTCGAGACTGCGATTGTGGTCCCCTACATCGTGACACAGGTCGTCGCCGCCATTGCCGCGGCGGGCGTGCTGTACCTGATTGCCTCCGGTAAACCGGATTTCACTGCGGGCGGCTTCGCCTCCAACGGTTACGACGCGCTCAGCCCCGGTAAATACGGCATGATGTCAGCGCTGCTGATCGAAATTGTGCTGACGTTCCTGTTCCTCATGGTCATCATGGGCAGCACGTCCGCCCGTGCCCCGGCCGGGTTTGCGCCAATCGCGATCGGCCTGGCGCTGACGCTCATCCACCTTGTGTCCATCCCCGTCACCAACACGTCCGTCAACCCAGCCCGCAGCACCGGCCCGGCGCTGTTCGCGGGCGGAGCCTACGTTGGCCAGCTCTGGCTATTTTGGCTCGCGCCCATGATCGGCGCGGCACTGGCTGGGCTTGTTGGCCGGGAACTGTACAAGGTCGACGACCAGACGCTGCCGCGCGCCCTTTCGGCCGTACCGGACAAGGACCCGTCGCTGGGATAGGTGGCACCCTGACCGGTCAGGGCGGCCGCATCGTTTCATGGGCCCTGACCGCGACAGCAGTGATTAGCTTAGCCCGCTTCCCGATCGCCCGTAGCCTGCCGAAAGGCCGTAGGCCATGACGCAGCAGCAGCCCGGCCGGTTACGGCACAACGCCGTTACCGGACGGCTTCCAGCGCGACCAGGTCTAGCCGGTCGTTACCCATCGCAATGTTCCCCTTTGCATCGCGCGGCCACTCGGCGTCCGGCTTGTCCCAGTACAACTCGACCCCGTTCTGGTCCGGATCGCGCAGATACAGCGCCTCACTCACACCGTGGTCGGCTGCACCATCGAGCGGGATGCCTGCCGCAAGCACCCGGCGGTACGCGTCCGCCAAGTCCGCCCGGGTGGGGTAGAGGATAGCCGTGTGATACAGCCCGGTCGTTCCGGGCGCAGGGGCCGGGCCGCCCCGGCTCTCCCATGTGTTCAGTCCGATATGGTGGTGGTAGCCGCCCGCCGACACGAACGCCGCCTGTGGCCCATACCGCTGGGTAACGGAAAACCCCAGCACGCCCACGTAGAATCCCAGTGCCCGGTCGAGGTCCGCCACCTTCAGATGCACATGGCCGATACGGGTGCCTGCTGCGATGGTTGTCATGCTGTGTCCTACCAAGGTGAAGGTCCCATAAGGTTCTTGACGCCAGCCCGGACCAGTGTCACGTGAGTTCTGTTGAGCGAGGCATTGGCCCGCACGCAATTTCCTGCCTGGCAGAGCTGCCCTCGTTACCGGGGTAAGGTGCCGGGCCCGGACCCTATTACCGTCAGGACCCTGTCATGCACCTCGCCGATCTAAAGGCCCGCGCCCCGGCAGACCTGCTGAGCCTCGCTGAATCGTTGCATATCGAAAACGCGTCGAGCCTGCGCAAGCAGGACATGATGTTCGCGATCCTCAAGAATCAAGCCGATAACGACCAGGCCGTCTTTGGCGAAGGGACGCTGGAGATCATGCCGGACGGCTTCGGCTATCTGCGCAGCAGCCAGGCCAACTTCTTGCCTGGTCCCGACGACATCTACATCAGTCCTAATCAGGTCCGCCGCTTCGCGCTACGGACCGGCGACACGGTCGAGGGCCAAATCCGCGCCCCGAAGGACGGAGAGCGTTATTCCGCGCTGCTGAAGGTCAACACAATCAATTTCGAGCCGCCGGACGCCGTCAAGCACCGCATCAATTTCGACAACCTGACGCCGCTCTATCCGGATCGGAAGCTCAAGATGGAAGTCGAGAACTTCCAGTCCGTCGCCAAGGGGCCGGGCAAGGACATGACGCCCCGGGTGATCGACCTGATCGCGCCGATCGGCATGGGCCAGCGCGCGCTGATCGTGGCACCGCCGCGCACAGGCAAGACGGTGATGCTGCAGAACATCGCCACCGCCATCGCGGCCAACCACCCGGAAATCTTTCTGATCGTGTTGCTGATCGATGAACGGCCAGAGGAGGTGACGGACATGAGCCGCACCGTGAAGGGCGAAGTCGTTGCCAGCACCTTCGACGAGCCCGCGACCCGGCATGTGGCCGTGACGGAAATGGTGCTGGAAAAGGCCAAGCGGCTGGAGGAGCACAAGCGGGACGAGGAGATCCTGCTGGACAGCATCACGCGCCTCGCCCGCGCCTACAACACCGTCGTACCCAGCAGCGGCAAGGTGCTGACGGGCGGTGTCGACGCCAACGCGCTCCAACGGCCGAAGCGTTTCTTTGGTGCCGCTCGCAACATCGAGGAGGGCGGCAGCCTGACCATCATCGCCACCGCGCTGATCGACACCGGCAGCCGGATGGACGAGGTGATCTTTGAGGAGTTCAAGGGCACCGGCAACAGCGAAATCATTCTCGACCGCAAGCTGAGCGACAAGCGCACCTTCCCCGCCATCGACATCACCAAGTCCGGCACCCGTAAGGAGGAGCTGCTCGTGGAGCGCAGCACGCTGTCCAAGATGTGGGTCCTACGGCGTATTTTGGGCCCAATGGGCATGAGCGACGCGATGGACTTCCTGTTGGACAAACTGAAGTACAGCAAGACGAACCAGGACTTCTTCGACGCCATGAACACGTAAATGCTCATTCGGCCTTGGCGCCTTACGGGTGCCGCGGTGCTATGGGCGCTGGTGGCGGTCGTCGCCAGCGTCCTCGTTCTGGCGCTGGTGTGGGTGGGTGAATACACGCTCGGGCTGGTATCTGCGCAAAAGCGCATGCCCGATGACATCCGGCCGTTCATCGCGTTGGCAGCCGTCGCGACCCAGGGTGTGTTTCTGCTCGTCAGCTGGCGTCAGGCTTTGCGCGTTGGCGATGGCAATATCCAGGCCGGGTTGGGAGAGGGTGCAATCCGGCGGCCGTGGTTGATCGCCGGGTTGTCGTTAGTGCAACTGGTCCTGGGCGGGCTGGCGCTGGCGGCAGCCCAGCAAGTCCCGTCGCTGGCCAAGCACCTGAAGGACGCAGAGACGCTGAACGGCCTGTTCTTTGACGGCAGCATGTGGATGCTTCCCGGCCTCGTGCTGGTGGTGGTCCTGGCGCCGCTCGGCGAGGAGTTGTTTTTCCGCGGCTGGCTCTGGACCGGCTTAAGTCGCGTTTGGCACCCGGTGCCGGTGGCGTTCGTGACGGGCGGGCTGTGGCTGTCGCTGCATGTGGGCAACGGGCTGCTGTATCCGCTATTCTTGGTGCCCGCCGCAGTCATGTTCAGCGTCATCCGCCACGTAGGCGGCAGCGTGCAGGCGTCCATCATGGCGCATGTCATCAATAACGGCCTGGCCGCTGTCCTAGCGCTGCTCGCGGCGACGTTGCAGGTTTAAAGCACGTTCCGACCAGGCTATTTTGCCTGAACGGAAGAAGTGCTCGCCAAATCTCATTATAGACGGCTCAAGCCGACCGATTTCGGTCGGACTGGGCGAGAGAGCGCCAACGCGAGTTGCATGCTTGTGCTTCTCGGCGTTTCGCTTGCACACTTAAAGATATCCTTATATGACGCCGCAGCCCAAGGAGCCCCCTAATGCCCGACGTCAACGTTACGCACGACTACAAAGTTCGCGACATCAGCCTGGCCGCGTGGGGCCGCAAGGAAATCCTGATGGCCGAGGACGAAATGCCTGGCCTGACGGCGTTGCGCGCCGAGTATGGGCCGTCGCAGCCGTTGAAGGGTGCCCGTATCGTGGGCTCGCTGCACATGACCATCCAGACTGCCGTGTTGATCGAGACGCTGACTGCGCTGGGCGCCACCGTCCGTTGGTCGAGCTGCAACATCTTCTCGACCCAGGACCACGCCGCGGCCGCCGTCGCCGCCGCGGGTATCCCGGTATTTGCCTGGAAGGGCATGGACGAAACCGAGTTCTGGGCCTGCATCGAAGCGACCGTACGCGGGCCCGATGGTTGGACGCCGAACCTGATCCTCGATGACGGCGGCGACCTGACCAAGGTTATTCATGACAACCACCCTGACCTGCTGCCGGGTATCAAGGGCCTGAGCGAAGAGACCACGACGGGCGTGCACCGTCTGTGGGAGATGGCAAAGTCCGGCGCGCTCAAGATGCCCGCCATCAATGTGAACGACAGCGTGACCAAGTCGAAGTTCGACAACCTCTACGGCTGCAAGGAAAGCCTGGTCGACGCGATCCGTCGCGGCACGGACGTGATGATGGCCGGCAAGGTCGCGGTCGTGGCGGGCTATGGCGACGTGGGTAAGGGCTCGGCCGCCAGCCTCAAGAACGGCGGCTGCCGCGTGCTGGTAACCGAGGTCGATCCGATCTGCGCGCTGCAGGCGGCGATGGAGGGCTACGAGGTCGTGACGATGGAAGACGCGGCCCCGCGCGGCGACATCTTCGTGACGGC
>JANONC010000324.1:0-3663 GCA_031420655.1 Rhodospirillales bacterium | reverse complement strand
GCCCGTCGTCTGGCTGTACGCGCGCACCCCCACCCGGCGGCCCGCCAAGTCCGCTGGCCCGGCAACGGCGCCGTTGGTCCGGCATAGTAGCGCCCCTTCTTGAAACCGCGCCGCCATCGTCAGAGGCAGCAGCACCAGCGGCTTGCCGTAGGCGCGGGCTTGCAGGACCGTGGCGATCGCCATCTCGCACACATCGAAGCGTGCTTCCCGGACCATCGGAGCAAAAGCGCGGCTGATCGGCGACACGGCGGCAAAATCGAGCCGTAGGTTACTGGACGTAACGGCGCCGGACCTGAGCGGCTGCGTGTGCGCGTAGGTGCCCAGCGCCGTGCTCAAGGTGGGCGCCCACGTCATCGCCTCCGTGCCGGTCATGGTCAGCCCGCCGTCCCCGACGCCAGACGCCGCTTGACGACCAAGGCCAGCGGCACCGTGAAGAAGAGGTGCGACATGAACCCGCCGATGACGACGTTCGGGTCGAAGTAGTCCGGATGGTTCGACCCGGCGAGCGCGATGGCGATGTGCATCACGATCCATGCCAGCACTGCATAGAACAGGGCCACCAGGGTCGCCTCGACCCCGCGACGACGGAACGAGGGCCAGATGAACGCAAAGAGCAGGCCCCAGGCGATAGCGAAGACGAAGTGGATTCCGGTGCCGACGACATAGGCACCCGCTCCGAGCGACTCCTGTACGCCCTTGCCGAACACGAGGCCTGTCGCGTTGCGCGGAATCCCCGCCAGCGGCATCAAATGCTGTACGCCTACCCAGACGAGGGCCTCGTAGACCCAAATCGCCACGGCCCCTGTCAGGCCGCCCGCCACGCCGGCGCTCACTGTTTGCGCGAAGCTCGGCGTATCCACGCCGTACGACGCCATGCCGAGTGTTGCGGGACCAACCTTGCTGTAGCTGCTGCTCATGGCTGATTTCCTAATGTCGTGATGCCGGAACACCCTCCGGGCGGGATGCAGTTGAGGGACGGAACCTGTCGCACCGCTCAGGCTTCCAGGTCCGTAAACGGGTGGTAAGTCAGCCCTTTGGCAGCCAGCTTCTCGCGCAGGCTGTAGATGTCGAGGCCGAGCTCGCCCGCCTGCAGCCGCGCGCGCGTGCCTGCCTCCTTGCGCTCCCGCGCCTCGCTTTGGCGCAAGACATTCTCCGCGGATTGGCGCGGCACGACCACAACGCCGTCGTCGTCGGCCACCACGAGATCGCCGGGGTGGACGAGCTGGCCGGCGCAGACCACCGGCACGTTGACCGACCCGAGCGTTTCCTTGACAGTCCCCTGGGCGGATACCGCGCGGGACCAGACCGGAAACCGCATCTCCGTCAGCGTCGCCACGTCGCGCACGCCGGCCTCGATAACGAGGCCCACCACCCCGCGCGCGGCCAGGGAGCAGGCCAGTAGATCGCCGAAATACCCGGTGTCGCAGGGCGAGGTCGGGGACACGACCAGCACGTCGCCCGGACGGCACTGCTCGACGGCCACGTGCAGCATCCAGTTGTCGCCGGGCGGGATGGACACCGTCACCGCGCTGCCCGCGAGCCTCGCACCCGGGTAGATGGGCCGCATGTAAGAGGCGAGCAGCCCCGTGCGGCCCTGCGCCTCATGGACGGTCGCCACGCCGTACGGGGCGAAATCCGCCGCCAACTCCGGGGTGACGCGGGGTGGGTTCGTGAACACCAAGCCGCTCATGATGCGATCCCCTTCTCGCCAAGGTCGTCCTGTCCCGCCACGGCGCCCTCGTCCCCGAGGCCCAGCGGCAAAGGCGGGGTGCCGTGGGTGTGGAAGCTCTTGATGGTCTGCAGACCCCAAGCCTGGCCCTTCTTGCGTTCCGCCTCCGTCCAGGTGATCGGCTTCCAGTCCGGCGCCAGCACAAGGCGCGCCCCGGCGTTGGCCAGTTCCACCCGGTTACCACCGGGTTCGTAGACATAGAGGAAGAAGGTCTGCTGGACGGCGTGCTTGTGTGGCCCAGTCTCGATAAACACCCCGTTTTCCAGGAACACGTCGGCCGCGCGCAGGATTTCCTCGCGCGAGTCCAGCGCGAAGGTAACGTGATGAAACCGACCGCGCACGCCATGCGCCTCGCGGGTGTAGGCGAAATCATAGCTTTTGTTGGTCGCGGTCATCCACATGCCCGCCTCCGTCCCGTCGTCGAGCACGATCTGCTCGGTCAGGCGGAAGCCCAAATATTGCTCGAAGAATTCGCGATTGGCGCGCACGTCGGCGGCCAGTCCGTTGAAGTGGTCGAGCCTGCGGACGCTGACGCCACGGGCCGGGAAGCGCTGCGCCTGGTTCTTAAGCGCGGGGCGCAACGCGGGTGGCGCCTCGTACCACTCCGTTTCGTAGTAAAGCTCCAGCATGTGCCCGTCCGGGTCGCGGAACCGGAAGGCCGGGCCGTGGCCCAGCTCCTCGTGCCAGCCCTCGGCCAACCCCGACTGTTCCAAGGCGGCGACCCGCCGGGCAAGGGCTTGCGGGCTGCGCGCGCGGAACGCAGCGTGGCCAAGGCCCGAGGTATGCGACCCTGTCAGCTGCAAGGAGTAGCGCTCGTAGTCGTCCCAACCGCGGAGGAATACGGAGTCGCCCCGGCGCCCGCTCTCCGTCATTCCCATGACATCCACGAAAAATCGCAGCGACTCCTCGGGCTTGGGTGTCAGCAGCTCGACGTGGCCAAGGTGGGCCACGTCCATGCAGGGTTCGTCATGCACCATGTTCGTCCTCCTTCTGCTGGCCGGCCGGATCAGTGCGCGACCACTGCCGACCTGGCCGTAGTCCGGACGACCTGCGTGGACACGATGGCGGCCGCGGCGCAGACGGCTGGCACGGCTAGCGCGGCGAAGATCGCGCTGAAGCTCCAGCCAAGACCCAGAAGCGCGCCGCCGACGGTCGAGCCGAGGATGCTGCCAAAGCGCCCTATCCCCAGCATCCAACTGACGCCCGTCGCCCGTGCCAGCGTCGGGTAGCAGCCCGGCGCATAGGCATTCAGCCCGGTCTGCGCGCCGCTCATGCAGAACCCGGCGGAGAACACCAGCGCCGCCAGGCCCGGCGACAGCACGCCCATCTGCGACAGGGCCAGCACGCACAGACCGCCGCACAGGTAGGCTGCCCCGATCACGAAGGCCGGTCGCACGCGGTCCATCGCCCAGCCGACGATGATAGCGCCCACGGTGCCGCCGATCTGGAACATCGCCGTCACGTTCGCGGCCGTGGAGATGGATAGGCCGGCGTCCTTCATGATCGTCGGCAGCCACCCGGTCAGCAAATAGATGACGAGCAAGCCCATGAAGTAAGTGATCCAGAGTGACACGGTCGTCGCCCTGTAGCCATGGGCGAAGATGATGCCGATGGGCTTACGGGTCGGCAACGGCGGCTCGGCGGTGACGAAGGTCTCGCCGCCCCCGAAGCGGTGCGCCGTCACGCGGCTCAGGACTGCGGCGATCCTGAAGGACGCCGCCCCGCGCAAGGCCAGTAGCCGTGCGGATTCCGGCAGGAACACGATCAGCAGCGGGACTAAAGCCAGCGGCACTGCGCCGCCGAGCAGCATGACGGAGCGCCAGCCGTAGGCCGGAATTAAGAACGCCGCCGCGAATCCGATGGCTGCCGAACCCAGGTTGAACCCCGTGAACATGACGGTGATCATCAACGATCGCCGCCGTTGCGGTGCGTAT
>JANONC010000323.1:0-11072 GCA_031420655.1 Rhodospirillales bacterium | reverse complement strand
CTCCGCACTGCGCGGGACGACGGTGCCAGTGACGGTAATGACGCTTTCAAGCCGCAGCGCATCCGCCGCCGCGAACCCGGCGCTGCCCGCCGGCAGCACGCATTGGGTGATGCCGTAGTGGTCGCGCAGGTCGATAAACAGAAGCCCGCCATGGTCGCGCTTGCTATGCACCCAGCCGGACAGTCGCGCGGGCGCGCCAGCGTTTTCGGCACGCAACGCGCCGCAGGTATGGGTCCGGTAGGCGTGCATGGCGGTGTCCTTCGATCGAGGCGGCACACAAGCCATGGGGGTCGGCGGTGTCAAGGCACGGTGGCTTCAAGTCGCGGACGGCGGTCAACCCGCCAGTCCTGAGCCTGTCGAAGGACGGTACGCAAGGCGTAGTCCTGCGCCGGAAAGATAAATATAGGTTCGGGTCAGGACACCCTTCGAAAAAATCAGGGCTAACTGGACAACGCACGCATCAGCCGCGCCTTCCTTCCCACGCCGCCCCCGCCCCGCTATGCACCGCCATGCCCAAGCACACGCCCCGCTTCGCCGCCCCGGTCCTGATCACCACCACCGACGCGCTCGCCGCCCTGTGCACCCGCCTGGCCGCCGAGCCGTTCGTTGCCATCGACACCGAGTTCATGCGTGAACGCACGTACTACCCAGAACTGTGCGTCGTGCAGCTCGGCGGGGCGGACGACGTGGCCGTCATCGATGCGCAGGCGGCTGGGCTAGATTTAGCACCGCTCGCGGCCCTGCTTGCCAACCCGGCCGTGGTCAAAGTGTTCCACGCCGCCCGGCAGGACGTCGAAATCTTCCTGTACCTGTTTGGCGTCGTGCCCACGCCCATTTTCGATTCGCAGATCGCCGCCATGGTGGCCGGGTTTGGGGACCAGGTGGGGTACGACGCACTTGTCAGCTCGCTCACGGGCGGCGCCATCGACAAGTCGCACCGGTTTAGCGACTGGTCCGCCCGGCCCTTATCCGCCGCGCAGGTGGTGTATGCGGCGGCCGACGTGACATGGCTGCGCGTCGTGTACGAACGGTTGCTGGAAAAACTCTCGCAGGAGGGCCGGGCGCCCTGGGTCGCGGAAGAAATGGCGGTCCTGGCCGACCCGCTCACCTACCGGCCGGACCCGGAGACGATGTGGGAGCGCCTGCGGCCGCGCACCAGCAACCGGCGCCTGCTGGGCCAGCTGCGCGCCGCCGCTGCCTGGCGCGAGCGCGAGGCGCAACGGATCGACATCCCCCGCCAGCGCTTGCTTAAGGACGAAAGCCTGCTGGAAATCGCCGCCACGGCCCCCACCACTGCGGAGGTACTCGGCCGCGTCCGGGGCGTCACCCGCGGCTGGGCCGAGGGTAAAACCGGCCAAAGCCTGATTGCAGCCTTGCTGGAGGCGGCAGCCCTGCCCGACGACGCGCTTCCTGACGCGCCGCGTGCGCGCGAGGGGGCCCGGCCCTCCCCGGCGCTCGTGGCGCTGCTGAAGGTGTTGCTGGCCGCCAAATGCGAACAGCACAACGTGGCCGCCAAGCTGCTGGCCAGCGGCGAAGACCTGGACCGCCTGGCGACCGAAGAGGAGCCGGACGTGCCCGCCCTGCATGGCTGGCGGCGCGAGATGTTCGGCGACGACGCTCTGGCGCTGAAGGCCGGAGCGATCACCCTGGGGGTCGCAGGCAAGCGGGTGAAGCTGGTGCGGGCCTAGGCCGGCGCAGCCAGCAACAGCCGGTTCATCCCGTTCAAGGCCCCGTACACCCCCGCCCACGCCCGGTCGAACGCGGGCCGCTCCACATGCGGCAACGCGGCGGCCAATGCGTTTACCGTTCGAACCCCGTCGATATGCTTCAGGATCGCTCCCGCCAGCGGCGGCATTGGCAACTGAATACGAAGCCCGTCCACGATGAACGACAGCGTGCCGTCCGGCCGGATGTTGGCGGCCATCTCCGCCGCCGGCAGTTCACGCGCGACGGGGATGGCGCTGGGCGCCGTGCCGTCCGGGGCGTCCTGCCATTCGGACGCGCGCACGCAGTACACGCAATGCGTGCTCATGTTGCCTGCCAGCGCCTCCGCCAGCGCCATCCGGGCCCACGGCTGCAGCAGAGCGGCCCGGCTGCGAAGCTTAGGGTCGGGCAGCAGGTGCGCCGGGTCGTAGCGCGCCGGTTCCAGCCAGGCGGTCGTGCGTAGGCCCGCCCCGTGCAGCAGATCGTACAACGCCGTCACGGTGTAGGCGCGGTCGCGGGGATTGAGCAGCAGATCGTACAACCCCGCGTCACCGCCATCGATGTGGTCACCGAAATAGCCGTTGCGGCGCAGCCAGGCCGTTTCCGGCAGGTGCTTCATCACCCGGCGCGCCACGTCCAGCCGTGCGGCGGGCGGTTCGGTATCCGGGGCCAGCAGGCGCAGCGCCTCTTGCAGTTCATACACACCGGTGCGGCCATGCGGCGCATACACCATCAGGCCCATGCCGCCGCCCGGCGCCAGCACGGACAGCAGCGCGGTAAGCCCAGCCGCCGGGTCTGGCAAATGATGCAGAACGCCGCAGCAATCGATGTAGTCGAACGCCTCCAACCCCATGCCCGGCAGGTCCAGCAACGAGCCCTGTAGCCAATCGAGCACCAGCCCCCGCGCTGCCGCACGCGCCTGTGCGACCGCCATTGCGGCGCCCGACCGGTCCAGATACGTCACCCGCCCTGCCTGCCCCAGCGTCGCCATCTGCTGTGCCAGCATGATGGCGCCATCACCCGTGCCGCCACCCGCCACCAGCGCCCGCAGCGGCACCGACCGGGGGCGGCGCGCGCCGAACACCCAGTGATCGACCTCCCGCAAATGGCTCGGGCTACCCAGAACGAGCCGCCGGGCCTCGTCGCGCGGGTCGCGCTTGGGATAGGGATAGGCCTCGTATTGCGCGGCGAGCGGGTCGGTCATGCCTCGCGATAGTTCAGTAGGATCGCGCCGACTAGTAGGAAGCACACAGGCCATACCCAGCCGGACCAGCGGCGTACGGCCCCGTCACCCCGCACCTCCAGCCACCGGCTCCACCCGGCAGCGATTCCGGCCAGGGCCAGCGGCGTGTGCGACAGCTCGATCAGCAGCTGATCCCGCACGTTGGCCACCGCGTGCGAGTGGGTCAGCAGCAAGGCACCGCCCAACGCGGTCAGCAACGGAAACACGAGCGGCCCCCACCGTGCACGGAGCCGCCCGGTGCGCACGCCCCACTCGAACAGCGCAAAGGCCAGGATCAGCACGACGAACATGCGGTGCTGCAACACCTCCACGTCACGGAAGCTTTCGAATAAACCGATGGCACCCAGCGGCCAAACCTCCGGATCGGACCGCACGAACAGGAATGCAGCCAGCCCCAGCAAGCCGAGTGGCCAATGCCGGGCCCAGCGCACGCCGCCGCGGTGCAGCAGTCCGGCCACGCCGATGCCCAGTACGAACACGCCGGACCAGTGATGGTTATACTCGCTCCACGCCACATCCTCCGCATTACGGGCCGGCAGGTCACCCCCGCCGGGCACGAAGGCGCGAGCGGCGGTGGTACGGGTGCGATCGGCCTCTGCATCCAGCTTGGCTTGCAACGCTGGCAGGGCGAGCGTGTCGTGATCGGGTGAGGCCAGGCGTGGCAGCACCGGCGTGATGCGCTCGGCGATTTCGGACCAGGTGACGCGGTCCTGTACCAGGTCGACGGCCGGGGGCACGGAGGTCAGCGAGGCTGCGGCAAAGAACAAGCTGAAGCCCACGCCGATCTCAACTTCCGCAAAGCGGCGCAGGCGCAGGACGGGAGTGGCCGGGTCGCGCCGCAGCCGGTGCACGACCAGGAAGTTACCCAGGCCCAACAGCAGCAGCGCGCCGAACATCGCAACCTTGGCGCTCACCATCACGCCATAGGCCGTGCCGTACAACGCCTCTGGCGTGCCCACATACAGCAGGCTGAACACGGTGGCGGACAGCACGATGGCACCCACACCGGCCATGCTCATCCGGCTGAACCGCGCACCCACCCGGCGGAACGCGGCCCCGTCGTGCAAGCGTGCCAGGGCCATGACGAAGAAGGGAATGCCGCCGACCCAGATGGCCGCACCCACCATGTGCAGCGCAACCGCGGCCAGCAGCAGCCCGTTATGATCGAGCCGCGCCGCCGCGTGGGTTCCAAGCGTGGCCGCTGCGAGCACAATACCACCCAGCGCCACGATGGGTACCGCCCCTAGGCCGGCTAGCAACGCCGCTGCGAGCGCACCCGCCGCCACCAGCTTCACCAGCCCGGCCACGGCGAACTGCGCACCCAGCACGCTCCACCACGGAACGTCTAGCGTGCTTGTCAGGATGGCGGCGGACATGGCGATGGTCGCGAGTTCCAGCCCCACGAGCGCCACGGCGCTCCATCCCGCCCAGCGCGCGGTGCGGCGGGCGATGGCTGGGCCGGCCGGCAGCGTGGTGGCCATCGGGCGGGCCAGCAACACCAGGAACAGCGCACCGCCGAGCGCCATGCTCTGCGCCACGATCGAAAGCCCATGCACCAGCACCGACAGGTAACCGAACAGGTCGATCAGCACCGCCATGGCTACGGCACCCCCGGCTTTGGCACCACGGTGAAGCGCAGCTCACCGCGCGTCACATGCCCGTCGGTCGCCAGCACTTGCCAGCGCAGCACCTGCTTGCCCGGTTCCAGCGTCACGTCGGTCGCCAACTCCGCCGGGCCAGCGGACACGGCCGGCACGGCGGTAGGATACGTAATCCGTGAACGCGCCGGGTCGATCCGGCTATTGAACCGCAGCACCATGTGGGTGGGACCGGCTGGCACGGTGTCGTCCAGCGCCGGCGTACTGCCGGTAAGGATAGCGTGGGCCGATGCAACGCCTGGGGCGAGCAGCAGTACCGCGGTAATGAAGCGCAAGACGATCTCCAGAGGCTTGGCACCGGGCGGCCCGATAGCCCATTGTGGGCAGATGATACGCGCCCAGCCCGGCTTACGCTGTGACTACCGGCACTTTACCCCGGTGACGACACGCTGGATGGATAATGATGTGTTCGGCCACGTCAACAACGCCGTCTACTACAGTTTATTCGACACCGCGGTCACCGGGTTGCTGGTGGGCGCGGGCCTGCTCGACTGGCGCGGTGGCGCGCAAGTCATGGTCGTTGCCGAAAGTGGGTGCCGCTACCACCGCTCGGTCGCCTTTCCGGATCCGCTGACGGTTGGGCTGCGCATCGCGCGCCTGGGCGGCAGCTCTGTCCGCTACAATTTGGCGGTGTTTGGCGACGGTGACGACGCGGCGGCGGAAGGGTTTTTCGTCCATGTCTGCGTCGACAGCGCCACACGCCGGCCCACGGCGTTACCCGACGCATGGCGCACCGCCCTGGCGACATTCAGTTGAGCGCTTGAGTTGCCCGCTTGAGTTGACCGGGCCGCGCCCGCACGCCTACCGTGACCGCGGAGGTGACGATGCGTGCCACGATCCTATTCCTGATCCTGGCCCTGCTATCCCCAGCCGCCCGTGCCCAAAAGTCAGCCGACCGCCTGCGCGTCGTGTGGCGTGACGCCATCGCCGTCATCGACCCGTATTACAACACGCAGCGCACCGGCCTCGTGCTCGCAATCCACGTTTGGGACACCCTCATCTACCGCGATCCGGAGACGCTGAGGCTCAAGCCGCTGCTGGCCACGTCGTGGAAGTATGTGGACGACACGACGCTGGAATTCACCCTGCGTCCCGGTGTCACTTTCCATGACGGCAGCCCGTTCACGGCGGACGACGTGGCATATACTGTCAATACAGTGCTGACCGACCCGCGCGTGTCCGTGCCCAGCAACTACGCCTTTTTGGCCGGGGCGGAGGCGATCGACGACCTGCATGTCCGGATCAAGCTCCGGCGCGTGTTTCCGGCCGCGCTCGAGTACATCGCCATGGTGCTGCCCATCTGGCCCCATCACTACCGGGAGCGGCTGGGCGACGATTATGGCAAGGCCCCTGTCGGTACGGGCCCCTACCGGGTGACGCATGTGGACGGCGTGGCGCAGATCGACCTTGTGCGCAACGACGCCTATTTCGAGAGCCCCAAAGGCAAGCCCGCCATCGGCGCGCTGAACATCCGCAACGTGGCCGACGCCGCCGCGGAAGTGGCCGCGCTGATGAACGACGAAGCGGACTGGATTTGGGACTTTCCGCCCGAGCAATTGGACCCGATCGGGCGCATCCCCTCTCTGCAAACCTACCGAAGCGAGAGTATGCGGGTCGCCTACCTGAACCTCGACGCCGCAGGCCGCAGCGGCGACACGCCGCTCATCAACCCGCTCGTGCGCCGCGCGGTCATGCACGCGATCGACCGCCCCACCCTCGCCCGGCGCTTCATGCCCGGCGGCTCCCGCGTGCTGGATGCGCCGTGCTTCCCGACGCAGTTCGGCTGCGACCAGGCGGTGGCGACCAAGTACGAGTACGACCCGGCCCGCGCTCGCGCGCTGCTGGCTGAGGCCGGTTACGCGCAGGGCTTTGACACGCAACTTGTCGGCTACGTCCAGCCCGACTGGATCGCCGCCGTGCAGGAGTACCTGGCCGCGGTAGGGGTGCGTGCCGAAGCGGTGGCGTTGCAGGTCGGCCCCGCCGTCAAGCGCAGCATCGAGGGCCGCAACCCGATGGAGATGGGCAGCTGGGGCAGTTACTCCATTAACGACGTCAGCGCGTTCCTGCCGGTGTTCTTCAGCTTCGCCGGGCAGGACTATGCCCGGGACGAAGCTGTCCGCCGCGCGGTGGACGACGCCGGCACCACCGTCGACCCCGACCGCCGCCGCGCCCTGTACGCCGACGCCATCCGCCGCATCACGGCCCAGGCCTATTTTTTACCCCTGTTCACCTACGTTAAAACCTACGCCTCCGTCCGCACGCTGAACTTTAGGCCATTCGGGGACGAGCTGCCGCGTTTTTACCTCAGCTCGTGGCGGTAGCGGGCGCTGTTTGAGCCCGCGAAGCCGGGCAGCCGGCCAAGTAGTTCGTGGCTAACCCGGGCGGGGGCTACCATCCATTAACTGTGTGGAGGTAACGGTATTGACCCGGGCCGGACAAGCAAGGAACGTCTGCCGAGTGGGCGATCGGCCCAGGTGGGAAGGGCAACAGTGCCGGGCAACACGACTGTCGACATACCTTCGTTCATAGACGCGCAACCGGTCGGTGCGCCGCAAATCCGCCTGCTGCTCACCTGTGCCGCGGTCCTGTTCGCCGACGGATTCGACACGCAGGCAATTGGCTACGTTGCACCGGCAATCGCGCGGGACTGGGCACTTCCCCGCGGCGCCCTGGGGCCTGTGTTCAGTGCAAGCCTACTCGGGCTGATGCTGGGCGCGTTGATCTTTGGGCCGGTCGCCGACCGGATCGGGCGCAAGCGGATTATTATAGTAAGCACCGCCGTATTTGGGCTGGGCACGCTGGTCACCATGCTGGCCAATGACACGACAGGGCTGCTGGTAATCCGGTTCCTCACTGGCCTGGGCCTGGGTGGGGCCATGCCGAACGTGGTGGCACTGACAGCTGAGTACAGCCCGCACCGGCGCCGTGCCACGATGGTGATGTCGATGTTCTGCGGCTTCTCGGTCGGCGCGGCTTTGGGCGGGCTGCTCGCGGCGGGGTTGATCCCGGTATTCGGTTGGCGGTCCGTCTTCCTGGTGGGCGGCGTGGTGCCCTTGCTGATGGTGCCCGTACTCGTGTGGGCGTTGCCAGAGAGCGCGCGCCTTCTAGCCCTGTCTCATCGGTTGGCATCCGGCCAGGCGGACCGGCGGATAGCAGGTATGCTGACGCGTCTGTTTCCAGCTGAGCACTTTGCGCCCGGCACTCGTTTCGCAGCGCACGAGGTGCCGCTTGCCGGTCTACCCGTACTGCATCTTTTCCGTGAACGCCGCGCAGCCACAACCGTGCTGCTCTGGGTTGTGTTCTTCATGAGCCTGCTTGACCTCTATTTCTTGTCCAACTGGCTGCCGACGGTGATGAACGACCTGGGTGCGACCGACTCTCAGGCTGCGGTCATCGGCTCGATGCTGCAAGTAGGCGGAGTTTGCGGCACGGTGATGCTCGGACAGTTGATCGACCGGTTCTCGTTCCGCGCGCTTGGGCTGATTTATGTGCTGGCCGCGGCCGCCATTGCAGCAATCGGCTACTCCACGCACACACCTTTGCTCGCGGGAATAGCAATCTTCGCCTCCGGCTTCTGCATCGTTGGCGGCCAGATTGCGTCAAACGCCCTCGCGGCGACATTCTACCCGACCAGCATACGCGCGACCGGCGTGGGCTGGTCACTGGGCATCGGGCGGATCGGCTCCATCATCGGCCCCCTGGTTGGCGGGGCGCTGCTCGCACAGCATTGGGCGGCGCAGCCTTTGTTTTTGGCCGCCGCCTTACCGGCGCTGATCGCGGCCTTGGCTGCGCTGGCGCTGGCAGCCCAGCCAAGCGGTGGGGCGACATGACCGGGCACTCCGGCATGGACACGCAGGTGCTCATTGCGGGCGGCGGTCCCGTGGGGCTTGGGCTTGCGGTGGAGCTCGGCCAGCGCGCCATTTCATGCCTGGTGGTCGAACGCAGTCACACGCCCGTGCCGATCCCGCGCGGCCAGAATCTGACGCAACGGACTATGGAGCACATGCAGGCCTGGGGCATAGAAGCGGCTTTGCGTGCCGCGCGGACGATCCCGCCCGAATACGGCATCGGCGGCCTGACTGCCTATGGCACGCTGCTGGGCGAGTACCATTATGACTGGTTACAACGAGAGTTGGTTCGTCCGTTCTACGCCACGGATAACGAGCGACTGCCACAATATGCGACCGAGGCCGTATTGCGCGCACGTGTTGCGGCGCTACCCAATGTGGAAACGCGGTTTGGCAGCCGGGTCGGGACCGTGTCGCAGGACGATGACGGAGTGACCGCGACCGTCCTGGGCGACACGCCCGGTACCGTACGGGCGGCCTATGTCGTCGGCTGCGACGGCGCGCGGTCTACGGTGCGGGAACAGGCTGGGATCACCCAGACACGGTCAGATCACGACCGGTTGATGGTCCTGCTGGTATTCCGCTCGACCGAGCTGCACGCCCTGCTGGAGCGCTACAAAGGTAAGTCGTTCTACAACGTACTAACACCGGAACTGCAGGGGTATTGGCAGTTTTTCGGCCGGGTGGATTTGGGTACAACCTGGTTCTTTCACGCCCCGGTGCCGATGGGCACCACGCGCGATAATTATGACTTTGCTGCGCTCCTGCATGCCGCCGTAGGCCAGACTTTTGCACTAGAGATCGAGCATGTCGGTTTTTGGGATCTGCGTTTTGCCGTGGCCGACCGCTACCGCGCGGGCCGGATATTCATTGCTGGCGACGCCGCCCACAGTCATCCGCCCTATGGCGGGTACGGCATCAACACCGGGTTTGAGGACGCACGTAACCTAGGCTGGAAGCTTGCTGCGGCCTTGCAGGGCTGTGCCGGGCCGCAGTTGCTGGACAGCTACTCGGCAGAACGGCAACCGGTCTTCGCCTCCACAGCTGCGGACTTTATCGAGAAGTCTATCCGCGAAGACCGCGATTTCCTGGCTGCATACAATCCAGGCAAGGACCGCGCCGCGTTCGAGCACGGGTGGGACCTGCGGCGGACCGGCGCATCGTCGGAAGTCGGCGCGTTCGAGCCGCACTATGGCGGATCGCCCATCGTGCCCGCACGAGGCGAACGGACAGGTGCAGTGGGCCGTCACATCTTTGCGGCAAGGCCCGGGCATCACCTGGCACCGCAGCCAATGTCGTCCGGCCAGAGCGTGTTCGAGGCCCTTGGCAGCGGGTTTACGCTGATCGCGCTCGGTACCGGCCCGGCAGCTCTTGCTGCGCCGTTCATTGCGGCCGCAAACCGGATCGGCCTTCCCCTGACCACCCTGACCGATACCCGGGACGGCGGCCGGGAGCGCTGGGAAGCGGCGCTGATCCTTGTTCGTCCGGACCACTTCGTCGCCTGGTGCGGTGAGGAAGCTGAAGACGCCGGACAGGTGCTGCAGGTCGCGTCCGGAGGATAGGCGGCGCTTGTCGGCCAATACCGCCTGTTGTTACGGCCGCCAGCCCATGCGTCCGCAATCGCCCCGGGCGCGGTGTTCCTGCAAGATTTCGAGGTCCAGTTCTGCCACGGTATCGCTTATGTACTGCGGTGTTGATCTCATAGATTTGCGGATGTCCCGCTACCAAGCCGAAATCGATCCGCCGGTACTCAGTCCGTCCGATTTTGAAGGCATGCCACAGAGCAACAGCACGGTCGTTCGCCATTACCATCCGGGCGTGCCGTTCGTACTCCACGTCGCCAACCGAGCCGATCTGGCCGCTCTCGACCATCCAGTGCCCCCGGTGGACCCTTACGCGCCACGCCAGGCATTCACCTGCAACGCGGCGCACACACCGCCACCGGCGTGACCGGACCGCTGGTCGCAGCTCCGGTCGGCCAATTGCTCCGTGCCCCAATCCGCGCGCGCAATGATTTGGTAAGCCGGATCGAGCATTCGCTCAGAGTAACGGAGCTGGCCGATGATCCGGCAATCGGCCGCCGCCGGAAGGCTTTCGTCTGGACTTGCGGCGCCGTTCGCCGGCCGAGGCCTGCGTAGCTATCGGTCATCTGTCTGGGAGACGACCGGCCAGACCGCTGGCGCTACGCCCCCGCCATCGTCAGACCCTCGACCCGCACCGTCGGCGCGTCCATGCCGCGGCGTAGGCGTAGGTCATTGGCGGGCACCAGCGTGCGGAATATCTCCAGTGCGTGCCCGGCGATCGTGATCTCCGCCACCGGCTCCGCCAGTTGGCCATTGCGGATCATGAACCCGGCCGCACCCCGGCTGTAATCGCCCGTGATGCCGTTCACGCCGCCGCCCAGCAGCTCCGTGACGTACAGGCCCTCGGTGATGTCTGCCATCAACTCTGCAGGCGTCATGGTGCCGGCGGACAGCGTGACGTTGGTGGCGGACGGGCCGGGCGGGCCACCAGTGCCGCGGGGATGCGCTGCCGGTGGTCACGAGGCCCAGCTGCCGGGCGCTGCGGCTATCGAGCAGCCAGGTGGTCAGCACGCCGTCCTCGATGATGGAACGCGCC
>JANONC010000322.1:0-1992 GCA_031420655.1 Rhodospirillales bacterium | reverse complement strand
AAGCTGGGCTGGAGCGACGTGGGCAGCTGGGACGCGCTGTGGGAGGTGTCGTCCAAGGACGACGCGGGTAACGCGCTGGTGGGCGACGTGCTGATCGAGCAATCGACGGATTGCTACGTCCGCAGCGACGGCATCCTGACGGCGGTCGTGGGATTAAAGGACGCGGTGGTGGTGGTGACGGAGGACGCCGTGCTGGCCATGCATCGCGACCGCGCACAGGACGTGAAGAAAGTCGTGGACCGCCTCCGCCGCGCCGGCCGGCACGAGGCGGTGGCCCATAACCTGACCTACCGCCCCTGGGGGTTCTACGAATCGCTAATTCAGGGCGACCGGTTCCAGGTGAAGCGCATCGTGGTGCAGCCGGGGCAGAAACTGTCGCTGCAAAAGCACTTTCACCGGGCGGAGCACTGGATCGTCGTGACCGGCGTGGCGCTTGTCACGCGCGACGCGGACCAGGTGATGCTGCGCGAGAACGAGAGCATCTACCTGCCGCTCGGCTGCGTGCACCGCATGGAGAACCCGGGGCGAATTCCACTGACGCTGATCGAGGTGCAGAGCGGGTCCTATTTGGGCGAGGACGATATTGTGCGGATCGAGGACACGTATGGGCGGGTTTAGCCCCGGGGCGGGCCTGCGGGGGCTGCACATGACAAATGCGTCTGGATAGCGAATTGAGCCTTCCGCCACCTGTCCCGCGAGGACCAGCTCGGTTGTTCACGATGCAGAGGCGGCGTTGTTCATCGGCTAACCCTGATGCATATGCCAGATTATGCGCTTCATGTTTATCGCCCTGCTTATTCCCGGCCTGCTTATCCCCGGCCTGCTCATCCCCGGCCTCGCCGTCGCACAGACGCTGACGGGACCTGCGGCGCTGGGCGATTGGCGGGCGGATGCGCCGGGGGTGCGGCGGCACATAACTACCGCGGATCTGCCTGCGCCGTATGACACGCCCTCTGCCGGTAATTCACCCCGCATCGTGCCGCGTCCGGACGGTGCCGTGCCGCACGCGCCGCACGGGTTCACGGTCACGCAGATCGCCAGTGGCCTCGATAACCCGCGTGCCCTGAAAGTGGCCCCCAATGGCGACGTGTTTGTGGCCGAAAGCCGGCCTGGCCGCGTGCTGGTCCTGCGCGATGGGCGGACGGAGGTGTTTGCCGCGGGCCTGACCGGCGTGTTCGGCATCGCCTTCTACCCGGCCGGCCCCAACCCACGCTATGTCTATGTGGCCGAAACCAACGCCATCCGCCGCTTCCCCTACCAGCCCGGCGACCTGCATGCGCGCGGCCCGGCGGAGCCCGTCGTCGCCCCGCTCACACCGGTGTCGCTTGGGCATAGCACGCGCGACCTGGCCTTTTCAGCAGACGGCAAGCGGCTGCTGGTATCTGTCGGATCCATGACCAACGTGGGCGAAACCATGGGCCGCCGCAGCCCCCAGCAGATCGCGGCGTGGGAAGCGTCGCATGGACTAGGTGCCGCGTGGGATGCAGAGGAGGGGCGGGCGGACGTGCTGTCTTTCACGCCAGAGGGGGCGGACCGCCGCACCTTCGCGACCGGCCTGCGCAACTGCGTGGGCTTGGCAGTGCAGCCGGGCACGGGGGCGGTCTGGTGCTCCACCAACGAGCGCGACGGACTGGGTGACGACATGGTGCCGGACTACGTCACGCGCGTGCAGGAAGGGGCGTTCTACGGCTGGCCCTGGTACTGGCTGGGCGGCACGGAAGAGCCGCGGCTGCGTGGCCAACGTCCGGACCTAGCCCAGCGTGTGACGAAGCCGGACGTGTTGCTGCAGGCGCACTCGGCGTCGTTACAAATGGCGTTCCATGATCGGTTCCCACCCGCCTGGCAGGGCGCGTTTGCGGCCGAGCATGGCTCGTGGAACCGCGCCAAGCGCACGGGCTATAAGGTCATCCGCATCGTGCTGGACGGTGCCGGCGCACCCACGGGCGAGTACGAGGATTTCCTGACCGGCTTCGTAGTGGACGACCGCACCGT
>JANONC010000321.1:0-9334 GCA_031420655.1 Rhodospirillales bacterium | reverse complement strand
TCCGCGTCGCAACTCCGGGCGGCTCCCGGTTAAGTGGTGCGGGCGGTCGGAATCGAACCGACACTCCTTGCGGAACCGGATTTTGAGTCCGGCGCGTCTACCAGTTCCACCACGCCCGCATCCGACGCTGTCATAGCGTACATGCTTGCATGCAGAAAGGGGTTTGGTTATACCACCGCCCTGCCTGATCCCGGATAGCTCAGCTGGTAGAGCAAGCGACTGTTAATCGCTCGGTCGTTGGTTCGAGTCCAACTCCGGGAGCCAAAGGCACTGCAATCCTCTCACGATACCGGGGCTTGTCCGACGTAGCGTGATCGGCAAAATTGGACTCTCTAAACAGGGGTGGCGGGTGATCGATCGGTTACGGCGAAGTTTGGTCATGGGGTCGGTAGCTGCGCTGGCCGGCTGTGTGGCCCCCGGTGGGGCCGTGCAGACCACTAACCTTGAAAGCAACGACCGCGCCGCGCGCTTCGGCCGGCTGGCTGACGGCAGCGGAGTCGTGCCGGTTGTGAGCCAGACGATGGCCCAAACCGGGCCTGGGGCCGGACTGCCGGTCGTAGTCGTCACGTTTGATGAAGAGGCGTTCTTTGCCTCTGGCAGCGCGCAGCCCCGCCCCGGCGCGCAAGCCATCCTCGACATCGTGGCCGAGAATATGCGGCGTGACGTGCCCGATGCGCAGCTCACCTTGCTCGGGCACACAGATGCCGTCGGCACGGACGCAGCGAACGACCAGCTTTCGCTCCGCCGCGCCCGCGCCGTGCTATCCGGGCTGGTCCGCCGCCAGGTCAATGCCGGGCAGCTCAGCACGGTCGCCATCGGACGCCGGCAGCCGATCGCGCCCAATACGACCGTGGACGGTCGCGCGCGGAACCGCCGGGTCGAGTTTCTGGTGTCGGCCAGCTATGACGCCAACCTGTCGGTGATCGAGAACCGGGCCGTGCCCACCGCGTGGCTGTCGGCCGGGCCGGGCACGTCCTATCGCCCACCCGCCCGCTCAGTCGCCGTGCTGCGCCCGCGGCCCGCGCTTATCGCCTCACGCATGAGCGGCCCTTCCGACATCAGCGAAGCGCCCTTGCTGGAAACGCAAAAGCTCGCGCTGGCTGCTCCTACGCCTTGATCAGAAAGGTTTGACCAATATGAGGGTGTTAACGCGTGCCCGGGCCGGGTTGATGGTGGTGGCGCTTTCGTCCGGGCTTTTATCCGGCTGCGCCCAGCCCTATGGCTCTGCCCAGGAAGCGGCCGCGAATGCCTGTAGCGCGATCGGGCCAAAGGCGCTGTCCGGCGCGTTGATCGGCGGATTGGGCGGTGCGGCGGGCGGTGCGGCGATTGGCGGTGCGACCGGCAGCGGGCGCAATGCGGCGATCGGCGCCGGACTGGGGCTTGCGGCCGGATTGATTGGCGGGCTCGCGCTGGGCAACCAGATGGATCAGCGCGATTGCTCCCAGGCCCGCTATGCTTTGGCGCAAATGGGTTCGGCACCCGTCGGCCGGGTGGTGGGATGGAGCAGCCCGTCCGGCAGCACCGGGCGGTTTACCCCCATTTCGGAAGCTCGCGTGGGCCCGGACGGGCGCCTGTGCCGGCAGTTCACGGCCAACACCGCCCTGGCCGGACGTGCGCCGGTGCAGGAAACCGGCACGGTCTGCCGCGACGCACAGGGCGACTGGCAGCGCGTCTGAGCGACGCACAGGGCGATTGGCAGCGCGTCTGAGCGACGCATGGGCGACTGGCAGCGCGTCTGACAGCTACGGCGATGCGGCCGGGGTCGCCGGGGATGCCGGCGGCGCTCCGTCCCCGCGGCTGATCACAGCGCCCGTCTCAGCCACGATCACGGGGCTGCCCCTGGTGTCGAGCGTCAGTTCGAACCGTGCGACCCCTACGGTGCGTGCGTCCCCGGTCCCGGCCCGCGCGTCCCAGTCCACCGTACCGGCCACGACGCATCGCGACGCCACGCAATTGGCTGTGAGCGTGTCGTTCCGTACGGCATAGATCCGCTCCGGCCACCGGACCGCAAACGCCTGCTTGCGGTCAAGCAAAGCCTGCCGCGTCGCTGGGCTGCCATAAAAGTTCACGTTGTCCGCATAGAAGGTCCGGAAGGCCGCGATCGCACGGTCGTTCGTGTCGGACCACGTCGAAAAGAACCGGCTGGCGAACGCGGTGGCTTGTTCGGTCTGGTCGCGGGACGGGGCGTCCGGCGTTGCGGCCGGTACCGGCCCCACCGGCAATTTGGCCCCGCCATCGCGCCCCGGCCGGCTGGCTTCCCGCTGTGACGGCAGGCCCCGCCCTGGCTCCTCGGTCTGCGGGCCTTGCGTGCCCGGCGGCACCACGCGCAGTTCCAGCCCGAGCCGCCCCGCCGCGGCCGGGGTAAGCCAGGTCATGTTCTCCGGCGCCGCCTGTGACACATACAGGATTGTCTGATCCGACAGGCCGAGCCGGCTCAGATAGGCACCGATCAACGCGTTCGCAGCGCCCGACTCCCGGGCCCGCCCGGCACGAACGGTGTACGCCGCGTGAAAGCCAATCCGCGCCCCGGCCTCCATCAGCCGCGATGCGCCCGCAAGCCATACAAGCCCGCACGCCGAGGCACAGATGGTCCGGTCGGGCACGATGGTGGAGAAGCCCCGGTTATGGATCAGCTGTCCCATACGCAGCCCGGCCACCACGTTGCCTCCCGGGCTGTCCAGCGCCACGACAGCCCGCTCGAGACTCGCAACCTGGTTGGCGAACCGCTCGCCATCGCCGCGTTCGAACTCACCCAGCACGATCACGACCGGCATCTGGCCCTGCATGACCGTAATCGTGGCGGCGTGGGCCCGCGCACTTCCTATCAGGATGAGAATGAGGAAAAAGCCGCGCACGCCTCAACACTATCGCGCCGGGCCGGGGCTGCAAAGGATTACGGCTCGAACACCACCTGCACCCGGGCGCCGGGACAAATCACGATGGCGTACCCGACCGGACGGCCGGGTCCGTCGACGTCCAGGTTGGCACAGACCAGCACGGGCCGGGTGCGGGCGGCTTGCAGCAACGACGCTTCCGCCGCCGTCGGCAGCCGGGCGGTAACGCGGGTGCGCTGCCGGCGGTAGTCCGTCAAACCTTCGGCCGCCAGCGCCGCGGAGATGCTTGGCAGGTAACGCAGGCGGTCCAGCAGGCCCGGAAACCGGGTGGCGTCAAAGTATGTCCGGCTGAGCGTGACCGGTACCCGGTCGGCCAGGCCTACGCGCTCGATCATCGTCACGGGGGCGCCGGCGTGCAGGGCCAGCTCGGCCGCGACGGCGGCGGTGGCCGGAAAGGTGCGCAACTGCACGACATGGCCCGTGGGCTCACGGTTGTTGCGGCGCACCCACTCGCTGAACCGCGTGCGGGGTGCGACGGCGTAGCTCACGAGGTCGTCCATCACGAAGCTGCCGCGCCCCTGCTCGGAACGGACCAGTCCGGCGCGGCCCAGGTGCTCGATCGCCCGGCGGACGGTGTGCCGGTTCACGCCATGCTGGGCGGCCAGCGCAGCCTCGGTCGGCAGGCGGGCCCCGGGCGGAAGGGTGCTGATGACCGCCTGCATGGCCTGGGCAATCTGACGCCAGCGGGGGCCGGGCGGTGCTTCTGTCATGGAACGATCATCCTATCGGGCACCGTCATCGGGCAAGCCGGGGTTGCTCACGGCCCGGCTTACCGCTACTGATTGGTCTAGACAAGTTTGGATCTACGATGCCGCATGACCGCCAGCGCTGGATGGCCGTCCTGGCCCGGGCGCCCTTCCCCGCCCTGTCGGCGGCCGCCGTTGGACTGGTGCCGCCCTATACGACCCTGCGCGGGCCGGAACTCGGGTTGGTGATGGTCCGCGGGCGGGCGGGCGGAGCGGGGGCCGCGTTCAATGTGGGTGAGGCGACGATTGCCCGCTGCACCGTACGCAGCGCCGCCGGGTACATCGGGCACGCCTATTACCTCGGCCGGGATTTGGCGCAGGCCGAGCTGGCAGCCGCACTGGATGCGGCCCTGCAAGACCCGGCACAGGCTACCGCGATCGAGGACGCCGTGATCCTACCCCTCGCCGCTGCGCAGGCCACCCGCCGCCAAAGCGTGGCGGAGCGGGCGGCCGCGACGCAGGTGCAGTTTTTCACCCTGGCCACCATGCGATCATGACACCGGGCTTCGCCCACTCCGGACGCGACAGCCAGGCGTGTTTCCGCGCTGTGCTGGACGCCATCAGCCGGCCTGGGACACTGCACGTGCTGACCGGGACGCCGGTGGATACGCCAGGCCTCGATCCGGCAACGGCCGCGGTGCTGTTGACGCTGTGCGATCCGGAAACGCCGGTGTGCCTGCAACTGGGAAGCGCTGTAACCGCCGCCTGGCTCGCCTTCCATGCCGGTTGCCCGGCCGCGCCGCCGTCGGGTGCCCAGTTCGTGGCCACTGCCGCGTTGGATTGGCCGGCCTATGACACCGGAACCGATGACGAGCCGGAGCGGGGTGCCACCGTCATCCTACAACTGCCCGCGCTAGGCACCGGCACCCCGTACACGCTGGCCGGGCCGGGGATCGAGCAAACGGCGACGCTGGCCGCAACCGGCCTGCCGCCCAACTTCGCCACCGCCTGGGCGCGCAACCACGCGCAGTTCCCGCGCGGGCTGGACCTGATTCTGTGTGCCGGGCGCACCCTCGCCGCCCTGCCGCGCTCTGTACGGGTGAGCTGATGTATGTGGCGGTCAAGGGCGGCGAACGCGCGATCGACGCCGCCCATGCCTGGCTGGCCGAAATGCGGCGGGGCGATACGGCACTGCCCTTGCTCGACCCGGCGCAGGTGGTCGCCCAGCTCGGCCGCGCCGTGGACCGGGCCATGGCGGAAGGCTCGCTCCATGACCCGGCGCTCGCGGCGCGGGCGATCCTGCAGGCGCAGGGCGATCTGATCGAGGCGGCGTTCCTGCTGCGCGCCTACCGCACGACGCTGCCCCGGTATGCCGCATCGGAGCCGGTCGACACGGCTGCGATGCTGATCATGCGGCGCGTATCCGCCATCTTCAAAGACCTACCCGGCGGCCAGGTGCTGGGCCCCACCTATGACTACACGCACCGCTTGCTGGACGACGCGCTGCCCGAGGCACCTCCCGGCGCGCCCACTGCCCCGGCCGAGTCCAGCGCCGCGCCCGCCTTTGGCATCCTGGCCGCCGAGGGACTGGTCGAGCCCGACCAGCCTGGCACGGGTGCCCCGTTCGACATCACGCGACAGCCGCTCGTCTTTCCCGCCGGGCGCGATGCGCGGCTGCAGGCGCTGGCCCGCGGCGACGAGGGGTTCTTGCTAGCACTCGGCTACTCGACGCAGCGCGGTTACGGCAACACGCACCCGTTCGTGGGTGAGCTGCGGGTTGGTGAAGTCGCGGTGGTGATCGAGCCGCCGGAGCTGGGGTTCGCGATCGACATTGGCGACATCACGCTGACCGAGTGCCAGATGGTAAACCAATTCCAAGGCTCGGCGACCGAACCGCCGCAGTTCACGCGCGGCTACGGCCTGTGCTTTGGCCATGGTGAGCGCCGGGCGATGGGCATGGCGCTCGTGGACCGGGCGATGCGCGCGGCGGAGCTGGGCGAAGATGCGGACGCGCCGGCCCAGAATGTGGAGTTCGTGCTGAGCCACTGCGACAACGTGGAGGCAACCGGCTTCGTCGAGCACCTGAAACTACCGCACTACGTGGACTTTCAGGCCGAGCTGGAAACGGTGCGCCGGATGCGCGGCACCCCGGACAACATATGACCTATAACTTCGCCTACCTCGACGAACAGACCAAGCGCATGATCCGCCGTGCGATCCTGAAGGCGGTGGCGATCCCCGGGTACCAGGTCCCATTCGGCAGCCGGGAGATGCCGCTGCCATATGGCTGGGGCACGGGGGGCATTCAGGTGACGGCCAGCATCCTAGGCCCCACGGACGTGCTGAAGGTGATCGACCAGGGCGCAGACGACACCACCAACGCAGTCAGCATCCGCCGCTTTTTTGCCCGCACCGCTGGCGTCGCCACCACGACCCACACGGCGGATGCGACCATCATCCAGACCCGGCATCGCATACCGGAGCAGGCGCTGCGGCCGGGTCAAATCATGGTGTACCAAGTGCCGTTGCCAGAGCCTCTGTCGAAGCTGGAACCCAGCCGGGCGGAAGCGCGGCGCATGCACGGGCTGGCGGAATACGGGCTGATGCACGTGAAGCTGTACGAAGACATCGCCCGCTACGGCCACATCGCCGCCAGCTACGACTATCCGGTCATGGTGGGGGAGCGGTACCTGATGTCGCCGTCCCCCTTGCCGGCGTTCGACAACCCGAAGCTGGATCGTTCGCCCGCGCTGCATCTGTTCGGGGCCGGACGGGAGAAGCGGATCTATGCCGTGCCACCCTATACCGCCGTGCGGTCGCTGGATTTCGAGGATCATCCGTTCCGCGCCGGGCGCGCGCCGGGCGTATGCGCGCTATGCGGCGCGGACGGATCGTATTTGGATGAGGTTGTGACCGACGATGCGGGCACACGCATGTTTGTGTGCAGCGACACGGATTACTGCGCCGGGCGGAGCGGGTCGTGACTTCCGCCTCCACCAACAAAGACCCCCACACCGGCCCTCCGCCACCGGATGAGGGCGCAGCAAGGCCCTCCAACGCTCAATGGGGAAGGTTGGGTGGGGGTGTTGCCTTGGGTGCGCCTCCTGCGGTCACCGGCCCACTCCTCTCCGCGCAAAACCTACACCTCACCTTCGGCAACATCACTGCCCTCGACGACGTCGCCGTCCAGGTCTGGCCCGGCGAGGTACTGGCCATTGTTGGGGAAAGCGGGTCGGGCAAAACAACGCTGCTAAACGTCCTGGCCGGGCGTACACGGCCCGCGGCAGGCACGATCGGCTATCGCGGCCAGGACCTGCTGGCGCTCAGCCCGGCCGCCCTGCGTGCGCTCCACCGCGGCCCTTGGGGCTTCGTGCAGCAGAACCCGCGCGACAGCCTGCGCATGGGCGTCTCCGCCGGCGGCAACGTGGGCGAGCGGTTGATGGCGCAAGGTGCCCGCCATTACGGCGCTATCCGCGAGCAGGCCCGCCACTGGCTCACCCAGGTTGAGATCGACCCCGCCCGCCTCGATGACCTGCCCCGCACGTTCAGCGGTGGCATGCTGCAGCGCCTGCAAATCGCCTGCACCCTCGTGACCCGGCCCGAGCTGGTGTTCATGGACGAGCCGACCGGCGGCCTCGATGTAAGTGTTCAGGCCCGGCTGCTCGACCTCATCCGTACGCTGGTCCGCGACCTGGGCCTGGCTGTCCTGCTGGTCACGCATGACCTGGCCGTCGCACGCCTGCTGGCCGGGCGGATCGTGGTGATGCAGCACGGGCGGGTGGTGGAGACGGGACTCACGGACCAGGTGCTGGACGACCCGCAGCACCCGTACACGCAGCTGCTGGTCAGCTCGGTCCTCGCCTCATGATGATGCTGGAAGCGGTGGGCGTCGGTAAGACATTCACGCTCCACCTCCAGGGCGGCACGCGCATCCCGGTGTTGCTGGGGCACGACTTCCATGTCGCGGCGGGAGAATGCGTGGCGCTGCACGGCCCGTCGGGCGCAGGTAAGACAACTTTGATGCGAGCGCTGTACGGCACCTACCGGATCGACGCCGGAACCATACGGGTGCGTCACCGTGGCGCCATGGTGACGCTTTCTGGTGCGGACCCGCGAACGGTGCTGGACGTGCGGGCCACGACGCTCGGTTACGTCAGTCAATTCCTGCGCGCCGTGCCGCGCGTGCCGGCGCTGGACGTCGTGGCGGGCGGGCCGGGGCAGCGCGAGCAGGCCCGGGCGTTGCTGAACCGGCTTGGCATACCGGCCCGGCTGCATGGCGTGCCGCCTGCCGTGTTCTCGGGCGGGGAGCAGCAGCGCATCAACCTCGCCCGCGGCTTTCTGGGCCAGCACCCGGTGCTGCTGCTGGACGAACCCACGGCCTCACTTGACGCGGCCCGGCGGGATGTGGTGATCGCCATGATCTGTGATGCCAAAGTGGCCGGCACCGCCATCGTTGGCATCTTTCACGACCACGCCGTCCGCGCCGCCGTGGCCGACCGCGTCCATCTCGTATCTGCCTTGCAGGAGACCGCATGATCCTCACCAATGCCCGGCTGGTGCTGCCAGACCGGGAGCTGCATGGCACTCTCGTCATCGAAGACGGGCGTATCGCCGATATCCAGCCCGGCCTGAGCCACGCGCCGGGTGCCATCGATTGCGCGGGCGACGTCGTCATGCCGGGCGTGGTGGACGTGCACACCGACAACCTGGAACGCCAAGTGCAGCCGCGCAGCAACGCCCGCTGGCCCAGCCGCAGCGCCATGATGGCGCATGACGCGCAATGCGCCGCGGCCGGGGTGACGACAGTGCTGGACGCGCTGTGCCTGGGCGACCTCGGCTTCGATAAGAACCGCGTCATGACGTTCCATGACGGCGTGCGCGACCTGGATGCGTTGGCCGGCACCGGGCTGTTCAAGTCCGAGCACTACCTGCATTTGCGCTGCGAACTGCCAGCCAGCGACATGATGGAACTGCTGGACCCGGTGGCCGAGCACCCGCGCGTGCGCATGGTGAGCCTGATGGACCACTCGCCGGGCGTGGGCCAATACGCCAACCTCGAAAAATACCGGGCGATGCGCGCGCGGGAAGGGCACCAGCCGGCCTGGATCGAGGCGCGGATTGTGGAGTTGCAGGAGCAGCGCGCCCGCATGCGCGACGTGAACCGCCGGGCGCTGCTGGAGCGTATCCGCCCGCTGGGCACGATCCTTGCCAGCCACGACGACCGGACAGAAGGCGAGGTGGCGGAGAATGACCGGGACGGCATCCGCATCAGCGAGTTCCCCGTCAGCCACGAAGCTGCCAGCGCCGCCCGCCAGCGCGGTATGCAGGTGATCGCGGGCGCCCCCAACATCGTCCGTGGCGGCTCGCACTCCGGCAACGTGTCGGCAGCCGATCTGGTGCGCGCCGGTACCGTCGACGCGCTGGCCAGCGATTACGTGCCGAGCGCGCTGGTGGAAGCGGCGTTCGCCGTCGTGGGCCAGACCGGGATCACGCTCGCGGCCAGCGTGGCCATGGTAACGTCGCACCCGGCGCGTATGGCCGGGCTGCATGACCGTGGCGCGCTGACACCGGGCTATCGCGCGGATGTGATCCGGGTGCGCCTGCATGACGATCTGGCCGTCGTGCGCCAGGTATGGAGCCAGGGTGAGCGCGTAAGCTGATGCGCGTCGCGGTCTATTATGCGCCAGAACCGTCCGACCCGCTCTGGACCGCCGCCTGCGCCTGGCTGGGCTGGGATGCGGAGCGGGGCGCCCC
>JANONC010000320.1:0-3622 GCA_031420655.1 Rhodospirillales bacterium | reverse complement strand
AAGACGTGACAGCCCTCGGCCAGCAGGCGCTCGCACAGATGGGAGCCTAGAAAGCCCGCCCCCCCGGTCACGAGGGCGCGGCGTTCTAGGTGCATGCTCAAAGCTCCTTTTCGTCGGCTTCAGGCTCAACTTCGATGTCGGCGCTGACATCGGCATCGTCTTCCAGCTCCGACGCGTCTTCCAGCGCGTCCTCCTCGTTCTCCTCTTCCGCCGTCTCGGTCTCGGCTTCCGCCTCATCCGAGTCGGGCACGGGCGCTTTCTTCACCCGCTTCTCCTCCGCGACGTTGCCGCCCGCACGGCGCACGCGAGGCTGGTCCAACGGCTGCTCCGTGCCGCACTTGATGCACACGGCGGGCACCTTGCCTAAATCGTAAAAGCGTGTGCCGCACGCGACGCAGACGCGTTTGGTGCCGAGTTCAGCCTTGGCCATAAAATCCCCTCAAGCAGCGCACTGCAACAGTCTAAGGGCGCGGCCCATGCCATTGCCGCCCATGCCTGTCAAACAGCAGCCGGCCGTGATAGGGCGTGCCCGTCGCAAACAGGGCCTTGTCATGACCGCAATCTCCGCCCCGCTCACGTCCCGCCGCACCGGCGCGCTGCGGGGCCGGGTCACGGTGCCGGGCGACAAAAGCATCAGTCATCGCGCCCTAATGCTGGCAGCGCTCGCGATCGGCGAGACACGCATCACTGGGCTGTTGGAAGGCGAGGATGTCCTGCGTACTGCCGCGGCCATGTCTGCCCTTGGTGCCATTATAACGAAAGATGCGCCCGGAACGTGGCGGGTCAGCGGCGTCGGGATCGGCGGCCTGCAAGAGCCCGGCGACGTGCTCGACATGGGCAACTCCGGCACCGCCGCCCGGCTGCTGTGCGGCTTGCTAGCGGGCCACGACCTGTTCGCCGTCCTGACGGGTGACGCCAGCCTGCGCGGGCGGCCGATGCGGCGCGTGACAGACCCGCTCGCCGCGTGTGGCGCACAGTTCTGGTCGCGCGAAGGCGGGCGCTTGCCGCTGGCAATCCGAGGCGCGCGTGAGGCAAGGCCGCTCGACTACACATTGCCGGTCGCCTCCGCACAGGTGAAATCGGCCCTGCTCCTGGCCGCCCTCAGCGCACCCGGCGTGACGCGCGTGCATGAGCCGGAGCCGACACGCGACCATACTGAGCGCATGCTGGAACATTTTGGCGCGACGCTCACGATCGAACCAGCCGGCACCGGGCGCATCATCCACCTCACGGGCCAGCCGGAGCTGATAGCCGCACCCATCGTCGTACCCGCCGACCCGTCTTCCGCTGCCTTCCCCCTGGTAGCCGCGCTGATCGTGCCCGGATCGGCAGTGACAGTGTTGGGCGTAGGCCTCAATCCACTGCGCACCGGGCTGCTCGCGACATTGCAGGAGATGGGGGCTGACCTGACTGTCGAGAACGAACGGACCGAGGGCGGTGAGTGTGTGGGAGACGTCACGGCCCAGCACGGCGCACTACAGGCGGTGAACGTCCCAGCCAGCCGCGCGCCAAGCATGATCGACGAGTACCCCATCCTCGCCATCGCAGCCGCGTTTGCGCAGGGCACGACGCGGATGGCGGGCTTGTCGGAGCTGCGGGTGAAAGAAAGCGACCGGCTCGCCGCGACGCTGGCGCTGCTACGCGTCAACGGCATCGAGGCGATGATCGAGGGCGACGATCTACTGGTCCAAGGCGGCTCCGTGCCCGGCGGGGGCCTAGTACAGACCCACATGGACCATCGCCTGGCGATGAGCGGCCTGGTGCTCGGCTTAGGGGCTGAAAAGCCTGTGACAGTCGACGACTATCAGTTCATCGACACGAGCTTCCCAGGTTTTGTCGCCTTGCTCCGCGGCCTCGGCGGCGTTTTGGCGTGAGCCTCGTTATTGCCATCGATGGCCCGGCCGCCTCTGGCAAGGGCACGCTGGCGCGACGGCTCGCCGCGGCACTCGGCATCGCGCATTTGGACACCGGCTTACTGTACCGGGCGACAGGACGGCGCGTGTTGCTGACCGGGGGCGACCCGGCCGACGCCACGGTGGCACTGCGGGCCGCCGAGAGCCTCCGGGCGGACGACCTGACCCGGACGGATTTGCGCGGCCCGGACGCGGACGCGGCCGCCAGCGCCGTCGCCGCCCTGCCGGCCGTACGCGCCGCATTGCTGGAGTATCAGCGCCGGGTCGCGGCAGGCGGGGCGGTGCTGGATGGGCGCGACATCGGCACGGTCGTGGTGCCAGGCGCGCCGGTGAAGTTTTATGTGGTGGCGAGCCTGGAGGCCCGGGCACGACGCCGCTGGCAGGAGCTGGGCGGCGATTTGGCTGGTGTCACCACCGCTATGGCCGCGCGTGACGCCCAGGATGAAAGCCGCGCCGCCGCGCCGCTGAAGCCCGCGCACGACGCGGTAGTGATCGATACATCGGCGCTCGACCCCGACCAGGTCTTTAATCGCGCGATTCAGATTATCCAGCAAAAAACCGGTTTTGCTTGACTCTGTCAGGCTGGCGATTATTGCTGCGGCCCAACCCGGCTTCGCGCCGGGCGTTGGCTTTGGAATTAACCCGGCCCTAACCCGGCACGCCGTTCAGGTCTGCACGCCGCAGCCCCCCTGAGCGCACACAACCGGCGACCCCACTGTCAATCAGGGGGCGCTGCACAGGAATACCTTATCCACATGGCATCCGACGTTATGGACCACACTGCTTCCAAGGCCTCAGGAATGGAAGACTTCGCCTCCATGCTCGATGAGAGCATGAACCGTGAGTTCGGGTTCGAGGGCTCCGTCGTTACCGGGCGTGTCATTCGTCTGACCGACGAATACGCCATTGTCGATGTTGGCCTTAAAAGTGAAGGCCGCGTGGCGCTGAAGGAATTTGCCGAGCCTGGGCAAAAGCCCGAGGTGAAGCCCGGCGACAACATCGAATTGTATGTCGAGCGCTATGAGGATCGCGACGGGGCCATCGTCCTCAGCCGCGAAAAGGCCCGCCGGGAAGAGGCATGGACAGTGCTGGAGAAGTCGTTTGAGGCGCAGGCGCGCGTCAACGGCACCATCTATGGCCGGGTCAAGGGCGGCTTCACGGTCGATCTGGGCGGCGCGGTCGCGTTCCTACCCGGCAGCCAGGTGGATATCCGCCCGGTGCGCGACGTGGGCCCGTTGATGGGCACGCCGCAGCCGTTCCAGATTCTTAAGATGGACCGCGCTCGCGGGAACATCGTCGTCAGCCGCCGGGCCGTGCTGGAAGAAACGCGCGCCGAACAGCGCAGCGAGCTGATCCAGGGCCTGAAGGAAGGCATGATCCTCGACGGCGTGGTCAAGAACATCACCGACTATGGCGCGTTCGTGGATCTGGGTGGCGTCGATGGCCTGCTGCACGTGACCGACATCGCCTGGCGGCGCATCAATCACCCGAGCGAGGCGCTGCAGATCGGCCAGCCCGTCCGCGTGCAGGTGATCCGCTTCAACTCCGAAACGCAGCGCATCAGCCTCGGCATGAAGCAGCTGGAGGCCGATCCGTGGGAGGGTGTGGCGGCGAAGTATCCGCCGGGTGCCAAGTACTCGGGCCGCGTGACCAACATCACGGATTACGGCGCGTTCGTAGAGCTGGAACCGGGCGTCGAAGGCCTGGTC
>JANONC010000319.1:0-5815 GCA_031420655.1 Rhodospirillales bacterium | reverse complement strand
GTGCCGCGGGATGCGCTGCCGGTGGTCACGAGGCCCAGCTGCCGGGCGCTGCGGCTATCGAGCAGCCAGGTGGTCAGCACGCCGTCCTCGATGATGGAACGCGCCCGGGTCGGCACGCCCTCACCATCGAACGGACGGCTGCGCAGGCCGCGCACTCGGCGAGGATCGTCGATCACATGCACGCCGGGAGCAAAAAGGCGCTCGCCCATGCGGTCTTTTAGAAAGCTGGTGCCGCGCACGATGGACGAGCCGTTGATCGCGCCAAGCAAGCTGCCGAGCAACGAGCTGCTGACCCGCGGATCGTACACGACCGGCAGGCGCGCCGTGCGCGGGCGTGTGGGGTTGAGCCGCCGCAGCGCCTTTTGCGCCGCCACCCGGCCGATTTCTGCCGCATCCTCCAGGTCTGCTAGCCGCACGGTGCTGGAATAGTCGTAATCCCGCTCCATGCCCGTGCCGGTGCCGGCCAGCGCGGTGGCGGAAACACTGTGGCTGGTGCGAGCGTACGATCCCGTGAAGCCGGCGCTGGTGACCAGCACGATCTCCGTCCGGCCGTACCCGGCGTCCGCCCCCTCGGAGTTGGTGATGCCCGGCGTGGACAGCGCCGCCTCCTCCGCCACCGCCGCACGAGCCGTCAACGCCGCCACATCCGGCTCGGACGGGTCGTCCATCTCTAGCAGCACGTGTTCGGGCGTCGCCATGAGTTCCGCCAGGCCGCCATACGGGTCGGGTGGTACCACGCGCGCCATCGCCACCGCCCGCTCCGCCAAGGCCTGGAACCCGGCCGGGTCCATGGCGGTCGAGCTCACGATCGCCGCTTGCTGGCCCACGAACACCCGCAGGCCGAGGTCCCGCCCCTCCGACCGTTCCAGCTGCTCCGTCTGCCGCATGCGCCGCTGCACACTGACCGACGTGCTGGACACCAGCAGCGCATCCGCCGCATCCGCCCCGGCCGACTTCGCATGGCGAAGCAGCGCCTGCATCAGCTCCACACTCATGCGGCAAGCTTATCGATGATGTGGCTAAGGCCGGGCACCTGGTCGGCCGGGCCCATAGTGGCCAGGGTGGGCGTGCCGGCAAAGATGCGCCGGGCGGCACGCTGCACTGCTTCCACGTCGACGGCCTGCAGCTTGGCCACCGTCTCGGCCGTTGGCACCACGCGGCCATGCACCTGCATCTGCCGGGCTAGTTGCTCGCACCGGCTGCCGCTGCTTTCAAGCGACATCAGCAGGCTCGCCTTGACCTGGGCGCGGGCGCGGGCGAGCTCGGTTTCCGTGACCGAGTGCTGCACCTTGCGCAGCTCTTCCAGCGTCACCGGCACCAATTCCGCCGCCTCACTCTCACCCGTGCCGGCGTACAGGCCGAACAGGCCGCCATCCAAAAACGGCGCGGCGAACGAGTAGATGGAGTAGACCAGCCCGCGCTTCTCACGAATTTCCTGGAACAAGCGCGAACTCATGCCCCCGCCCAGCAGGGTGCTCAGCAGCAGCGCCGGGTAGTAGTCCGGATCGGCATAGGCGACGCCGGGAAAGCCGAGCACGAGATGGACCTGATCGAGGTCCCGCGCCTCCCGGAATTCCCCTCCGTTGTACGCGCCCGCGGTGAACGGGCCGGGCATCGCAGCGGGTAGGCCGGCAAAGTGTTTGCGAGCGAGCGCGACCACCGTGTCGTGCTGCAGATTGCCGGCAGCGGCGATGACGGTGTTACCCGCCGCGTAGTGACGACGCATGTAACCGGTCAGCTGTTCGCGGGCCATTGCCTTGATGTTGGCCTCACTGCCCAGCACAGGGCGGCCCATCGGCTGGTCTGGATAGGCGGTAAGCTGGAAATGGTCGAAGATGATGTCGTCCGGCGTGTCGTTTGCCTGACCGATTTCCTGCAAAATCACACCGCGTTCGCGCTCCAGCTCTTCCGGCGCAAAGGTGCTGTTGGTCAGAATATCGCCGATGATGTCGGCGCCGAGCGCCAAGTCCTCCTTCAGCAACTTTACGTAATAGGCCGTCTGTTCGCGCGCGGTGTAGGCGTTAATGTGGCCGCCCACGTCCTCGACCGCCTCGGCGATTTCGGCGGCCGTGCGGCGCCCGGTGCCCTTGAATGCCATGTGTTCCAAAAAGTGCGAGGCACCGTTTTCGGCCTCGCTCTCGTTGCGGGTGCCCGTCGCCACGTAAGCGCCGATCGACACGGTTTCGACCCGCTCCATGGTTTCCGTCACGACCGTCAGTCCGCTCGGCAGCCGGGTGACTTGAATGGCGTCGCTCATACAACGTTCCTGTTAACAAAGGCACGCACGCGCGCCTGGATTGTGGATAGGTCATTCGGCGCAGTCGTGTACGCCTCTATCCTGTCATATAGGGTGGCCAGGTGCGGTGGCAGGGCCGGGCGGGCGCCGATCGCTTGCTGCATCGCGTCCGGGAACTTGGCCGGGTGGGCAGTGGCGACGCAGATCATGGGGGCCGCGCAGGCGTGGGCGCGCCCACCTGCGACGCCAATGGCGGTATGCGGGTCGGCTAAGTACCCGGCCGCATGCAGGCGGCGGATTTCGGCCGTCGTGCCCTCATCATCCAGGCGAAAGCCGTGCATCAGGCCGCGCGCGCGGTGCCACACCGGTTCCGGCACCTGCATTCGTCCGGTGCTGCGGAAGGCTTTCATGGTGGATGCCGTAGCCACCGGGTCGCGGTCCAGCAGCTCGAACAACAGCCGCTCGAAATTACTGCTGACCTGAATGTCCATGCTGGGCGACAGGCTAGGCTCGACCGTCTGCATGCTCATGTCGTTATGGTCCAGGAACCGGGTCAGGATATCATTCCGGTTACTGGCCACCACCAGCCGCGCAATCGGCAGGCCCATGCGGCGCGCGCCATACGCGGCCATTACATTACCGAAATTACCCGTCGGCACACTGAACGCCACTTCCCGCTCCGGCCCGCCCAGCGCCAGGCTGGCTGCCACGTAATAGGGAATTTGCGCCGCAATTCGTGCCCAGTTGATGGAGTTGACCGCGCTCAGGTGCATGTCAGTGCGGAATTGCACGTCGGCGAACATGGCCTTCACCAGGTCCTGGCAATCATCGAACGTGCCATCGACCGCGATATTGGCGATGTTGCCTGCCGTGACGGTCGTCATCTGCCGCCGCTGCACCTCACTCGTGCGACCCTCCGGATGCAGGATCACCACGTCGATGTTCGGACGGTTAGCGCATGCCTCGATCGCGGCCGAGCCTGTGTCGCCCGATGTTGCGCCCACAATCGTGACCCGGCGACCGTCTCGTTCCAGTACGTAGGCAAACAGCCGACCCAGCAACTGCATGGCAAAATCTTTGAATGCCAGGGTGGGACCGTGGAATAGCTCCAGCGACCACAGGTTGCTGTCCAGCTGCACGAGCGGAGCGACGGCCGGGTGCTGGAACCCGGCATAGGCGTCATGCGCCATGGCCTGAAGGGTCGCGAACGGCACCGCGTCGCCCACGAAGGGTGCCATGATGCGGGCCGCCAATTCGGCATACGGCAGGCCACGCAGGGCACGCAGGGCGGCCGGCGACCAGTGCGGCCAGCATTCTGGCACATACAGCCCGCCATCGTCGGCCAGACCAGTCAGCAGCACGCCCGCAAAGTCCTGGACGGGCGCCAGCCCGCGAGTAGAAACGTAGCGCAGGGTTACGCCTTGGCCGGCGGGGCGGCGGCCGGCTCCTCCTCCTCCTCGCCGTCCTCCGGATCCTGCGCGTCGTACCAGTCCAGCACCTGGTCGTGGAACTCGGGGTCTTTCAGCAGGCGCATGGCCAGCGCGATCGCAATCTCCTGCGGCTCCGGAATATCGGTCGCGTCGTCATCCAGCTCACGCGCCGGGACGACGCGGATGGTCATGGAGCCGTCTTCCTCGCCGATCACCAGAGCCACCTCGGTTGGATCCAACTCGACGATCGCGGGCGTGTCGGACGGGAGATTTTCAGACATCGGAACGCACTCCTGAATGGGTGCGTTCCCGTAGCAGGGTATCGCCGTGCTCGCTAGCGCAGGTGTTAGTGCGGGGCGGGCAGCGGCATGAAGCTGTGCAGCACGTCAACTTGCGGCATGGTCACGCCGGCGACCGGGTCGGTCGCAAGGGCATAGTCGCCCCACCACGGCCCGCCGCCCCACTCCGTCCCACCCTGCCAGACGGCGTGCTGCTGCATGAAGCCCAGCATGTTGGTGAGCGTCGTGAGGCTCGCCGGGTCGGAACCGGCGCCGAACTCGCCCAAGAACAGCCGGTTACCTGTGCGCTCCGCCCAGGCAGTCACGGCCGTCAGCCGGTCTGCGCCGATCGTGGGCGACACGACATCAGCCGACGACCCGCTTTGGTCCGCGTCGGCATATTGGTGGATCTCAAACGCCATGTTGTGCAGCGGGTCGATCACGTTGGCGGCAAAGATGTCGGCATTGCCAGAGGTCAACCAGCTATCGCCGCCTGTGTAGTGCGTGCCGGGCACGAGGATTTCCTGCGTGGCGCCAGCGTCGCGGATGGCCGCGATCGCGGCGTTGACGGGGGCGACCCACTCGGCCGGCGATTGCTCATGCGGCTCGTTCATCAGTCCGAACAGGACGTTGGCGTTACCCTTGTAGTGGTTCGCCAACTGGCTCCAAAGGTTGGCGAAGGCGCTGCCGGGGGTGTCCGCGCTACCGATCAGGGCGCCGTAGCCGTAGCCATAATTATGCGGGTCGATCACGACGGACATACCGCGCGCGGCCGCTTGCTGCACGACGCCGTCGATCTGGGCGAGGTACGTCTGGTCGAAAGCACCATTCTGTGTGGGCTGCAGCCGCTCCCAGCTAAAAGGCAGGCGGATGACGTTGAGGTTCTGCGATGCGTAATACGCGACCTCGTTCGCCGTTGGGAAAATATAGTCGGTTCCATCGGTACCGATGTTGACGCCGCCATAATACTGACCGCCAACCCCGAACTCCGCACCGGAAAGGTTGACGCCTAGGTATTGGAAATTTCCGGGATGGGACACCGGGGCCGGGCTGGGCGGACTACCGTCCCGGAGGACGATGGACGCGGTCTGATCCTGCGCGGTCAGGGCGAATTCGTAGGGTTCGATCACCCCGTTGAGCCCAGCGCCGGTAACAAATAAGTTCCGGTCAAGCCCGGGGCCACCAAAAAGGTCGTTGATGAAGCTGATGTCGACCACGTGTGGCCCGGCACCATAGGTTCCCGGCAGGGTGAACACATTGGCCTCACCTGCATCGTAGCGGGCCGTCGCAGTGTAAATCCCGCCGACGCGCACACTGTCGACCGTCACCTGAAACTGCGCGTCACCGAGATAGGCCTCTCCGCTGACGCGGATCGCGATAGTGTTGGCGGGTGGCGGCACCGGCGTGGGTGTCGGCACTGGCGGGGGTGCTGGCACCGGCGTGGGTGTTGGCACTGGCGTGGGTGTTGGCACTGGCGTGGGTGTTGGCACTGGCGTGGGTGCTGGCACTGGCGTGGGTATCGGCGCTGGCGTGGGTGCTGGCATTGGCGTGGGTGTTGGCACTGGCGTGGGTGTTGGCACTGGCGCGGGTGTTGGCACCGGCGTGGGTGTTGGCGCTGGCGTGGGTGTTGGCACCGGCGTGGGTGTTGGCGCTGGCGCGGGTGTTGGCACCGGCGTGGGTGTTGGCGCTGGCGCGGGTGTTGGCGCCGGCGGGGGTGTTGGCACGGGCGTGGGTGTGGGCACCGGCGTGGGTGTTGGCACCGGCGTGGGTACTGGCGCTGGCGTGGGTGCTGGCACTGGCACTGGCGCGGGTGTAGGCGCTGGCGTGGGTACTGGCGCTGGAGTGGGTGGGGGCACAGGCGAGGGTGTTGG
>JANONC010000318.1:0-12100 GCA_031420655.1 Rhodospirillales bacterium | reverse complement strand
GTGGCCGGGATCTGCTCCAGGCCGAGCAGGCGCACGCCCTGGCACGGCAGCGCCAGGATGGCTGCGGCGGCCCACGATGGCAGGGCCTCTGCAGCCGCGGTATCGCCCACCAGTGCTGTCGCCACCGGGGCGTAATGGACTGGCGCGCGGGGGTCCGCCGATGGCTCTGGCAAAGCGGCAAATACGGGCGGCAGGTCAGGCTGGGCCGGCGCGTGGGACAGGTCAAAATCGAGCAGGACATTCAGGCCGTCCCGCGCGTGTGCCGTAGCGCCGGACCGCAACAGCCAATCACCCGGCGGAAGCGGAACCGTGCCGTCATCCCAAACGATGCGGAGCGGTCGCCTATCCTCAGTTGCCGTCATCCAAGCCTTCTCCACTCGCCGCCAGCAGGACGTTTGTGCAGCGCGGAAGTTCCCACTCAGCCGAACCGGACCAGCAGCCAGACGGTCCCGGCGGAGGCGAGCACGACGGCCAGTGCCAGCAGCGGTGACGCAAAGCGGGGCTGGCGCAGATTGGCGGGCAGGCGCTTTTTACCCGTGATCATCGGCCGCACCAGGTCCTGCCGCTTGATGACAGCGTAGGCCAGGATGGCCGCCACATGCAGCGCGCCCAATGCCACGATCACTTTGAACGACACGGCGTGCGCTGCCGCCGCCCACTGCCCGGCCTGCCGGCTTAGATGATAGCCGAGCGGGCCGAGCGGACCCTTATCGTCCCAGGCCAGCAGCCCGGTTGTGACCTGGAACAGCAAGATGGCGAGCCAGCCCACCACCATCCAGCCGCCTGCCGCATTGTGGCCGATGCCGGTATCGGGCGACCGTCCGTTGCGAAAGCTGGCAAGATGACGGAAGCCTTTGATCGGGCTGCGCAGGAATTGGCTGAAGCGCGAGGTTTCGCTGCCAGCAAAGCCCCAAACGAGGCGAAATAGCAGCAGCGTCAGCATGGTGTAGCCCGAGAGGAAATGCAGCTGGACCCATTCTTGCTTGACCGAAACGTAACTGAACACGATCAGCAGGACGACGGCCCAGTAAAATAGCCGGGTGGGTGCGTCCCACACCCGCATGAGCAAGTTGGGCACGCGCGGCTTGGCGGGGCCGGTCGGGCGGGTGAGGCGGGTCGGCTGTGCCATGGCGGTCTCCTGCACGGGATGTAGCAAGGGCGGGCGGCGTTCGTAATGGCCGGCAAGCGCCGGCGGGCGTAATGGCCGGCATGCGTAGGCGCGCGCGTCAGTGAAAACGTTGCTTAATTGTGAACGGGCCCTTAGTCGTCAGTGATGTATTGGCTTCGCCGTCCAACGCTGTGGATCGTCCTGTTTGCGATGGTGACAGGCTATGGGGTGATGCGGTTCGGGCAGCCGGCGTCTGTCGGGACGTCCGCGCCGGGTAGTTCCGCGGTGTCAGCCCCAACCATAGCCGTCCCGCCCGGTCCTGTTGCACCGAGCTTTGACGTCGTACGCGTCGCACCCTCAGGCTCGGCCGTGCTGGCGGGCCGTGCGGCGCCGGGTACGGAGGTGACGGTGCGTGATGGCAACACTGTGCTGGGCCACTCGACCGCCGACAACCGGGGTGAGTGGGTGCTGGTGCCCGATGCGGCGATCGCGCCGGGTGCGCGGGCGCTGTCGCTTGGCGCCCAGGATGCGATGGGGACACAGACGGCGGGTGCGGAGACGCTTGTTGTCATCGTGCCGCCGCGGGCCACACCGGCTGTGGCCGAACCGGCGCCCGTCATGGCGGTCGTGGTGCCGGAGCATGGGCCGACGCGCGTCATGCAGGCTCCCACGGCCGCGCTGGCGCTGCAGACGATCGATTATGACGAGAAGGGCGATATTCGTTTTGCCGGGTCCGCACCGCCGGGTGCGACACTGCAGGTTTATATCGATAACGTTTTGGCTGGGATTGTGACGGCGGATGCGTCAGGGCGCTGGTCGATGCAGCCAGCCGGTGCCGTACCCGGCGGGGTCCACATGGTGCGGGTCGACGTGCTGGCCGGCCGCGTCGTGCAGTCCCGGGTCGAGACGCCGTTTCAGCGGGACGTCGTGGTCGCGCCTGTACCGGACGCTGCGGCTGGGCCGGCGCGGGTGGTGGTGCAGCCCGGGCAGAACCTGTGGCGGATCGCGCGGACGGCGTATGGCGAAGGAACGCGTTATACCCTTATATACACCGCTAATCAGAGCTTCATTCGTGACCCAAACCTGATTTATCCCGGACAAGCGATTACCGTGCCAAAACCATGACGCTCACTGAAACACTACGTTCCGTTTTCGCCCCGCCTCACCCGGCAGGGCGACCGTTCATCATCGGTTCGGCCGTGCTGGCCGTTCTGGGGGCGGTCGTATCGGTCTGGCTGTTGCTGGCCGGGCTGCTTTTGCTGGCATTTTGTTTCTACTTTTTCCGCGACCCCGAACGGGTCGCACCCAGCCGCCCCGGCGTTCTGGTCGCGCCGGCCGACGGGCACGTGGTGTCCGTCATGGAAGTGGCGCCACCAGAGGCGCTCGGCCTCGGCTCCGCGCCGCGCTGGCGAGTGGCGACGTTCCTGTCGGTGCTGGATGTACACGTGAACCGCGCGCCGGCCGACGGTGTCGTGACCCGGGTCGCCTACCGGGCGGGCGCGTTCGTGAATGCAAGCATGGACAAGGCCAGCGAGCTGAACGAGCAGAATGCGCTGGCTATCCGGCTCACGGATGGACGGGACATTGCGGTGGTGCAGATCGCGGGCCTCATTGCCCGGCGTATTGTGTGCCAGGTGAAGGAGGGTTCGTTGGTCACGCGCGGCGGGCGGTTCGGCATCATCCGGTTCGGCAGCCGCACGGACCTTTATTTGCCGCCGGGCGTGTTGCCGCTGGTGTCGCCGGGTCAGACCATGATCGGCGGCGAGACGGTGATGGCCGAGCTGTGACGCGTCGGTCGTGACACCGGTCGCGCGGCTGAAAACACGGTTCCGGCCCCGGCGGCGTCCGCGCTTTGCCGGGCCATCATTTAATCGCATGATCCCGAACATCCTAACTATGCTTGGGCTGTGTGCGGGCCTCAGTGCCATGCGCTATGCGATCGAGGGCCGGTTTGGCGCGGCGGCGGCGGCGATTACGGTGGCCGCGTGCATCGATGGCCTGGACGGGCGGCTGGCGCGGCTGTTGCGCGCCACGTCCCGGTTTGGGGCGGAGTTCGACAGCCTGACCGATTTTTGCGCATTCGGCGTGGCACCTGCTTTGGTTCTCTATCTCTGGTCGCTGCAATCGGGTGGCGGCTATGGCTTCATGCCGTGCTTGCTGTTTGCGGTCTGCATGGCCCTGCGGCTCGCGAGGTTCAACGCGACGATCGATCAGCCGCCGCCGATCGCCCACGCGTATGCATACAGCTTCTTTACCGGCGTACCCGCGCCCGCCGGGGCGGGGCTGGCATTATTTCCCCTATTTCTGGGGCTGGAGGGTCGGGCGCTCGGCCTGCCCTGGGTGCAGGCGATCGCACATAACCCGCTGTTCTGCGCGGCGGTGCTGACAGGGACGGCGCTGCTGCTGGTGTCGACGCTGCCGGTATGGAGCTTCAAGAACTTCAAGGTGCCCAAGCAGTACGTGCTGCCGCTCTTTTTGTCGGTGTCGGCCTTTACCGCCCTTTTGGTTGCTGATCCGTGGGCGGCGCTGGCGGCGGCGGGGGTGATCTATCTGGCTATGCTGCCCTTCAGTCACCGGAGCTTCCGCCGGTTGCGGGCGGAAGCGGAACGCCAGGCGGAGGGTGCAACCTAGCGCCGTCGGCCGCGTCTGTCCGGCATGACCCAGACCGATGCGCCAGCCGAGACCGCAACGCCCGGAGCCAAGCGGGATCATACGGACGCAGACCAGCGCTACATGGCCCGCGCGCTTGAACTTGCCCGGCAGGGTGGGCAAACGCCGGGGGCGTCGCCGATTGGCTGCGTGATCGTGCTAGAGGGCCGCGTGGTGGCGGAAGGCTATAACGAGGTCGGGATCCGGCATGACCCGACGGCGCATGCGGAGATGGTGGCCATTCGGCGGGCCGGGGCGGTGCTGGAGCGGGACGAGCTGCGCGGTGCCACGCTTTACTCGACGTTACAGCCCTGCGGCATGTGCACGATGGCTTGTATCTGGAGCCGGATCGACCGGGTCGTGTACGGCGCCGGGCGGGACGAGGTGCACGCGATGTACTTCGAAGACCGGCATCTCGACACCATGAACTTCATTTGCGACGCTTACCGCACGGACATCGAAGTCGTGGCGGGCGTGAGGGTAACGGAGTGTGCGGCGCTGTATTATGGGCCAGACGACACGCCGCCGGCCGAGGAGCAGGGCAACATCTGAGCCGCGTCCGGCTGCTCTAGGCCGGGTGCGGTGGCTGCTTCCCGGTGTTCGTCCCAGTAGCCTTCGAACGCCAGCACGATCTCCTGCGCGGGCCGGTCGAGGAAACCGAGATAGACGATGGTGGGTGACCAGCCGGTCATGTGATTGAGCCGGGCGAGTCCGCGTGCCGGGTAGCGTTCCGGATGGGCGAGATCAAGCTCGATAAAGTGCGAGCCGTAGATGGTATGGAAGCGGGCCGCCTGAATGTCTGCCCATGGGACGGGCGCCGGTGCGATGCGGTAGTCGGTCAGCCCGGCGTCACCGAAGATGAGCACGACGGCCTCTGTCCGGCCGACGCGCCAGGCAAAGAGCAGGGCGGCTATGCTGGCAAAGATGAGCGTGGCGAGGCCGCCGATCTGAATGCTCACGCCGGTGCCGCGCAGCATTACAAACCCGGCCAGCGTGCACGCGAGCGAGCCGGAGAAGCCGAGCAGCAGCTTGCCTTGGCTTTGGTTCACGACAAAATCGTGGCTCAACCCGGCTGCCCCAGCGTTTCCTGAAGGCTTGTCTAAGCCAAGACAGCCATGTGCGATCGTCAGTTTTGGTAAGGACTGTTAAGCGTTGCCGCGATCCTCGCGGAACAGGTGTAGTGCCTCCTGGATCGGCCGGTCGCTGAACGAGAACAGTACGGCGTCGGACGACGCCTCGTGCCGGACGGAATGCCAGGACGGCACGACGAAGATGTCGCGCGGGCCCCATTCCACGACGGTTTCGGTGTCACGCCCGATGATGGTCGTGCGTCCGGTGCCCTCGACAGGGGTGAAGATTGTGGCGTCGGTCGCGCGATAGGCGGCGGTGGTGACACCGGCCGGCAGCAGCTGGATGAACGTACCGAGCGTCGCCATCGCATAACCGCCGGTGGCCGGGTTGGTGTAACGCATTTTGAGGCCATGGCAGGGGTCCCACGCCGCGTACCGGCGCATCTGTTCCAGCGCATCGCGGGTACGGGCGTAGGGGTAGTTGAACACGGGCGAGGTCCCGGCGCCTTTGTAGTCCATAGGCAGCAGATTGGCGCCATAGCGGGCGGCGCTGTCGCCTTCCGGTTTCGTGATGGGCTGCTCGTCCTGGCCCAGGGCTTCGGCGAACGATGCGTCCAGGAACTGCACGACTGGGATGTCGAGCCCATCGAGCCAAAACACCGGCTCGGCACCGGGGTTGCCGTGATCGTGCCAGGCCATGGGCGGCGTGATGATGAAATCGCCCACGTGCATCTGCGTGCGTTCACCATTGACGGCCGTGTAGGCGCCCGCCCCCTCCAGCACGAAGCGGAGCGCCGACTGGGTGTGGCGGTGCGCCGGCGCGACTTCGCCGGGTAGGACCAACTGCACGCCGGCGTACAGGCTGGTGGTGATGCGCGACTGGCCGCGTAGGCCTGGGTTTTCCAGCACCAGTACCCGGCGCTCGGCTTCCTTGGCCGTGATCAGCGTGCCGGCTTCCAGCATGGCAGCGCGGATGTCACTGAAGCGCCAGCTGGTGGGCTGGCAGGGGCTGATGGGCTCGGGCGTGACGAGGTTGGCCAGCGACAGCCATAGCGGCGTCAGGTTTTGTTGGCTGATGCGGGCATAGAACGCTTCGCGGGTGGCGCTTTGCGCTGTGGGAGGGTGCGTATCCATAACTGGTCTCCAATTTTCAGAGCATAGGCGCCACGGGCTGACAAAAACTAGCGCCTCGCCCTATGGTGCGCCATGCGCAGTCCGCTTTCCTTGGCCGCCCGCTGCGATGCGCTTGCGCATGCCAAGCTGTTTGCGACCCTGACGGAGGCAGATCGGGAGGAGCTGGCGCAGCTGGCCACCGAACGCCGCGTGGTGCGTGACGAGACGGTCCTGCACCGCGGCGCCATGGATGCGAGCCTGCTGGTGGTGGTCGACGGCCAGCTTCGCACCGGGGCTGTCTCGGCCGAAGGGCGGGAGGTGGCGCATGCCTCGATGCCGCCCGGCACGGTGCTGGGCGAGATCGCGCTGCTGGATGGCGGGCCGCGCAGTACCGATGTGGTGGCGGTCGATGAGGCGCGGCTTCTGGTGCTGGAACGGCGGGTATTCCTGCCGTTCCTGATGGCTCGGCCGGCACTGATGATGCAGCTGCTCACGTTGCTGTGCGAGCGGCTGCGCAGCAATAATCTGGCATACGAGGCTATCGCCCTGTCGCCGCTTTCGGCCCGGCTGGCGCGCTTGCTGCTGACCTTGGCCGCGGCCGGTACGCGGGAGCCCGGCGGCGTGCGCCTGTATGCGACGCTCAAGCAACGAGATATGGGATTACAGGTCGCCGCGTCGCGTGAGCGGGTGAACAAGCAGCTGCGCCAGTGGGTGGCGGCGGGGGTGCTGGGCGGTACGCCTGGCCGCATCCTGGTGCGGGACGCGGCCGCCCTGCGCGCGGCGGCAGACGGTTAGAGCACGTGCCCGTCGCGCAGGATGGCCTGGGCGGCCGGGGTGAAGCCGGTGCCGTCATGCAGCACGAGGCCGGGCATGAGCTGGTCCGGGCCGCGGGCACCCTTTGTCGCACGCAGTAGCATGAGCTTGGCCGGGTGCCCGGCGCGGGGCCAAAGCGGGGTGAGGGCGGCGGCGGCGAACCCCGTGTCACGCAATGCGGCGGCGGCGCGGGTCAGCTGCGCCGTGGGAATGACAATCGTGACGGTGCCACGCGGGCGCAGCAGCCGGGCGATGGCGGCCAGCCATTGCGCCAGTAGCGCCGGGGCTGCCTGTTTGGCCAGCGCGCGGCTGGCGTCCGGCGCGGTGCTCATCGGGTCGTGCCAGGGTGGGTTGGCCATGGCATGATGGTACAGCCTGCCCGGCGCAAAGTGCATGAGGTCCGCCGTATGGATTGGCAGGCCCGTGTTGTGGCGGGCGAGGGCGGCCATGGCGGGGTCAATCTCCACTCCCCCGGCCAGCACGCCCGGCACGCGGTGCAGCAGGCATAGAAGGCCGGCCCCTGCGCCGCAGCCCACCTCCAGCACGCATTGGCCGGGCTTGGCCGGGCAGTGGGCGGCCAGCAGCACGGGTTCGATCCCGGTGCGGTAGCCCGTTGCCGGCTGACGGTAGGGCACCCGGCCGCCCAGCAGGGTGCCGTCCGTGGTGTCCATCAGCTTTCGCCGGCCTCGGCCAGGATACGGCGGGCCTGGCGCTCGTCTTCCGCCAGCACGGCCAGGCGACGGGGAAAGGCGCCGATGCTGCCCTCGACCGAGCTGACATGGCCGTCGAGCAGCACGCATTCGATACCGGCGTCCCGCAGCAGGGCAGCCAGGAAACTAAGGCGGACGGGGTCGTTGGTGGCGATGACGGTGCGCATGGGATCCTTGGGTTGGGTCCGGACGGGACCTTGTTGCCTTGACCCATTTTCCGGGCCGCCGATATGGTGCGGCAGACCGGGTGCAACTGGACCGGCGTTTGGTGGAGTTCAGCTTGGGCGTCGTGACTACCCCACCGCAGTTGGCAGCACGCGCATCGCAGGCCGGGGCGGACGCGTTGGGCGCACTGGTAGCGCTCGTCGGGCCGGACTTGGCGGCGTGTAACCGCGCAATCGTGTCCCGCATGGACAGTCCAGTCGCGCTTATCCCGCAGCTGGCGGCGCACATCGTCGCTGCGGGGGGCAAACGTCTGCGTCCGCTGCTGACGCTGGCGGCCGCGCAAATGTGCGGCTACCGCGGTAACCGGCATGTGGCGCTTGCGGCGTGCGTAGAGTTTATTCACACCGCCACCCTGTTGCACGACGACGTGGTGGACGAAAGCCTGCTGCGCCGTGGCCTGTCGAGCGCCAATGCCGTGTTCGGCAACAAGGCGTCGGTCCTGGTCGGCGATTTCCTGTTTGCCCGGTCGTTCGAACTGATGGTGGCGGACGGGTCGCTGAAGGTGCTCGGCATCCTGTCCCACGCGGCGGCGACGATTGCGGAAGGTGAGGTGCTGCAGCTGGTGACGCAAAACGACCTGAGCACGAGCGAGGAACGCTATCTGGATGTGGTGCGTGGCAAGACCGCTGCCCTGTTCGATGCGGCCTGCCGGGTGGGCGCCGTAGTGGCGGACCGGCCGTTGGCGGAGGAGGACGCGCTGTCGGCTTATGGCGGCAATCTGGGCATGGCTTTCCAGCTGGTCGATGACGCACTGGATTATGCGGCAGACCAGGCGGCACTAGGCAAGACGGTCGGCGACGATTTCCGGGAGGGCAAGATCACGCTGCCCGTGCTGGCCGCCTATCACGCCGGCCCGGCGGAGGAGCGGGCGTTTTGGGTCCGCACGATCGAGCGGAGCGAACAGACGGACGCCGATTTGGACCACGCCATGACGCTGATGGACGAGCGCGGTGCCATCACCGCCACGCTGCGCCACGCCGCCCGGTTTGCGGAGCAGGCGAAGGCGGCACTGGCGGTGTTTGCGGACAGCCCGGTGCGGCAGGCGTTGCTGGATGTGGCGGATTACACGGTGCACCGCGGCAGCTAGCCCTTCGACAGATTGAGAGCGAACGGTCGCGGGAGAGCAAGACCACTTTCCGCCCAGGCTGCTTCGCCTGGGCGGAAAGTGGTGCTTGCCAGATCTCCAGACCTAGAGTTCAAGCCGGCCCACTTTGGCCGGATCGGACGCTAGCCCTTTGTGCCACCTACCGCGCCAAATGCTTGTCGAAGAAGGCGGTCACTTCGCCGAACATTTCTTTCGATTCCGGCGCGTTGTAGTCGAACAGATATTGGGCGTGGCTGTAGCCCTCGAACACCTGCAGCGACGCTTCGACGCCGGCACGGCGCAGCTTGCGGTGGGTGCGGACGGTGTTGCTGAGGAACAGGTCGCGCGTGCCGCTGGTCAGGATCGCGGGCGGCAGGCCGGCGAAGTCGCCATAGATGGGCGAGAGCTGCGGATCCTTCATGTCCCGCCCGGCGGCGTAGAGGGCGGCGGCGTGGGACAGGTAGCCGCTGTAGCTGACCAGCACGTTGTCGACCCATTCGTTGGTCTTGTACGTGTCACCCGTCTCCGTCAGGTCCGACCAGGGCGTACCCGGCGCGATGGCGGCCGGCAGCGGCACGCCCTCTGTCTTGGCGCGCAGCATCAGCGCCAGCGTCATGCCCCCGCCGGTGGAGGTGCCGACGACAGCCAGGTGCTGCGGGTCAGTCATGGCCAGTACCGCCTTGTAGCCGGCCATCGCATCGTCCATCGCAGCCGGATAGGGCGCATCGGGCGGCATACGGTAGTCGATGGCGTAGACCTTGTAGCCGCCGAACCCCGCCATCAGGATGGCCTCAGCCATACCCGACTCGCCCGGGCCATAGACGTAGCCGCCGCCATGCAAGTTATAGATGACTTGGTTGGCGTGCCCGGGCGGCATCGACTTTGGCGTGAAGACAAAGCCTGGTACGCCGCCGAGCGTGGTTGCGGTCATGGTGACGCCCAGTGCCTCCCGCGCGCGGGCTAGACCGGGCAGGCTTGCATCGGCCAGGGTCTTGACGATGGTGCGCCAGCCCGCCGCATCTGGCGGATTGACGTTCCAGGCCGGCGCGCGATAGGGCGCGGCCACCAGCGCCTGCGCCTGCGGGCTGAGGTCCGCCTGCGGTGCCGGAATGACCCGGGCGGGCAGCGTGCGTGGCCCTGCGGTGGCGTTGGCAGCGGCTTGCGGCCCTTCGAGCACGCTGAACGGCACCGTTTCGGCCGCACGGGCGCCGGTTAGAAGAGTAGGCAGTAACAAAGCTGCCAGCAGGATCGTTTGGTTCATGGTTTCCCCGATTGTCGCGGCGCGTCGTTGCACGCTAGGAACACGGTGCCGCGAAAACACGGCCACGGCAACGGCACCGCCATCCCGTATGCCGGGATGGCGGTCGTTGTGGCCGGCGGCGTGAACGCCGAAAGTGGCTAGCAGCCCAATCCGACCAAAGTGGGTCGGCTTGAGCCCTAGGTTTTGAGATTTGGCGAGAACTACTTCCAGCTGGGCGAAGTAGGCTGGGCGAGGCAGCCTGGTCGGAAAGTGGCTAGTTGATCGTGCCGCTGGGCGACCCGGCGGTCTTTCGCGCCTTGCGAATGGCTGGGCTGGCGGCGCTGAGTGTCTTGGCGGCGGCGCTGCGCTCGGCCGGGCTCTTGGCTGTCTTCATGGTCTTGGCGGCTTCGCTCTTGGCGGCCGGGCTCGTGGCAGCCTTTGGTGCGGTCGCTTTTTTGGGTGTTGCGGCCGCCTTGGGTGCGGCCTCAGCCTTAGCCGGGGCCTTTGCAGCAGTCTTCGGTGCGGCCTTGGCCGGTGCCTTGGCGGCAGGCTTGGCCGCGGCTTTTACCGGAGCCTTGGAGGCGGCGGCCTTTTTGGGCGCGGCCTTTGCCGTTCCGCTCGCCGCCTTGACCGCGGGCTTGGCTGCGGCTGCTGGCACAGCTTTCGCCGCAGCGGCCTTGGGGGCGGTTGCCTTGGGTGTAGCCGCCTTTGGTGCTGCTGCCTTCGGTGCCGCTGCTTTTAGTACAGCCGCCTTTGGTGCCGTCGCCTTCGGTGCCGCGGTCTTTGCAGGCGCGGTCTTTGCCGGCGCGCGCACGGCCATCGCCATCGCCCGCATACGGTCGGTCAAGCTATCTTCACTCATAATCGCATCCTCCAGTAGCAGGGTTGCCGGCACGCAAGCATACGCAAATGGCGCGATTACGACGTTACTGTCGCAACCAGCGGAGTTCTGCGCCGCGCGACCCTGGTACCGCGCGAATCGGGACGCAGAGGCCCGCTATTGGCTTTCCTGCCGCAATGCCGTGCCTGTCAACCCAATACTGAAGTCGGCAACTAGAAAAGTTCTTATCTGTCGCGCAAAGGCACAAATGACAGGTTTTCAGGCCCGGTGTAGTGCGCAGCCGGGCGGATGATCTTGTTGTCGATCCGCTGCTCAATCACGTGGGCACTCCATCCGCTAGTGCGCGCAATAACGAAAACCGGCGTGAACATCGCGGTCGGCACGCCCATGCGGCTGTAGCTGACGGCGCTGAACCAATCGAGGTTGGCGAACATGCGCTTGGTCTCGGCCATCACCGCTTCGATCCGGTCGGCGATCGCGAACTGGGTCATGGAGCCGGCCTGTTCCGAAAGCTGGCGGGCGACGTCTTTGATTACCACGTTGCGCGGGTCGCTGGTGGTGTAGACGGGATGGCCGAAGCCGATCACGACCTCCTTGGCGGCCACGCGGGCGCGGATATCGGCCTCTGCAGCGTCTGCCGTGGAGTAGCGCTCCTGAATTTCCTGCGCCGCTTCGTTGGCACCGCCGTGCTTGGGGCCACGGAGTGCCCCGATGCCGGCCGTGATGGCGCTGTACATGTCAGAGCCGGTGCCGGCCACGACGCGGGCGGCAAACGTGCTCGCGTTGAACTCATGCTCGGCATACAAAATTAACGACGTGTGCATGGCCCGCTCCCACTCCGGCCTGCAGGGGCGGCCGTGCAGCAAATGCAGGAAGTGTGCGCCGATGCTGTCATCATCCGTTTCCACGGCAATGCGGCGGCCGTGGCGCGACCAGTGCCACCAGTACAGCAGCATGGAGCCGAGCGACGCCATCAGTTGGTCTGCAATCGCCCGCGCGCCGGGCTGGCTGTGGTCATCGCGTTCCGGCAACACGCAGCCGAGCGTGCTGACCCCCGTCCGCATGACGTCCATGGGGTGGGTGGCGGCGGGCAGGGTTTCCAGCACCGTCCGCACCTGCGCCGGGATGCCGCGCAGCGCCTTCAGCCGGGCCTTGTACGCACGCAGCTCCGCAACGTTGGGCAACCAGCCGTGTACGAGCAGATGCGCAATCTCCTCGAACTCGCTGGTGGTGGCGACGTCCAGGAT
>JANONC010000317.1:0-1642 GCA_031420655.1 Rhodospirillales bacterium | reverse complement strand
CTCAAACGTCGCATTGCTGTTTCAAATATCTTCATTTTCGCACCATGCCGAGTGTCAGGCTTCCACCCCTCACGGACCTACACACGGGCGAACCGCCGCCAAATATGCATCCTAAGCCAAGCCTCTGCGGAACCATCCGGGACCAGCACCAGGTCATTCCGGAGCGTTTCACCAACAGAAGCCCGGTCTGGGACAGTAAGCCTGCCAATCGGCTCGGTGTTCTCCGGCTCGATTGTCACGATCTCCGCAACCCGAACGACAGACGCCGATGGCAGTCGCGCCGATTCGTGGTCAGAGATCACCAGATCGCCTGGCCAGCCACGATTGGCGGCACTCGTCACCGTCAACACCCCGAGAAGAGCGGGTGCGGGAACCGGAATGGCACCTTCAACGGGTCCCAGACCTTACAAATGTGCGTCGGTATCGGCCGGGCTGTTCCGTTCGGAGAACGTGAGGACAGGATTGTCCGTGCTCATCTCGGGCCTGACGCGGGTCAGAACGACGCGGCTGTCTTTGATCGCATGAGCAATCTTACCACCCTTGTGCAGGCTTAACGCGGCTCGCACCGCCTGCAAGGATGGTCGTTTGCGCTTTGCTGTTCATCTTACTGGTGATCATGGACAGCAACGTAAGGAATGTCCTTACGTCGAACAAACTCGCTCTTGGCAGAGGCTGATGCAGTGCAGTCTCGCTTAGACCATCCGGGCCCCGCTGGATTTACTCGGGGGGCCAAGGCAGAGTACGGCGCATGAACGCGATTTCCCCCGCTGCTACCGCGTGGCTTGGCACTGCCGGGCCAGCTGCCCGTGCTGCGTCCCGTATGTTGGGGCAGTCCCCGCTAGCGCAGCGCAACGCAGCGTTGAACGCAGCGGCGGCGGCATTGCGGCAGCGGGAGCGTGCCCTGCTGGATGCCAATGCCGCCGACGTCGACGCGTTCGCCGGCACAGACGCCTTCCGCGACCGCCTGACGCTCAACCCGGCGCGGATCGCGGCGATGGCGACGAGCCTTGATGACATTGCCGCCCTGCCGGACCCGCTCGGCCGGACGCTGGCGGAGTGGACACGGCCGAACGGCCTACACTTCCAGCGCTTGGCCTGCCCCATCGGCGTGATCGGCATTGTGTACGAGAGCCGGCCCAACGTCGGCGCGGATGCGGCGGGGCTGTGTATCAAGGCCGGCAACGCAGTCATCCTGCGTGGCGGCAGCGACAGTTACCGCACGGCCGCCGTGATCCATGCTGCCGTGGTGGCTGGCCTGACCGCGACCGGGCTACCATCTGCCGCCGTCCAGGTCGCCCCCGGCACCGACCGCAGCTTCGTTGCCGCCATGCTGGCCGGGGCCGGCCATATCGACCTGCTGATCCCCCGCGGTGGCCGCGCGCTGGTGGAGCGCGTGCAGCGTGACGCGCGCGTGCCGGTGCTGGCCCATGCAGACGGGCTATGCCACACTTATGTCCACGCCGCCGCGGATCCCGCCATGGCGCGCACTGTGCTGGCCAACGCAAAGATGCGCCGCACGGGCGTGTGCGGGGCCACGGAAACGCTGCTGATCGACGCCGCCTGTGCGCCCACTCTGCTGCCGCTGCTCGTCGCGGACCTTGCCGCCCTGGGCTGCGATTTCCGGGCCGACGCCCGCGCCCGC
>JANONC010000316.1:0-2748 GCA_031420655.1 Rhodospirillales bacterium | reverse complement strand
GCGTCTGCCCCGGCTTGCGCCGCCTGTGCATCCTGCGCTGCCGAGCCGCCCGACACGCCGATCGCCCCCACGACCTTGCCGCCGACCAGTATGGGAGTGCCGCCTTCTAGCGAAACAACGCCAGGCACACCGAGCCACCAATTGCCGACCCCGCCGTTCGTCACGGCATCTTGCATGAAGCGAGACGAACGCCGGAACTCGACCGCAGTGTGCGCCTTTCCCTCGGCCAAGCGCGTCGAGCCAAGCTGCGTCTGGTCCATGCGCTGGAACGTCACGAGGTTGCTGCCGGTGTCCACGACAGCGATGGCCATCGTCCAGCTGTTCTTAACGGCCTCCGCCTCCGCGGCCGCCATGACTTTCTTGGCCAGATCGAGCGTCAGCGACTCTCCATAGGCCGCTCGTGGTGGTGGCGAGGGCGTCGTGGGAGCCTGGGCCGAGGCTGGCCCAGCCAGGAGAGTGCAGGCCAGCAATGCACTTGGGATCCGGGTCATGTGTTTTCTTCCCTAGTAGGTGCGGCGTGGATCACCTTCTTCGAGATACTGCCCCTTACCGCGCTGAGGCGGCCAGCCTCTCAGCGGTAGTAGCCGCGCCGGCCATAGTAGCCGCGCCGGCCGTAGTAGCCTCGCCTCGGACCGTAAAAGCGTGGTCGCCCGTAGAACCGGGGCCGGCCGTAATAGCCTGGGTAGCGGTAATACTGGACCGTCTGGACCAGGTCGCCAGGCACCTGAGCCGTTGCCGCCGGCGCCGCCGCAAGCACGGCTTCGGCACGGGCCGTCGGCGCTAGGAGCAGCACGCCCAGGGCCAGTGCTCCCGCCATCAGGTATCCGGTCAACCTGTTCCGCATGGGCCGCCTCCCGTTCGTTGCGGCACAGTGAGGCCGAACATCGTGGCGAATGCAAGACGACCGGGATAGGACGGCCAAGCCGAGCCGTGCATGGCGGGACAAGACGGCCGACTGGGATTGGAATTGCCCCGTTTTGGTGGACGGTTCGCGGGCTTGGAAACTACGTCTTGCTCGTGACGGGCTCCTGTTCGGCTTCGTAAGTCATGGGCGAGCGGTAGCCCAGGCTGGAATGCAGTCGAACGGGGTTATACCAGCCCTCAATGTAGCTGAAGCATGCCATGCGGGCCTCGGTGTGACGCCAACTGCGTTGAAGAAACAAGGGCGCAAAGCTGAGGCTGACCACGGCGAAGCGGGATGGCAGGCGGCACATGGCGGCGTCTCTTGGCGGGGACACGTCAGCTTAACGCACCAGACCGCTTCGCCACCCAGCACACGTCAGGATTGGCGAAAGTCGAACTTAGTCGTTAGGCTCGTCAATATGAAGCGCCTCGTCTCCAGAATGGCCGAACGACTTGGCTACAAAATTATACCGACATGGCAGATGGAGACCTACTTTAGCTTACGGCATCTTCAACGCCTCCTTACCATGCTTTCCGTCGATCTGGTCATAGACGTGGGCGCAAACGCCGGGCAGTTTCACGATATGTTAAGAGACCAAGCGGGGTATAAAGGCAGAATTGTGAGCTTCGAACCAGTTCCGCATCTGGCCCAGATGTTAACTAATCGTGCTAAGTCGGACCCTCTCTGGACTGTTAAGCATCAGGCTTTGGGCGCCAGTCCAGGCACCGTCATGTTCAATGTGATGAAGGATACCGAATTCAGCTCATTCTTGACTCCTAACCATGACGACATTGATATATTTAAGGGGCAGAACACCGTCTGCGAACGTGTTCCCGTTGACATTACAACGCTTGATATATTTCTCATGGATTATAGTAAGACTACTACATCAAAGAATATCTATCTTAAAATTGACGCGCAGGGATTCGATTTAGAAGTACTTAAGGGTGCGGAAACTATCCTGCCGTCTGTCGCCGCGTTGCAGGTCGAGGCTTCGGTCCGCCCAATCTACGAGAATGCGCCGAACTATCAGGATATGATCGGATACTTGGAGTCTAGCGGCTATGTCGTCAGCGGTTTCTTTCCGAACAACGATGGACATTTTCCGCAGCTGATAGAGTTCGATTGCTACATGATAAGGCGCAAGTTCGTCGTATAGCATGCGTGCGCTCGTCATCTCGCCTTGCCTGTGACCAAGCTCCCGCGAGCACTATTTTGACGTTGAGAACCATCTCCGAATTTTCATCGAGTTGCTTGGACAAGTGTGCGAGCACATTTCCTTCGTATTTCTCGTGCCGAGAGAGGTAGCCAAGTCAGTCAAATCTCAGGATTAGGGGTCACCTGGCCGTTTGCTCGAAACTGCACGCTAAGCGGCGCGCTGAGTGAACACCTGGGGAACGGGCCGGATCGGCCGCGGTCCGTCTGTGTGTCGAGCGGTGTTCCAGTCATGGTCGCCGGTGAGCGTGATGTGCTCTCAGCCGAGCGGCGCGACGTGGGCGAGCAGTTCATCGGGGATGATGATGCCCTGTGACCGGAGTTGCTGGACGGCCCGGTCGAGGTAAATGGTGTTCCAGTGAACGATGGCGACCGTCAGCAGGCTCAGTCCGGATGCCCAGAAGCTCTGGTTCTCGAACGTGCGGTCGCGGAATGAGGTGGCCCCGTTTCTTCGGACAGCTCTGCGGCTGGGATAAGCTTGGTTCTGGTTGTTGTCAGGCCGCCAGCTTCTCTGTCTCTGTCCCGTCTGCCGCTTGTGTTCCTCTTGCCCTGTATGCCTCGTCCGGTGTGCGCCCGGCCAGGGTCGAGTGGGGCCGTCGGGCATTGTAGTAGCCGATCCACTTCGAAAG
>JANONC010000315.1:0-2053 GCA_031420655.1 Rhodospirillales bacterium | reverse complement strand
GCATGTGGCCAAGCAGCTTGGCAATACACCGGCCATTTGCCGCAAGTGCTACATTCATCCGGCGGTATTCGAAGGGTACCTCGACGGCAGCCTGGCAGAGGAGTTGAAGGCTAGTGCGGACGCCGTGCTGGACACACATTGGCCGGGTTTGACCGCGGGAGAGGTGGCCGTCATAGCCTTTCTCAGCCGCAAACTGAGTGAGGTCCTGCGCAAATAGCAAAACCTCTGTCGCGGTGTGCAGGGGCCTTGGTTCCGTGCGTGCGCTCAGCGGCGGCGCGCGTACCGGTAGGCGGCGTACCCTGCCGCGGCGATCGCCATTCCCAGCAGCACTGGACGTACCGTCGCCATCATCGCTGGGCGGGACGGCACGTAAGCCATGGCTCGCTTTCGCGTCGGCACCGCATCCTGCATGGCACCCGTCGCGCGCTCTGCGGCATGGACGGACCGGGTTCGGAAGGTGGCGATGATGTCCAGAACGGTCGGCAGGTAATCGAGCAAGCGGCGGACCGGATCGGTGACAGGGGTTTGGACATCGGCCGCCGTATCGCGCGCTGCCTTGGCTGCGCCGGTCACCGCCGGGCGGGCGGCACCCATGACCGACTCTGCCTGCTCCCGCAGGACGCGCAACTGGTCGGAGTGGGACAAACGATCGGCGAGACGGGACATGCGTTTGTACCTTCAAGGAACAAACCCGGCCAGCACAATGCTGGCCGGGTCAGCATACTACTAGATGGAGCCGATACGGCGGTTCCGCTCTGCTAACACCTGTTCCGATGTGTACGGCGTCGCACTCGTGTCGTGCGCCGTCCAACCTTCGGCCTGGTACTCGTTCCGGCGAGCAACGATGTCGACCGGCGTGCGCGCGTCCAGCACGGATTCCACACGTCCGACCTGCGCATCGTCCGCCCGCACCGTGACGAGCGTGCCGCCGCGGCGCACGCCTTCGACATGAACGTGCGCATCCGCTTCGTCGACCCCGGCACCCGTCAATGAGCCGAGCAGACCGCCAGCGGCCGCACCGACACCGGCACCGGTCAGAGCGGCGACGAGCCAACCGGCGGCAACAATCGGGCCCACGCCAGGAATGGCCAACGCGCCGATCCCTGCCAGCAGGCCGGCACCGCCGCCCAGAACGGTTCCGATCGACGCGCCCGTGCCGGCACCTTCGGCCGATGCATCGCCATCGACCACACGGCCGTCGGCGTTGTTGGAAACGATGCTGATGCTGTCATGCGGCACGCCGGCCGCCTCAAGCTTGTTAACGACGTCGACGGCGTCGACGTGGGAGTCATAAAGACGGGTGAGAGTCTGCATAATGTGTATTCCTTCTAGGTGGCGTTAGCGCGAGATGGCGCTGGTGCCGGCCGGGTTGGTCCCGGTCGCGTTAGTGCCCGTCGTGCCCGTGCCCTTGGTGGCGCCGTTCATGCCGCTTGTGCTGTTCATGGCCACGTCGGACTGGCCGATATTACCCTTATAGTCGAGCCAGACCGCGCCGGACGTGCCGCTTTTGGTCGCCGTGCCGCGCCATACACCGCCATCGTCCTTTTTCAGGCCGGTCACGTTGGAAAATCCGTTGCGCTCCATGCGGCGGCGCGCCTCACCGGAAGTGAACGAGTTGGAACCGCGGGCCGGCTGCGGCGCGTTGGCACTGGTCGTGGTCACGGCCTGGTTGCGGTCCCCTGCGGCGGCTGCGGGACCGGTGTTACGGCCCATAATGCCGGTATTCGGGGTTACACCCGTGCTGGATGACACGCCGGGCATCGGCGCGTTGGACGTCGCACCGGGTGCAGCGGCGCCTGGCGTGCCAGTCGTGGCCGACTGGGCGAAAGCCGGGCCTGCCATCAACAGGGCGGCTAGGGTCAGAGTTATCTTGTCCATCGCTGCGTTCCTTGTTCTTTCTTAGAACGGCAAACTGGGGCAGCACGTCCCGCCTCAGCCTGTCGTTGCCGACCTAACGCCCGGTTGTACCTTCCGGTTCGTTCCGCTCAGGTTAGTATTGGGAGTCCGGTCGATCGCAGCCGCGATGCCCGTGTCTGTCGTACCCGTGCCTCGA
>JANONC010000314.1:0-2957 GCA_031420655.1 Rhodospirillales bacterium | reverse complement strand
TCAAACCTTCCTAGCCGTCGAAGAGCAAGAGCGTTGGTTGCCCGGTTGGGTGTTTGACGACGGTGTACACGAACCCAGGTAGCCGTTTGGCCAACGGCATCAAGCTGCAGGCTACGAACGTTGCCGCCATTACCGGGAGCGACAAGGCGAGAGCGCATAGTGTGGCGGCATTGCTGGGGTAGCCCGCCCCGCTGCGTCGAGAGCGCCCAGCAGCATGAACATCATCCAAAGACCGATGGTAACGTCCATAGCACCAGAAAAGGCATGATCGCCGTTGGGGCGGGGCTGATCAACAGCCCGGCGATTACGGTCGTGAAGATCGGGACGCGCATCGAACGGACAAGCTTTGTACTGAAGCCTATTAAAACTTCCATGTTGGAAGTGTTCATCGACGATGAGACTCGCTACCTCCACCTGCAAAAACAACCCGCTTGAGCGCCACCCCGCACCGCCCATATCTTAGCAAACACCTGCATGAGGCACCCATGTCGCTCTTTTCCGCCAAGACCAAACCGGCCGAAGCCTTTCCCTTCACGCTGACCGACGCAGAGTGGCACGCGCGCCTGAGCCCTGAGCAGTACCGGGTCATGCGCGCCCATGGGACGGAGCGAGCATGCACCTCGCCGCTCAATGCCGAAACGCGGCATGGCACCTATAACTGTGCCGGCTGTGGCCAGGCGCTGTTCACGACGGACGCAAAGTTCGAGAGCGGCACTGGCTGGCCAAGTTTTTTTCAGCCGATCAACGCCGGCGCGGTTGGTACGACCGAGGATCGTGGCTGGGGCATGGTGCGGACCGAAGTGCATTGCAACAATTGCGGCAGTCACCTCGGCCACGTCTTCCCGGACGGCCCGGCACCCACACAGCAGCGCTACTGCATGAACGGCGTCTCGCTCGACTTCCAGCCCGCTTAGCCGGCATTGCCCCTGGAGATTAAGGTTGGTCCCGCGCAAGTCGCGATCCACCAGGGTTACAGCGTTTTTACCACCGAGCCGGACGGCCAGATCGGTTGGCCGTCCGATAAGGGCTTGTACTTCCTCGATACGCGGCTGATCAGCGACTACGCCATCTATGTCAATGGTTCGATGTGGGACCTGGTCAACTCCGGCGCCACCTCTGCCTGCACCGCCCGCCTGTTCCTAACCAGCCGGGCCTTTCCGGGCGCGGAGGGTGAGGTGCCACCCCGGGCCCTTAGCCTGGTGCTGAGCCGGGCATTGGCGGGCGGGCTGCATGAGCAGTTTTCCATCACGAACTACGCCCGCATCCGCCTGCGCTTCAATTTGGAGGTCGCGATCCGCAGTGACTTTGCGGATGTGTTCGAGGTTAAGTCTGCCCGCATCGTCCGTCGCGGCCGTATTACCAGTGACTGGTCGGGCCAGACGCTGACGACGGCGTACGAGAACGGCCCATTCCGGCGCGCGATCGAAAGCGTGGTGCGCAGCCCGGAGCCAGCCTACTACGCCAATGGTCGCCTGAGTTTCGCAATCGATCTTGAACCCGGGGCGACGTGGGATGGCGCGCTCCTGCACACGCTGATTGATGGCAGTTTGCGGTACGACGCGTCCGCCCGGTGCGAAGCCGCCGCTGCCGCTCCGGACCAACCGCTCCTACGTATTTCCACCAGCGTCGCCAGCATGCAGCGCCTGTTTGATCAGGCTGCTTCTGACATGGCCGCGCTGCGCCTTCCCGGCCCTGGCGGTGCGTTCGTGCCGGCCGCCGGGTTGCCGTGGTTCGTGGCGCTGTTTGGGCGCGACACGCTTATCACCACTCTGCAATCCGTCATGCTCGACCCTGGGATCGGGCGCGGTACGCTGGAGTTGCTGGGTGAGTGGCAAGCAGTGTTGCGTGACGACTATCGCGATGCGGAGCCGGGCAAGATCCTACACGAGCTGCGCCGGGGTGAACTAGCGGCGCTACGCCTGATCCCGCACACACCGTATTATGGCACGGCGGATGCGACGCCGCTGTATCTGATGGCCCTGCACGCAACCTGGCGCGCGACAGGCGACATGGATTTGCTACGGCGCTTGCTGCCGGTGGCGGAGGGGTGCCTGTCATGGATCGACACCTATGGCGACCGGGACGGCGATGGCTTTCAGGAATACGGCACGCGGTCCGGCGCCGGGTACGAAAACGTCGGCTGGAAAGATAGTGGCGAGGCGCTGGTCAACCCGGACGGCAGCTTGGTGCACGGGCCAAAGGCGCTATGTGAGCTGCAGGGTTACGTCTATGCCGCCTGGCAAGGCATGGCGGAGTGCTTCGCGGCGCTGGACCAACCGGATCGTGCCGCGGCGCTGCTGGCCAAGGCGAACGCGCTGTACGGCAAATTCAACGATGTATTCTGGGACGAGGCAACCGGCTTCTACGCTTTGTGCCTCGATGGCGATAAACACCCGGTCTGGACGGTAGCGAGCAACGCCGGGCACCTGCTGTGGTGCGGAATCGTGCCGCCGGAGCGTGCGGGCCGTGTGGTGGCCCGGCTGATGCAGCGCGACATGTGGAGCGGGTGGGGCATCCGCACGCTGACCAGCGCCAATCCAAGCTATAATCCCTACAGCTACCAGAATGGCAGCGTGTGGCCGCACGACAATAGCCTGATTGCCGCCGGGTTCGCCCGTTACGGCTTCCGTGCGGAAGCTGCGGCTGTTGCAGCCGATATCCACCGCGCGGCCGGGTTCTTCACCATGGGCCAATTGCCGGAACTGTACTCGGGTGTCACCCGCGACGAGGCCAACTTTCCCGTGCAGTATCTGGGGGCGAACGTGCCGCAGGCCTGGGCGGCGGGCAGCGTGTTCCTACTGCTGCAGACGCTGCTGGGTATCGTTTACGACGCGCCGCGGCGGCGCATCGTGGTCGATCCCGCCTTGCCTGACTGGCTGCCGGACGTAACGCTATACGGGTTGCGCGTCGGCGACCAATCGTTCGACCTGGCGTTCCATGGTACCGAAATGACTTTG
>JANONC010000313.1:0-4839 GCA_031420655.1 Rhodospirillales bacterium | reverse complement strand
ACCCGGACACCGACGACCTGTTCCTTGTGTTGAGGGGCACCCTCGCAATCAAGCTTCGCGACGGTGACGTGCGCGTCGGGCCCGGCAGATTATCCGTCGTCCCACGTGGCGTGGAGCACTGTCCGGCGGCCGAGGACGAGGTCCACTTGCTCCTTATCGAACCCGCTGGAGCGCCGGATACGGGCAATGCAGCGATGGCCGACTGCAAGGATGCAATCTGAATGGCTTACGCAAACTCAAACACCACCGGCACATGATCTGACGGCTGCGTCATGCCCCGCTCGGCCTTGTCTGGCGCCGCCGTCACCAGCCGCTCGGCAAGGTCGGGCGACACCAGCGCATGGTCGATCCGTAGCCCGTGATCGCGATTCCAGGCACCCGCCTGATAATCCCAGAACGTCCACACTGGCCCATGCGGGTGCAGCGCCCGCACCGCGTCCGTCAGGCCCAGATTGACCATGGCGCGATAGGCCTGCCGCGTCTCTGGCCGGACCAGCGCGTCAGTGCCGGGCAGCGTGCCCTGGTGAAAATCCTCGTCCGTCGGGCACACGTTGTAATCGCCCGCGAACACGCAGGGCCGGTCGTCGTCCAGCAGTGCCCGCGCCCGTGCCGCCAGCCGCTCCATCCACGCCAATTTATACGCATACCCGGCGTCCCCGCCCGAATTGCCGTTTGGCAGATACAAGTTGCCGACAGTCATCCCGCCTGCATCGACCTCGATATACCGGGCCTGTGCATCCCCGTCTGGCAAGCCGGGCAACGCGCGGTGCGTGACGGTGGCCGGGATACGGGTCAGCACCGCGACGCCGTTATAGGATTTCTGCCCCACCACGTGCGCCGTGTAGCCCAGCCCGGCAAAATCCATCGCCGGGAACTGCGCATCCTCGCACTTGATCTCTTGCAGCAGCAGCAGGTCCGGTGCCACCCGGCCCAGCCAATCCAGCACCAGCCCCTCCCGCATGCGGATGGAGTTCACGTTCCAAGTGGCGAGCTTCACCCTAATCGATGGAAAAGCTGGTGCCGCAGCCGCAGGCGGACGTGGCGTTGGGGTTGCGCACCACGAAATGGGCACCCATCAGCTCGTCGGTGTAGTCCAACTGCGAGCCGCCCAGCAGATCCATGCTGGCCGGGTCAACCAAGACGCGTGCGCCGCCGTGTTCGACCACCACATCGTCGGCCGCCGGACTGTCTTCCAGCTCGAATTTATACTGGAACCCGCTACAGCCACCGGCTAGCACCGCCACGCGCAACGCCATGGGGCGCGGTTGGGCCGCAGCGATGGCGGCGACACGTTGGGCTGCACGGTCGGTGAGGGAAAACTGCATCAGATCAACATAGCGTGCCGGGCGGCCGATTCAAAGGCGGACGCGACTCCGGCCGCGTGCTACGCGGCGGATATGCAAGCGCCCTATGCCGTCCGCACCACCCGTGGCCGCCAGCATCCGGAGGCGGACGCGCCCGGCCGCAGCCCTTGGCAACGCGACCGCGACCGCATCATCCACAGTTCGGCCTTTCGCAAGCTGCAATACAAGACGCAGGTGTTCGTGACGCATGAGGGCGATTACTACCGGACGCGCCTCACCCACAGCCTGGAAGTGGCGCAGATCGGCCGGTCGATCGCGCGCAGCCTGCACCTCGATGAAGACCTGACCGAGGCGCTGGCGCTGGCGCATGATGTGGGCCACCCGCCCTTTGGCCATGCGGGGGAGGACGGGCTGAACGCGGCCATGGCAGCGTATGGCGGCTTCAACCACAACGCCCAGTCGCTGCGGGTCGTGACGTTGCTGGAAGGGCGGTACGCCGCGTTCGACGGCCTGAACCTGACGTGGGAGACGCTGGAAGGCCTGGCCAAGCATAACGGCCCGCTGACCAACCCGCATCCAGAGATTGCGGCGATCGCTGCCCTGCACGCGATCGACCTCAGCACCCAAGCCTCGGCCGAGGCGCAGGTTGCGGCGCTGGCGGACGATATCGCCTATCACAGCCATGACCTGGACGATGGGTTGCGCGCGCATCTGTTTGCGCCGGAAGACCTGGCCGGCCTGCCCGTCGTGGGCGCGGCGCTGCTGGCGGCGCGGGCGGCGGACCGTGCCGGGGTGCGCCCGGCCGCAAGCCGGCTGCGGCATGAGACGATCCGCCGCGTGATCGACGCGTTCGTGACGGATGTGACGCAGGAAGCGGCGCGCCGCCTCGCCACGCTTGCGCCCACCAGCGCCGACGCCATCCGCGCCGCTGGCGCCCCCGTCGTGGCGTTTAGCCCGGCGATGGCGGCCGCCAATGCGGCGGTCAAGGCCTTCCTGTTCCGCCGCATGTACCGCCACTGGCGCGTGAACCGCATGACAAGCAAATCCCGCCGGGTCACGCAGGAACTGTTCACCCTGCTGCATGATGCGCCCGAAATGCTGCCCGGCCACTGGCACGACCGCGCCGTGGCGGGTGACCCGGCGGCGCGCGCCCATGTGGTAGCGGATTACGTCGCCGGCATGACGGACCGCTTTGCGCTGGACGAGCGGCGGCGGCTGACGGACCCCAGCATCTCCGGTTAAGTTACCGCACCCCATCGCAAGCCGGCCGCGAGCGCCTTAATTGGCAGTCATGAGACTTATCCGCTGGTTCGAGAGCCTGATTCAACCAACCGCCACGCCGGCTGGCCCGCCCCCGGCGGCGTCCGAGGGCCTGTTGCGGTTTTATTGGCACTACGCGCGACAAACCCGCTGGCTTGTGCTGGGCGCATTCGGGGCCGGGCTGCTGGTGGCGCTGTGCGATGCGGCGGTGCCGGTCATCATCGGATGGGTCGTGACCTTGGCCGGCGGTCCGGTGGCCGGGTTCCAGGCCGCGATCCCCATGCTGGCCGGCATGGGCGCGTTCCTGTTGCTGGCGCGGCCGTCTGCGATCCTGCTGCAGAACCTGACGCGCAACCAGGGCCTGACCCCGGGCCTGACCAACCTTATCCGCTGGCAATCGCATCATCACGTGGTCCGGCAAAGCTGGTCGTTCTTTCAAAACGACTTTGCCGGCCGGCTCGCGTCGCGCGTCATGGATACGGGACCGAGCCTGCGGGAGACGATCGTTTCTACAACCGACGCGGTTTGGTACATCCTGGTCTACGGCACCAGCGCCATCTTGCTGCTGGGCCACGCGGATGTGTGGCTGGCCGTACCGCTGATTGTATGGTTCTGCGCCTATGCCGTGTTTTTGCGCCTGATGATCCCCCGCATGCGGGAGCGGTCGAAGGCCATGAGCGGCGTGAAGTCCGCCTTGGTCGGCAAGGTCGTCGATAGCTACACCAACATCCTGACCGTGAAGCTGTTTGCCCGCGCCGCGGATGAGGACGCGTTCGTGCGCCAGGCGATGGACGAACACTCCGCCGTCTATCACTGGCAGACCCGGCTCAACACGCTGTTCGGCCTATGCCTGAGTGTGCTGAACGCCAGCATGGTCGTGTCCGTCGCCGGGTTGTCGGTGTGGCTATGGTCCACGGGCCGGATCGGCGTCGGCACCGTTGGCATGGCTATTCCGCTCGCGTGGCAGATCAACAGCACTGCCGGCTGGGTCGCGTTCAACATTACCCAAATCTTCGAGCTGATCGGGAACGTGCAGGACGGCATGAAGACCATCGCCGTGCCGCAGGGCATGGCCGACCTGCCGGGTGCGGTGCCGCTACGGGTCACGGCCGGCGCGTTGCAGTTCGACGCCGTGCGCTTCGGCTACGGCACGAGCCGCGGCGTGTTGCACGACGTGTCGCTCACCATCGCGCCCGGTGAGCGTGTGGGGCTGGTCGGACGCTCCGGTGCCGGTAAGAGTACGCTGGTCAACCTGCTGCTGCGCTTCTACTCGCCCGAAGCCGGCCGCATCCTGATCGACGGGCAGGACATCGCCGGTGTGACGCAAGAGAGCCTGCGCGGGCAGATCGCCATGGTAACGCAAGACACGTCGTTGCTGCACCGCTCCATCCGCGACAACATTCGCTATGGCCGTCCGGACGCGACGGAGCAGCAGGTCATGGCGGCCGCCCAGCAGGCGGAGGCGCTGGACTTCATTCTAAGCCTGGAAGACTGGGAGGGCCGCCGCGGGTTCGACGCCCACGTGGGTGAGCGGGGCGTCAAGCTATCGGGCGGGCCGCGCCAGCGCATCGCCATCGCCCGCGTGATTTTGAAGGACGCGCCCATCCTGGTGCTGGACGAAGCCACCAGCGCGCTGGATTCGGAGGTCGAGGCTGCGATCCAGGACCAGTTGGCGACGCTGATGCAAGGCCGCACCGTCATCGCCATCGCACACCGGCTGAGCACCATCGCGCAGATGGACAGGCTGATCGTCCTGGACGACGGCCGGGTAGCGGAAACCGGCTCGCACGCTGCGCTGTTGGCGCAGGGCGGCCTGTATGCCCGCATGTGGGACCGGCAATCCGGTGGCTTTGTCGATCAAAGCGTCGCTTTCCAAAGCGCGTAGAGCACCCGCCGGGCCGATTCGGTGTCGTGAAACTACGCCATGTCCTGGATTTGCGAGGTGGTGACCTGGAGCCCAATCCGGCCAAAATCGGTCGGCTTGGGCTCCAGGTCTGAGGTTTGGCGGACACTACTTCCGCCCAGGCGAACCAGCCTGGCCGGATTGAAGCCAAAAGAGTTGGGTTTCCGCAACATTAGTAACGTCTGGCGCTGCTTTGCGAGGTTAATCCGCGGACTTGCCCCGCGATGTGGGCCTGACAGCCCCCACACTGCTTGCGGTCAGCGCACTCATACTACTGCCTCTATAGGGCACGGCTCATGGAACTATCCCGGGTTTACCCAGCTTTGCAGGCCCACTTTGATCGATCACGAGCCGCAGGGCCGTCTCGACGGT
>JANONC010000312.1:0-1743 GCA_031420655.1 Rhodospirillales bacterium | reverse complement strand
ACAGTCAGCGCCCAGTTCACCGAGCAGATGCACGAGGTTCCAGGTAAAGCTATCGTAGTTATCGACAAGAAGGATCATAGCGCAGCGAAGCGCACAGCTTCCTCGGCCGCGCGGAACAGGGCGCGGGACTTCTGCCGGGTTTCCTCGTACTCGCCCAGCGCGGTGCTGTCGGCCACGACGCCACCACCGGCCTGCACATACATCGTGCCGTCCTTCACCACAGCGGTGCGTAGGCCGATGCAGGTGTCCATGGTGCCGTTCGCGGCGAAATAGCCGATGCACCCAGCGTAGATGCCGCGGCGGGTGGGCTCCAGCATTTCGATGATCTCCATCGCCTTGATCTTGGGCGCACCGGTCAGCGTCCCAGCTGGGAAGCCGGCAATGAGTGCGTCCAAGGCGCAGAGACCCGGCTTGATCGTCCCTTCGACGGTCGAGCTGATATGCATGACGTGGCTGAAGCGTTCGATGTTGAACTGCTCCGTGACGCGTACGGTGCCGAGTGCGGCTGCGCGGCCGACATCGTTGCGGCCGAGGTCGAGCAGCATCAGGTGCTCGGCCCTCTCCTTGGGGTCGGCCAGCAACTCGGCGGCGAGCGCATTGTCCGCCTCGCGCGTTGCGCCCCGGGGCCGGGTTCCGGCCAAGGGGCGGATCGTGACGGTGTCGTCGCGCAGCCGCACCAGGATTTCCGGGCTGGACCCCACGACGGCAAAGCCGCCGAAATCCAGGAAGAATAGGAAGGGCGCCGGGTTGATGCGGCGCAGCGCGCGGTACAGGGCGAGCGGCGGCAGGGTGAAAGGCACGGAAAAGCGCTGGCTTGGCACCACCTGGAACACATCGCCGGCCGCAATGTGCTCCTTCATGCGGTCCACGATGGCCATGAAGGCTGCTTGCGTCATGTTGGATTGCGGTTCGGGCGGGGGCGGAAGCGCCACTGGGGCGGCGGGGGGCGGAAGCGGTTGCAGCAGCGCGGCTTCCGCTGCGTCGAGCGCCCGCTGCGCGGCGTCCCACGCGGCCGCGGCACCGGTGCCGGGGCGCGGGTAGACCGGAGCTGCCAGAGTGAGTTCATCGCGGACGTTGTCGAACACGGCGAACAGTGTGGGCCGCAGCAAGATGGCGTCTGGCAGGCCGAGCGCGTCGGTGTTGTGATCCGGCAAACGCTCCATCAGGCGCACCATGTCATAGCCGAGGTAGCCGACGAGCCCGCCCAGCATGGGAGGCAGATGCTCGGGCAGTTCCATCTGCGCCTCGGCGATCAAAGCGCGCAGGCTGTCCAGCGCCGGGCGTGGGTCCGGTTCCGGCGTCCCGTTGCGCGCAAGGACGGCCTGACCGTTCTGGCAGCGCCAGATTAGGTCCGGCGCCATGCCGATGATGGAGTACCGGCTGCGTGCGGTGCCACCCTCGATACTTTCCAGCAGGAACGTGTTGGCCTGGCCGGCCGCGAGTTTCAGATAGGCGGCGACAGGGGTTTGCAGGTCCGCCACCTGCGTCCGCCACACGAGCGTGCCATGCCCGGCTTCATACCGGGCAACCAACGCGTCCTGCGTCGGGCTAGTGGCGATCACTGGAGCAAGCTGTCGAGCAGGGTGCGGTTTACGGTGGGCCGGACCCGCGTGCGCAACGCCTGGACGAAGGTGGACGCGACATCTTGCGCCAAGGACTGGGTCAAGGTTGTGCGGAGCAAGGCGACTCCGGCCGCATCGTTCGCCATGTCCGGGGCCGTGACCGACACTGGCGTGACGATCA
>JANONC010000311.1:0-2651 GCA_031420655.1 Rhodospirillales bacterium | reverse complement strand
GCTCACCCCATCCGGTGCCATGTCGCGCAGGATATCCAGGAATCCCTTGTCCGCCAGCCGCCGGGCGCGTGCGATCAGCAACGGCAACGGGCTGGACGGTTCGCTCCGCTCGTAGAACTCTATGACCAGGTCAAGCAGGCGCAACGCATCCGCCCGGTTGGTGGGCGGACCCATGGTGGCGATGCTCATGGCGGGCGCGGCCCGGGTAGCCGCGGATGGCGGGCGGCTTCCAATCGCCTCCGCCTCCTCCGCCCCTGGGTCAGCTTCTGCGGCCTCTGGCGCTGCCTGGGCATAGGTTTCGGTCATGCGCGCGATCTCGCGCAGCAGCTTGGTCAGGTCTGTAAAGTCGGGGCCGGTGCCGTATCCCGCGTTCTCGTCGAACGCAGCCGGTATGGCGGCGGCGCTGGCGATGGCGGATGCGACCGCCGTCCGCAGAGCAACCAGCGCCGCGCCGTCCGTCTCGCGGAACGCGGCGGCGACGACGGACTCGGTCATCTTTGGCGTCCCGTCCTCCACCTCGATCACGCCTGTGGAGACCGAGATGTCGCGCCAGGACACGGCGCCCGCGCGGACGGAGCGGGCCAACGGCATATACCGGAGGAAGCGCATGACCTGCCCAGGGGCGGCCAGCGCAAGCAAGGCGTTCGCGCGCAGCGTCGGGTCGTTGTCGTCCTCGGGGTCGAGTTGCGGATGCACGGCCGTCCAGCGGGTTTCAAGCACCTGGCAGATCATCGCCATGGTCTCGGCATAGCCGCCCATGCCCTCCCGTTGCAGCCGTGCCACCGCCAGCCGCCCCATCACCCGCAGGTCACAGGTCCGCTGCATCAGCGCACTGGCGCTGGCAATGACCTCCTTCCAGTCAGGTTCCTCGGCGGGAACGATGGTCGAGCCGTATTGCTGCTCGGACTTACCCTGTGCCAGCCGTTCCAGTTCGGCGAAGGCCGGATCGAATTCCAGATTCTCACCAGCAGGCTGATCGCCGGATATATCGGGCAGCGCGACGGGATCAGGAACGGAGTCGAGGGGGGCCATGGCTGCTTAGAACAGCCTGCCGGTAGTGGTACTGGCCTGGCGTTTCGCAAACATGGATGCAACGACCCGATGCAGAAAGTGTATCGAGATCATCACCCCTTCAAAACGTCTTGTCCATCCTTTTCGATGTTCGAACTTTTCAAGGTTGCGACCAGATGCGATTGGTAGAGCACCATGGACCGGTCGTGCAGCCGCGTGTGCCATGCGTGTTCGCCCGCGCCCGCCACGGCAAGGCCGGGAACCGAGCGGTCATGCGTGCCGGACAGCAAGGCAAGGAGCAGCGGCTCGGCTGCGCCCCTGCCATCGCCCCGCTGCGAATGGCCGCCGATCCAGTGGGCGGCCGGGGTGGCGCGGGCGGCCCAGTCGAACGGCGTCGCCAGCAGCAGCGCGCCGCCAGGGCGGAGGGCTGCGGCCATCGCATGCAGCAAACCCACGGGATCGGGCACGCAGTCCAGCAGATTGAGCGCGAGCACCAGGTCCGCGCACCCTGGCGCGAAGGGCAGGGCGGCGGCGTCGCAGGCCCAGAAATCCACCCGCTCTCGCCCCGGTAGCGCCGCTGGGAAGCGGCGATGGTCGTAGACCAGCCCAATCCGCCGCCGCCCGTACGCCACCTCCCCCCGCGTCGCGGCCCGGCGCGCGAGGCGGAGCAGCGCCAGGTTCCCGTCGATGCCCAGCACCAGGCTGCCCGGGGCGGCTGCGGCGCAGTCGAACGCGGTGCGTCCGGCGGCGCAGCCAAGGTCGAGCACGCGGGACGCCCGAGCCAGGTCGAACGGCCGCGCGAGGCTGAGCAGTTCGCGCAGGCAGCGTCGTGCGGCGCCTGGCGTGGGCGCGCCGCCCGTGTCCTCCGCCGGGTCGAGGTCGGCAAAAGCATCCCAGGCATAGGTGGACGCGCCCAGGCGCAGCACGTCGAGCCAGGAGTCCGGCCCCAGCGCGTCGCCGAGCAGGCTGAGTGCTGCGGGATCCAGGTCGTCGCGCAGCAGCAGCTCCACCGCATGCTCGCCAAGGTGCTGGCGGAGGTTGGCGAGGATTATGGGGATGCCGTCGATCACGGGGTATTCGGCCCGGCAGACCGCATCGGCGCACACCAGCGTGCCGGACAACACGTCATCCTCCGCCTCGGCCGCGCCCTCTGCCAGGAGCAGGGCCGGGAGTTGCCCGCGGTCCCGGGCGCAGATCGGGCAGTGCGGTGCCCAGGCTTCGAAATGGCTGCGCCGCATGGGAGGCGGTCAGCCGATCAGGACGGTGGGGCAGCCGGGCGGGAGTATCTTGCCGGTGGGCGCCGGGATCGGCGCGATGCAGGTCGCGTGCAACGTCTGGTCGCCCACTCGGGCGGCGGGCAGGCCGGCGATGATCACGGTGGGCGAGCCGAGCATCACCATGCCTGGCCCGCCCGGCACGCAGCCGGGCAGCAGGCAGGGCTGCGTCATGTCGGTCAGCCGGGCCGCGGGCTTGCCGCCGATCAACACGGTGGGCGCGCCGGACACGATGGGAAGCTGCATGGGCGGGTGCGGCACGGCAGTTGGCACCAGGGCGGGGGGGTGTATGGGCGCGTGGCAATGCGGCCCCAGCTGCAACACGAAATCGCCCAGGCGGGCGGCGGGCTGGCCCATGGTCGTCCC
>JANONC010000310.1:0-14927 GCA_031420655.1 Rhodospirillales bacterium | reverse complement strand
GCTGTCGGCTATCGGGCGGCGGCCCGGCTTCGGAGCGCCTGCAACGAGAGGCTTAGAAATAGCCGGCGCACGATCAGGCTGTCGCGGGCTCCCGTTTGTTTACACGCCAGCTCGGCTGCAACGACTGCCGTAAGCGCGGCGCGTAGCCGTAGCACCGGCCAAAGCGGAAGTGCGGCCGTGAACGCGGCGATGCGATTGAACAACAAGGGCGGCCGCACGGCACGGGCCGCTTGGCCGGGCTCCGTCCCACGGGCGCACGCCTCCGCCGCATCCATAACACGGCTGAGGTGGCCCAAAAGCATCCGGCACAGCATGACGGGCGCTGCCCCGGCCTCCAGCGCCGTTTCCAGTGCCCGGTCCATCTCTGGCACCCGCCCGGCCACAGCAGCAAAGATCGCGTCGTCGACCGATCCCAATGCCTGGTCACCGACCGCCGCCTGCACGTCCCGGAGTTCGATCGTCGCACCAGCCCCCGCGTACAGCGCGAGCTTGTCTACCTCTCCCCGAACCGTCGCACCGTCGACACCGGCACGGGCGATGAACTCCGCCAGCGCACCCTCGCCAAGTTTTACCCCGGCCTGAGCAAAGTTCTGCGCAGCCAAGCTCTGTAGCGCTGGGCCCTCTAGGGCGTAGCATGGAACAACTGCCGCTTCGGCCAGGTCTTCCAGCACCGTCCGCAGCTTCGATCGCTTGGTCAGGCTTTCGGCTTCCAGTACGATTAAGCTGTCACCCGGGCTGTCCAACACGCGTCGCAGCGACGGCACAAGCGCATCGGCCGCCTCACGCACGCGCACGACCCGCCGCCCGCCCACCATGGATATCGCCGTTGCTTCATCCAGCAGCCGGCCGTGATCTTCTTTGGACAGCCATGCAACCCGGAACGGGTCGTCCCGCGCGCCCACCACGGCATAGGTGATCCGGTCCGCGCGCGCCCGGACCAGGCTCTCGTCGGCCCCAAAGAACAGCACGATGCGTGCCGCTGGCGGCCGGTTCAGAAAGCTTTCGACAGACCGGCTTTCGATCCGCACGCGCGTTAGGACGGAGTTTTCTGTAGCTGCGCGGCAAGCTGCAGCACGATCCGGTCCGCCAAGCCCGCAGTCAGCCGGCGTTGCACCGTGTCGTTCTCCAGTTCGGCGGCAAAGAATTGCTGGTTGATGATATTGTAGCCGTCCAGCAGCCGCGCCGCGCCCTTTGCGACGACTGTGTGCTGCGGTGTCAGATCGCGTAGCAGCCAGCTTGCGATGCCGTCCAGCCGCACGCGCGATGTCGAGTTATCGCGCTGCGTCGCAACGGCGTCAGCCCCAATGCTGACCGACACAATCAGCTCATAGACTCGCGGCCGGCTCTCACCCGTGCCGTCCAGGCGTTGCTGCAATGCCAGACGCATTAACTGGCCGACACGCTCCGGCATGACTGGTACGTAAATCCCGGCCAGCTTGTCCTGAAACGCCACGCCGCCCGCTGCGGCCGGACCGTAAACTGGGCGAAACCCACAGCCGCTGACTGTGAGGCCGAGCAGTACAAGGCATAGGCGGATCATGACGGGGCGATCACCAGGTTCACGATCCGCCCGGGCACATAGATTGTTTTCACCAAGGGCCGCCCTCCCAGAAGCCGGGCTACGTTCGGCTCCGCACACGCGGCATCGATGGCGTCGGCCTGCGACACACCCACCGGCAGCTCGATCGTAGCCCGCAGCTTACCCATGACCTGCACCGCAATCGTCATGGTTGTCGCCGCAAGCAGGCTTTGATCCGCGACGGGCCAGGCCCAATCGCAGGCCAGCGTTGGCCCGGCGACTGGCAGCAACGTACGGATTTCCTCCGCCACATGCGGCATCAAGGGGGCAACCAGCCCCATCAACGCAAGCAACGCTTCCTGCCGTGCCGCCAGCATTGCCCCATGGTCGACGGTATCGGGTTCCGTAGCACCCTGCTCCCGCTCCGCATCCAGCATGGCCGACGCAAGCTCATACAGGCGGGCGACGGCTAGATTCATGGCGAAACTGTCCAATGCTTCCGTCACGGCCTGGATCGTTCGGTGCGTCGCCACGCGAAGCCGCCGCGCCGCTGGGCCGCCCTCTATCGGCGCATGCCAGGGCAGGCCGCCCAAGCCACGCGCCAGCCGGTATATTCGTTGAAGAAACCGCGCCGCTCCGGCCACGCCCGCCTCGGTCCACTCGATATCCCGGTCGGGCGGATTGTCCGAAAGTACGAACCAGCGGGCGGTATCTGCGCCGTATTTGTCGATAATCGCAGACGGATCGACCGTGTTACGCTTGTTCTTCGACATCTTCTCGCCGCGGCCTACCACGACCGGCAGCCCCGTTGCACGCTCGACCGTCTGGCCGCCCACACCTGGAACGACGTCCTCCGGATACAGCCACGTTCCGGCCGCCGAGCGGTAACTCTCATGCGTTACCATGCCTTGCGTAAATAGCCCGGCGAATGGCTCGTTGACCGGCGAGCGGCCGATACTCGCCAGGGCGCGCATGAAAAAGCGCGAGTACAACAAATGCAGGATCGCATGTTCGACACCGCCGACATATTGATCGACCGGCAGCCAGTGGGCCGCCGCCGCCGGGTCGATCGGTACCGGGGCGGCCGGGCTGCAGAACCGGGCAAAATACCAGGAACTATCGACAAACGTATCGCACGTATCGGTCTCCCGCTCTGCCGCTGCCCCGCACTTTGGACAGGCGACATGCTTCCATGTCGGGTGGTAATCGAGGGGGTTTCCTGGTTGGTCGAACGTCACGTCGTCCGGCAGCGTAATTGGTAACGAGCTGGCCGGGGCAGGGACGACGCCGCACGTGCTGCAGTGGATGACCGGGATCGGGCAACCCCAATAGCGTTGCCGGCTGATGCCCCAATCCCGTAGCCGCCAGTTGACGACACCCTGCCCCGCACCCGCCTGCTCCAAGGCTTCGATCGCCGCCCGGCCGGCCCGGATCGTGTCCATGCCGTCCAGAAAGCCAGAGTTCACCACCTGTCCCGGCCCGTCATATGCCGTCCGCCCAACCACGTACTCATCCAGCGCGGCTCCGGATGGCAGCACCACGACCGGCACGGGCAGACCGTATTTGCGGGCAAAGTCCAGGTCGCGCTGATCGCCGCACGGACAGCCGAAGATGGCGCCGGTGCCGTAATCCATCAGAACGAAATTCGCGATCCATACAGGCTGCCGGACGCCAGGCAGAAATGGGTGCGCGACAGTGAGCCCGGTGTCGAAACCCTCCTTTTCGCCGCTTTCGATCGCCGCCTCGCTCGTGCCACGGCTGCGGCAGGCGGCCACGAATGCAGCCGCGTCCGGGTTATGGGCAGCGACATAGCTCGCCACGGGATGCTCTGGCGCAATGGCCAGGAAGGACATGCCGAACAAGGTGTCCGGCCGCGTCGTAAATACCTCGATGGTGCTCGTATCGGCGACCGGTGTGGTCAGCGTAAAGCGGACCCGGGCACCCTCGCTCCGGCCCATCCACCGGGCCTGCATGGCACGCACGTGCTCGGGCCAGCGGGACAGGTCATCCAGCGCCGCCAGCAACTCCGGCGCAAACCGGGTGATCCGCAGAAACCACTGCGACAGCTTGCGCTTTTCGACCACAGCCCCCGAGCGCCAGCCCCGGCCGTCGATCACTTGCTCGTTCGCCAGCACCGTCCCGTCCACCGGGTCCCAGTTGACCCAGCTTTCCTTCCGCTCAAAGAAACCAGCGTGCATCAGCTCCAGCAACAACAGCTGCTGCTGCCCGTAATAAGCCGGGTCGGACGTCGCGAACTCCCGGGTCCAGTCGAGCGACACGCCGATCCGCTTTAGCTCGGCTCGCATGACCTCGATGTTGGCGCGCGTCCACTCGGCCGGCGGCACGCCGCGTTCCCGCGCGGCATTCTCCGCCGGCAGGCCGAACGCGTCCCAACCCATGGGGTGCAGCACAGAGTAACCCCGCGCCCGCTTATACCGAGCCACAACGTCGCCAAGCGTGTAGTTCCGTACATGGCCCATGTGAAATTTGCCACTGGGGTAGGGGAACATCTCCAGCACGTAGTATTTCGGCTTGCCGTCCGTCGGCACATCCGCCACCTCGAAGCTACGGGCAGCCGCCCAGGCCGCCTGCCAGCGTGGCTCGGCCACGGCAAAGTCATAGATCGCCGGCTCGCGCACGGCTCCGCTTTCGGTCATGACGCCGCTTACGAACCGGTCGCCTGCGCCCGCAACTCCCGGGCCCGGGCCAACACCTTGTTTTCGATCTCGCTGGCCGTGGACGGCGCGACGGGCGCATCGACCCATTGGCCGCCGAGCGCCTGTTGCCGGAACACCGCGACCTTGATCCCGTCGGCGCGCAGCTGGCGACCAAGGATGTAAGCCGTTGCCTTGAACCGCTCGCCGCCGGCCGAGGCTGGCTGATACCAGTCGGTGATGATCGTGCCGCCAAACGGGTCTGCATTGGCCAGCGGCATGAACGACAACGTATCCAGCGCCGCACGCCACAAATACGCATTGACGCCCAAAGCGCTGCCCGCCTCGCTCGCCGAGCTGCCGCCCTTGCCGACGCCTAGCGCCAAGCCCTGCTCGCCGAACAACTTGCCGCGTCCCGCACCCTTGGTCCGGTAGTCCAGGTACTCGTCATCCTGCACGGCCCGCACATTTGCCGGGCCGCATCCCGTGAGCGTGCCCTGGAGGGCCAGCCCCGCCAGCAGCCAAAGGCCAGGTTTGAACAGACGACGTGAGACGGATTGGGACATGGCTGACCTAACGGAAGATGCGCATCGGTGCACGGCATCCCTTAGCGTGAATGCAGGCCCAACGCCAAGATGACCCAGACGCACGAAAAAGGGCGGCAGGTTGCCCTGCCGCCCGATTTAGCCGCGTTAGTTAAGCGATTACCAGGCGAAGCCCGTGCCGACCGCGAAGACCTGCGCCGTCGTCTTGTTGTTACCGGCGTTGTTGGACTGGCCGGTGATGAAGTTAAAGCCGTTCTGCTTGCGCTCGTTATAGACGTACGAGGCGAACAGCGACAGGCCCGGTGCCAGTGAATACGTCGCGCCAGCTGCGATGCCGGACTCGACGCGGTTACCACCGGTCACGCCGCCAACAGCCAACGGCACACCCGTGCTGCTACGGTTGGTCGCCGTTGCCTGGTCACCCTGCGACTGCGAACGCAGTGCGTGCGCGCCGAAGATCACCGGACCGATCGTGTAGCTTGCACCCACGATCACGGCATTGGAGTTCGGCTGACCCTTGGCCAGCAAACCGCCATAACCGCCGCCGCCCGGAACGTTGTACCGGCCAACGAGGTAGTTACCACCAACCGTCAGGCCGCCGAACGTGACCGCAAGGCCGAAGTCGCCGAGGCTGAGGTCCTCAAGCCGGGTACGCTGCGGGTTCGTCGCCGCACCTGGGACGCCGCTGTCCGTCACACGGCCAGAGCCGGTGTACTGCGCGGTTGCCGCCAGGCCGAGCGGGCCGAACGTGCCGCGGTAACGGACAAGCGCCTCGTACGTGTTCTTACGACGGCCGATGTCGGACGTGCTGGTGCTGGACAAGTTGTCGCAGCCCGGTGTTGCGACCGAGTTACCAGCACTGCTGAACTGGCCGGCGCTCGGCGTCGGGCCGCAACCCGCTGAGTTAGCTTCACCACCGTTGGCCGTCGTGGGCTCTATCGACACACCGAAGTCGACGCCAAAGAACTGCGGCGACAGATAGATGATCTTCGTCGTTGAATAGACGTTGCCGACCGACGCGAAGGGGTAGTTGATCTGCACGTTGCCGGGCAGGAACATGGCCGGAATGTCGCCGTTCAAGCCGCCGGCATCGAAGTTTTCAAACGTACCCGTCAGGTAGAGCGAGCCCGGGTTGTCGGTCGAGCCCACGCGGATCGTACCGAACTTGTCGGTGCCGATGTAGCCCCACTGGCGACGCAGATACAGCACGTCACGCGTGCGGTTCTGGCCCGTGACGGAACCAGCGAAGCCGCCGCCGGCACCGTAGTTGTTGTCCATACGGACTTCGAGAGCTGCACCGTACTTCAGGCCGTTGGTGGCAACGCCATCAAAGCCCGGGTACAGGCGGGCGTAGTCCGACACGCCATAGTTGGACAGCTTGTTGGTGCCCTGGTTCGACGTCGTGGTGTTGATCAGGCCAGCGGCCACGCCGCCCGTGGCCGGCTGCGCAAAGTTGCTGGTGCGCGCTGCGCCCTGCGAGATCGCGCCGGCATAGAAGCGGAAGCGGCCGTTCAGCCGGACCGTCACGCTACCAGGTGTCGGGAAAGACTGGCCGGACAGCTCATCACCCGGTTCAGTAGCAGCGGTCTGGGCCATGGCGGTGTTCGCCAGTCCCATCGACGCGCCCAGCACGGCCACGCTGGCCAGCAGGAGCTTACGCATAAAACTTCTCCTCAAAACACCGGACAGGTCCCGGCGGACGTATGGGCCCCGATAAACCCGTGCACGTCGCCACGCACAGACCGTCTCAGCCAGACTTGACCAAACTATTGCCGGGTGGCGGCGGGCTCTGCAACAGCTACGACAGCGGTTTTATGGCAATTGCGAAACACTGTTGCGTGGCTGCCACAAGCTGTAAGCGCGCCGATGGCACCAAACCCCATGGCGCATGGCGGCACGGCCCGTACCGTCTCCGCGTTAATCCCACCCAGGGCAAAGACACCGCCAACCCCAGCGCCAGCGATCCGCCAGCGGACGCCGCCCAGCGCCGTGCCATCCGGATGCGACCGGGTCGAAAATAACGGCGACACAAACACCACCGCCGCACCCGCCCGCTTTGCCCGCAACACTTCCAGCCGATTATGGGACGAGCTGGTGACTAGCCGTGGCACAGCGCCACTCCGGTATCCCCGCCGGAGATGCAGCCCCACCCCCGGCAACGCGGGCGCAGTCATCACCATCACAAGCCGGCCCGCCCGGCACGCCCGCGCCACGTGCTGTGCCAGCGTAGCCCGGCCCGGGACCCCATCATGACGGAACACCACCCCGCACCCTGGCGGCAGCGCACGCACCGTCGCCACCACGTCCGGCATGCGCGCCGGGTCCGTAAATAACCACACCGCCGGCCAGGGCGACCGGTGCCGCGCCTTGACCGCCAGCGCCCATGAGGCAAGCCTAGGATGCATGGTCAGCTCTCTCCTCGAACGCTACGCCGCCCTCAACGCGCGCATTGCCCGCGCCGCCGCGCAGGCTGGGCGCGCCCCTCCCACCCTGGTCGCCATCAGCAAAACCTACCCGGCCGCCGATGTGCAAACGCTTCTGGATGCCGGGCAACTTATTTTTGGCGAAAACCGGGTGCAGGAGGCGGCTACGAAGTTCTTGCCCCTGCGCGCCGGTTATCCCGCGCTGCAGTTGCACCTGGTTGGCGGATTGCAGACCAACAAGGCACGCGACGCAGTCCGCCTGGCCGATGTGATCGAAGTCCTAGACCGTCCCCGCCTGCTCGACGCTCTCATGCAAGCGCAACAAACCGAAGGGCGCCAACCGAAGTACCTGGTGCAAGTCAATGTAGGTGTTGAGCCGCAAAAGGCCGGCGTGATCCGGGCAGAGGCGGACGCGTTCATCGACTTGTGCCAGCAGCGCCTCGGCCCAGCCGTGACGGGACTGATGTGCATTCCGCCCGCGGACCAAGATCCTAACCCGCACTTCGCTTGGCTCGCCGCCACCGCCGCGCGCCACGGGCTGCACACCTTGTCTATGGGCATGTCCAACGACTTTGAGGCGGCGATCACCCACGGGGCGACCCACATCCGCGTCGGCTCCGCCCTGTTCGGTGCCCGCTCATGACGGGGCGGATTACTGCGCCAACGCTTGCTTATGAACCATCACCCCGCTTATGCGCTTGTGCCAGGGCACGAAACAGGATCGAACAATGAGTACGGTGACCGGCTGTACGGCAACGGGGGCAGGCCAGCCATGAGCGGCGTTATGCATGCGGATGCGCCTGTCCTGCGAGCGCCACTGCGTCCGATGGCCATTCTCGGTGTTCTCGGGATCGTCTACGGCGATATCGGCACGAGCCCGCTTTATGCGCTGAAGGCCAGCCTCGCCCATTTCACGGCCAATGGCTCCACGCCCGTGGACACCATGGAAATTCTGGGCATCCTGTCGCTGGTTTTCTGGTCGCTCGTGCTGATCGTGACCGTCAAGTACGTGCTGCTCGTCATGCGGGCCGACAACCATGGCGAGGGTGGTATCCTGGCCCTCATGGCCCTGGCTCAGCGCCGGTGTCAGGGGGCGCGCATGCGGGCTATACTCGGCATGGTCGGCGTAGGCGGCGCATGCTTGTTCTTTGGTGACGGCGTCATCACCCCGGCCATCTCGGTGCTCTCGGCCGTCGAAGGGCTCGAAGTCGTTTCGCCCCAATTCAAACAGGTCGTGCTGCCCATCAGCCTCGTGATCATCGTCGCACTGTTTGCCGTGCAGGTCAGAGGCACCGGCAGCATCGGCCGCCTGTTCGGCCCCGTCATGGCCGTCTGGTTCGTCGTCCTCGCTGTCATGGGCGGGATACAGATCGCGGCCCACCCTCAAGTGCTGCTCGCCCTTTCCCCCCATTATGGCGCGCTGCTATGCGCAAAGCACGGCTGGCTTGCGTTCGTCGCCCTCGGCTCCGTCGTGCTGGCCGTTACAGGGGCGGAGGCGCTGTACGCCGACATGGGCCATTTCGGTGCCCGGCCGATCCGCGCCGCCTGGCTCGTCCTCGTCCTGCCCTGCCTGGTCATGAACTATCTGGGGCAGGGTGCCCTCGTCATCGCCGACCCGGCTGCGCTCGAAAACCCTTTCTATCTCATGGCGCCCGCCTCCATGCGCCTGCCGCTGGTGGCTCTGGCCACCGCCGCCACGGTAATCGCCAGCCAGGCCCTGATCTCCGGCGCGTTTTCCATCGCCCGTCAGTGCATGCAGATGTCGTTCCTGCCCCGAATGTCAGTCCTGCATACAAGCACGACAGAGGAGGGCCAGATCTACCTGCCGCAAATCAACGTGGCGCTCATGATCGGAGTGCTCGTGCTCGTGCTCGCGTTCCGGACCAGCGACGCCCTGGCCGCCGCCTATGGCATTGCTGTCACCGGCACCTTCCTGTGCACCTGCGTGCTGGCGGCCGTCGTATTCCGGCGTGAGTTCCATTGGCCGCGCTGGGCCGCGCTGGGTGTGTTCGGCGGCTTTTTTGTCATCGACTCCGTATTCTTTGCCGCTAACGCGCTAAAAATCCCAGAAGGCGGTTGGGTGCCCTTGCTACTCGGCGCCGCGCTGATGGCGGCCATGACGTCGTGGCATCAGGGCCGTGAGCTGATGCTGGCGCGCTGGAAGCAGGACAGCCTGCCGCTCCGCTCATTCCTGGCCCGCCTGCCGCAATCCCGCACCGTGCGTGTGCCGGGCATGGCCGTGTTCCTGACCGGCAATCCGGATTACGTGCCGGCCGCGTTGCTACACAACCTCAAGCACAACAAAGTTCTGCATGAGCGCGTACTGTTCGTAACGGTTCAGAACCTCGAGATCCCGGTCGCACCCGACTCGCAGCGGGTCGCAGTCACCGAACTGGCCCCCGGCGTACACCGCGTGGTGCTGAGCTACGGCTTTATGGAGAGCCCGAACATTCCGCGCAACCTCGAGGAGCTGCCGAGCCACGGCGTCCCCTATGACGCCATGACGGCCAGCTTTTTTCTGGGCCGTGAGGTTCTGGTTCCCGCCATGGTGCCCAAACTCCCGGCCTGGAGATTGTTTCTGTTCCTTCTGATGGCCCGCAATGCTGTGCCAACCACAGAGTTCTTCCGGATCCCAAGCGACCGGGTCGTCGAACTCGGCGTGCGCGTAGCAATTTAGCCCTTTTAGAAATTCAGTTATACAAACTAGACAGGCGGACGGGGCGTTACGCAACCATGACAAGGATCCTGATGGTACTGGCACACGCTCCGGGCCTACCGGATGGTGATCTGACCGATCGGCTCACGCTCACAGCCACACTCACGTCAAATGGGCAGCTCGACCCGGAACAGGATCAGGGCGCGGCTGTGCGTGAGCGTCCCGGCAAGCCCGACAAACATTCCGTGCTCGTTCCACACGAGGGAGCCTGGGTACTCCGTGGCAGTGATGGCGACGACGACCCGCTCTGGGCCGTCGACGCGCATATCCTTCGCCCCGGCGAACCCGTGGTGCTGCGCCGTCCTGACGGCGAAGAGCTTATCTACCGCATCGTGGCCTCTGAAGCGGGTTAACTGCCGTACTGCGCGTCTGTCACATGCTCCAGCCACTGCACAGCTGTCCCGCCCTGCTTTTCCTGCACCGCAATGTGGCTCATAGCCGTCGTGGCCGCCGCACCATGCCAGTGCTTCTCACCGGGTAAAAACCAGACGACGTCGCCCGCGTGAATTGCCTCAACCGGACCGCCGTCGCGCTGCACCCGGCCACAACCGCTTGTGACGATCAGCGTCTGTCCCAACGGATGAGTATGCCAGGCCGTGCGCGCACCTGGCTCGAACGTCACATGCACCATCGCAACCCGCGCCGGCTCTGGCGGACTATTTAGGGGGTCCATCCGGACGACGCCGGTGAAATATTCGGCCGAGCCGCGCCCTGACGGCTGGGTGCCACACCGCTTGATGTCCATCGCACGTCCCCTCGATCCGTGGTGGAGCTGAGGGGAATCGAACCCCTGACCTCTTGAATGCCATTCAAGCGCTCTACCAACTGAGCTACAGCCCCGTACCTATGCCGCAGTCTGGCGGGGAGCGGCCGATATAGACCGCGCCCGGCCTTCTCCACAAGGGGCGGCGCTAGTTGATGGTCGCCTCGCTCTTGGCCTGTACTTCGTCATGGGTCACGCCGGGCGCTAGCGAAACCGTCTTGAACCCGGCCGGCGTCACGTCGAACACGCCCAGTTCCGTCACCACCCGGCTCACGACCGCCTTGCCCGTCAGCGGCAGCGTGCACCGCTTCAGCAACTTGGGCTTGCCGCCCGCAGTGTGTTCCATCAACACCACGACCCGCGGCACGCCTGCTACCAGGTCCATGGCACCGCCCATGCCCTTGACCATCTTGCCAGGGATCATCCAGTTCGCCAGGTCGCCGTTCTCCGCCACCTGCAGCGCGCCCAGGATGCTGATGGCGATGTGCCCGCCGCGCACCATCGCGAACGACTGCGCGCTGTCGAAATAGCTGGTGCTTGGCAATGCCGTCACCGTCTGCTTGCCAGCGTTGATGAGGTCGGCGTCCTCCTCACCGGCAAACGGGAATGCTCCCACGCCCAGCATGCCGTTCTCGCTATGCAACTGCACGTCGATGCCCGGCGGCAAGTGGTTCGCCACCAGTGTCGGTATGCCAATGCCGAGGTTCACGTACATGCCGTCCCGCAGCTCCATCGCCGCTTGCGCTGCCATCTCGTCCCGAGTCCATGCCATCAGACTGCTCCCTCACGTTGCCGGACCGTACGTTGTTCGATCCGCTTGACCGGATGCGTCACGACAATCATGCGCTGGACGAAGATACCGGGGGTGATGATCGTATCGGGGTCGATCGCGCCGGGTGCCACGAGCTCTTCCACTTCGGCCACTGTCACCGTGGCTGCCGTAGCCATCATCGGGTTGAAATTACGCGCCGTCATCCGGTACGTGAGATTGCCCTCCGGATCCGCCCGGTACGCATGCACGATCGCCAAATCGGCGCGCAATCCGCGTTCCATCACGTATTCGACGCCGTCGAACATTTCGGTCTTCTTTCCCTCAGCGATTTGGGTGCCGACACCGGTGCGGGTAAAGAATGCCGGAATACCCGCGCCGCCGGCCCGGATTCGCTCCGCGAGCGTCCCTTGCGGGTTAAATTCAATCTCCAGCTCGCCGGCCAGGTACTGCTTGGCGAAGGTAGCGTTTTCACCGACGTAGGAGGCAATCATCTTGCGAACCTGCCGGGTCTGTAACAGTACACCCAGGCCCGCATCGTCAATGCCGGCGTTGTTGCTGATGCACGTCAGGTCCTTCACGCCAGACTGCTTAATCGCGTCGATCAGCACCTGCGGAATGCCACACAGGCCAAATCCACCCGACATGTTCGTCAGTCCGTCGTGCAACACTCCGACCAGTTCTTCAGTCGCGCCGGGATAAACCTTGTTCATCGCCATCGCCGTTCCGCTCCTGTTTTTCTAACCCTATGACACACGCTTTGGCGACGCTCAATTCGGCAACAAACCAGTGATGCCCGGGGTATCCCGCAATGCTGCGAGTAGCGGCAGCAACGGTAAGCCCAAGATCGCCGGCCATTCACCCTCGATATGCTCAAACAGCTGCACGCCGGGCCCCTCGACGCGATACGCGCCCACCGTTGCCAGGCACGCTGGCGCATCTTGAGCGAGCACTGCATCGATAGCGGCGTCACTCAAAGCGCGCATGCGCAGCGCCGGCACCGCAACGTGCGACCATAGCGCCCGGCCATGCCGGTGCAACACCACAACTGTAACCAGCGTATGCACCCGGCCTTGCAGCCGCCGCAAATGCTCGCGCGCTTCGCCCAGCCCGGCCGGTTTGTCGAACCACGCACCCTCGCACACCAGAATCTGGTCCGCCCCGATCACCAGCGCGCCGTCCGCATCGTCCACCGCGGCCGCTTTTGCGTGCGCCAAATGCAGCGCCACCGCCTCCGCACCCTGGTCGCGCATGGCCCGCTTCGGTCCAGCCTCATCGACGTCCGCCACCCGCACCGTAAACCGCAACCCGGCCTGCGACAGCATTGCCGCCCGGGCTGTGGAACCGCTGGCCAGTACCAGCTCCGTCATGCCCGGACCTGGCCTTTCCTGGTGTGCCAAGCTTCCATCAGTTGCAGCACGGTTGCAGCCGTCTCCTCGATCGACCGGCGCGTCACCTCGATCACGGGCCAGCCCCGCCGGGCACACAGCCGCCGAGCCCAGAGCAATTCGGCCCGCACCGCTTCTTCATCGACGTAATCTCCGGTATCTTGGCGCACCCGGCCTGTGTCCGACCCGGCCGAAATCAGCTTTAGCCGGTGCCGGCGAATTTCGATCAGCGCAGCGGGCTCAAGCGTCAATCCAATTACGGGACAATTTGGGTTTTCCAGCCCCGGCGGGTCAGGCGTCCCTGGAACGAGCGGAACGTTCGCAGCCTTGACCCCACGATTGGCCAGATAGAATGATGTCGGCGTCTTGCTGCTGCGCGACACGCCAACCAGCACGACGTCGGCCGACGCAATACCTGCCTGAGCCTGCCCGTCATCATGCGCCAGCACATAGTGCATCGCGTCGATCCGCCGGAAGTAGTCCGCGTCCAGCACGTATTGCCGTCCAGGCCGGGATTGCGCCTCTGTTCCAATGTGTTCCTGTAGCAGGGCCAACACCGGGTTCAGTACGTTGACGACCGAAACACCCAGCCGCTGGCAGGTGGTTTCCAAATCGCCGCTCAGCGCCTTGTCGATCACCGTCGACAACACCGGACCCGGCTCAGCCTCGATCCCCTCCAGTACCCGGTGCAGCTGAAAGCGCGTCCGGATCAGGCTCCAGCGATGATAGGTGATGTTCACCCGTTCGAACTGTGAAACCGTCGCGCGCGCGATGCTGTTAAGCGTCTCGCCTGTTGCGTCCGAAACAAGGTGTAGATTGATCCGGTGTTCATCCATGGCCCGACCCTAATGCGGTTGCCGGGTAAGGGGGAGTCATGGGGACAAGTGCCGTTCTGAGCCCGGTCACCAGGGTCGTTGTCGAGTCACGGGGATAAACCGTTGTCAGTCACACCCGCTCTTTCCTTACAGCCGCATGGATAGACCATGGTGGGGACAAGCCTAATTTATCGGCCAAAAAAAGTGACTTACGCCGTGCAGGAGCTGTGGGTGGACGGGCTGACAACCCAGGCTGTCGTTTAATCCCGGTTATTCACAGGGCTTTCTACATCCCCAAGAAAGATAAACCTCTGGTTTGTTTTAGGGGGCTTGTCACTTCTGCGCACCTGACGCCGTGCAACGGACCTGTTAGAGCCTGGCCATGACCAAACCAATCTTGCGCGTTTTGGCTGGTGAAGCCGTCTGGCCACCGCCCGTGTGGCTAATGCGCCAAGCCGGACGATACCTGCCGGAGTACCGGGCCGTGCGCGGTCAGGCTGGCGGTTTCGTCAATTTGTGCACGACGCCGGCACTCGCCTCCGAAGTGACATTGCAGCCCATCCGCCGCTTCGGTTTCGACGCTGCCATCTTGTTCAGCGACATCCTGATGCTGCCCTGGGCGCTTGGCTGGGGCCTGGCGTTCAAGGAAGGAGAAGGGCCAGTGCTGCCTCAGCTTTCGTCCCAGGCCGATGTCGCATCGCTCGATGAACGCAAGGTCGTGAATGCCGTGGCTCCCATTTTGGAAACGGTTCGCCTGACCCGTGCTGGATTGCCGGATGCAACCACGCTGATTGGCTTTGCCGGCAGCCCGTTCACGGTTGCCTGCTATATGGTGGAAGGCGGAGGCTCGAAGGAGTTCGCGCTTATTCGCGGCATGGCCCATCGTGACCCGGCACTCTTTGGCGCGCTGATCGACACGCTTGTACGTTCGACGATCGAATATCTGTCAGCTCAGATCGACGCCGGGGCGGAGGTGGTGATGTTGTTCGACAGTTGGGCCGGCGTGCTGTCCCCGCGGCTATTCGAGCGCCATGTGATTGCTCCGACCCGCACGATCGTAGATGCCATCCGTGCCCGCCACCCCGGCGTGCCGGTGATCGGGTTTCCGCGCCTTGCGGGGGTGCAAGTAGGTGCGTACGCAGCGGCTACGGGCGTTAATGCCGTGGCGCTGGACACTGGCACGGCGCTGGAACTCGCGCTGCCGCTCGTGCCACCGGGCGTGGCAACTCAGGGGAACCTCGACCCGCTCGCCCTAGTCGTGGGTGGCGACGCGCTGACCCGCGAAGTCGCCGCCGTGCTTGGTGCTGTTCACTGCCGGCCGCATATTTTCAATCT
>JANONC010000309.1:0-2897 GCA_031420655.1 Rhodospirillales bacterium | reverse complement strand
CGTGGCGGCCAGCGTACTGGGCGCACCCGGCAGGATGCGGCCGATCAGTGCCGAAAGCGTGGCCCGTTCTGCGCCCGACAAAACATTGGGCGCGTCCGGTGCCGTTCGGGCAAACAGCGCCTTCCGCGTGGCGGTGCTCACACGGGGCGACGTGAGCAGCTGGCGATAGGTTTGCGGAATGGTTAGCGTGGCAATGAACTGGGCGATGAGGTCCGCAACCGCCTGCGGTTGTTCGAGCGGCAGGATGTGCTTGGCCCCCGCGACGGTCGCTTCCGTGGCGTCGGGAAAGTGGGTGCGCATCATGCGGCGCTGGGCGGCGGCGCCCAAATCCTCGTCCGATGCGCCGGCGGCGATTAGGGCTGGTAGCGCAATGTTGCTGTTCCGGGCGGTCCAGTCCTCCCGGCTGCCTTGCTGGAGCCACGCGACCCAGGCTTTGGGACTGGTTCCCATGATGGCGTCCAGCGCCATGGTGCGGGTGGGCCCTGTCAGCTTCTCCTGCGTGTTCTGGTCCAAGAACTTCACGGCGTGACGATGGGAGACCGGGCCGTGCGCGGCGTAAGCCGTCAGTGTGGCACGCTGCTCGTCTTCCATCGGCTCTGGGCCAGGGGGGGACCCGGCGAGTGTGACGATGCCGCATAGATTTACGGCCCAGTAGTCCGCTGTGTCCGTCGTGGCGTCCAATACCGCCAAGCCGACTTTGGCCCCCATGCTATGGCCGACCAGGACCCAGCGCGTTTGATCGTTGGGCAGCTGCGCGATGACTGCACGGGCCATGCCCTCCACGCTCGTGGCCGTCGCCGCCGTGCCGCCATAGCCGGGAAGATTGAGCGGCAGGTGCTCGTAGTCCGGTAGTGCGGCGATCACGTCGTCCCAGTGCCGGGCACTGCCGCCCAGCATGTGCAGATAGACGATCCTAATCGTTGGGGCGTCCGCCACGTCGGCGCGTCCGATGCCGGCGCTGGCGCCAGTGATGATTACGGGTTCAGGCACTGTTGCATCCCCTCGGTCGACGGGCCGAACGTGTGATGCGGCGCAGGATCCGCAAGCGAACATGAGCGTTAGTTGATCGCCGCGGGGCTGAGCCGTGTCAGGCGGGCGACGGTGCGCAGCGCGCCGGGCCAAAGGCGGGCGGCGGCGGTGATCCAGGCTGGTGCGGCCTGCGCCACGCCGAACAGGTGTTGCGCGCGGCGGATGGGTGCCGCCAATTGCGGCTGCACCCGGCGGTGGTACAGCGCCGCATCGGGCCCGGCAGCCACGGCGGCGAAGGCGGTATGCAGCGCGATCGACACGCCATCGCCGCAGAAGGACGGAATGACGCCCATCTGGTCCCCGAGCCTGAACAGGCCGGGCGCCGGGGTGGGGTGTACGTAGCCGTATGGCACGCCGCTGATGGTCAGCGGACGCTCCAGCAACGGGGTCGCTCCGGCAAGGCGGGCGGCCAGATGTGGGCAGTTCTGCGACATCAGATCCATCACGCCGTCCCACGCGCGCCCGGCTGACTGAAAGCGGTCGCGGTGCAGCAGCAAACACAAATTGGCACGCCCGCCCTCGACCAGCTGCAGCCCGGCGTAGCCGCCCGGAAAGAGCAGGATTTCGATGTGCCCGGCCAGTTCGGCCTGCTGGGCCGGGGCGAGGCGGTAGTACATTTTGAGGCCGACGAGCGGATTTGGCGCCCCGGGCTCGCGCTTTAGGCCGCGGAGGTCGTGCTTGCCGGTCGCGAGATAAAGCCGCTTGGCGTGCAGGGTACCCAGCGTCGTGATGTCGAGTGCGGTACCGCTTGCGGCGCGGATGCTGTGGCCGCGCAGGATCGTGGCACCCCGTGCGGCGGCGTGGGCCAGCAACGCCTCGTCCAGCACGCGGCGGCTGAGGCCCAGGCCGGTGAAGGGAAGGGTGGCGCAGGCGATTTGGTTCCGGTGTACGAGCCGAACATGGGTGATGGGGTGGGCACCCAGGGCAGCCGGATCGAGGCCGAGTCGGGCAAGGTAGGCCTGCGCTTCCCATGACAGGAACTCGCCGCAAATCTTGTCGTGCGGGGCGGTTTCGCGTTCGATCAGGGTGGCGGCCGGGCCGAGCAGGCAGGCGGTGGCGGCGCCGGCCACACCGCCGCCAGCGATCAGCGCCTGCATGAGGCGACGCAGTAGCGGAACGGCATGTGCCACGTGATGCGGCCTTGGACGCCGGCTTCGCCCAGCAGGCGGACCCAATCGGTGCGGCGAAAACTGCGCTCGACCGACAGGCGGCCGTCGGCCTGGACGATTGCGTGGAAGCGGGCGACGGCGGAGAGCAGCGCAAACCCGTCGCGGGCCAGGATGTGGCGGTGCAGGTCGTTAATGAACCAGCCGGCGGTGGCGCTCGCGTCCATCCACTGCAGGAAACGCACGATCTGCGGGTCGGTCAGATGGTGGGTAAAGAGTGAGCTTAGGATCACATCGTGCTGGCCCGGCGGCTCATCGAACACGTCCCCGGTGCGATAGGTGATGGCGTACCCAGCCGACCGGGCCTGTGCCGTGGGGGCTGCGCCAGGGTTGAGGTCGATGCCCTGTAAGGCGAGGGGTGTGCCGGTACGGGCGCCCCAGCGCGCGATGCGGCGGAGCATATCACCGTCGCCGAAGCCCACATCTAGCACGCGTAATGGGCCGGGGTGGGTGCGCGCGATGCGTCGCAGGAAATGAAGCGTAGGAGCGCGGGCGCGGGTGAGGGTGTTGACCGTGGCCAGGTCTTGCAGCACGGCAGCCAGGGTCGTTGCACCAATTTCTGTGGTGTCGAGTATTTCGGGCGTCAGGCTGCGGGTTCTCACAGCACGGTAAACCGGAACGCCTCGGCACACAGGCCGGGGCCGAAGGCCATGCCGACGCCCGGGCCCGGATCGCCCATCATGCGGGCGAGCACGAACATGA
>JANONC010000308.1:0-28453 GCA_031420655.1 Rhodospirillales bacterium | reverse complement strand
GATCGTTTGCACCCGCAAAACTACGCCAGGGCTGCGGGCGGTTGAAAAATATGCCGTACGGGCCGGCGGCGGCGGTAATCACCGGTTCGGCCTCGATGACGCGATGCTGATCAAGGACAATCACGTCGCCATTGCCGGCGGTATTCGCCCAGCGGTGGAGCGGGCGCGTGCGGCGGCCGGCCACTTGGTGAGGATCGAGCTCGAGGTGGACACGCTGGAGCAGCTGGCCGAAGCGATGGAGCTGGGCGTCGATGCCGTGCTGCTCGATAACATGGCGCTGCCCATGCTGGCGCAGGGCGTGGCGTTGGTGGCCGGGCGGGCCATTACGGAAGCATCCGGACGCATAAGCCCAGACACTGCGGCGGCGATTGCAGCGACAGGCGTGGACCTGATCTCGGTCGGCTGGTTAACGCATAGCGCGGCAGTACTCGACAGCGGTCTCGACTACCGGATGTCCCAGTCGTTTTAGGACGCGAGTAGCCTTGCAACACCTCACGTCCTTTTTAATAATTTCGCCGGTAGGGATATAAAAATATTCCAAAGCTACTCTGCCGGCTGTGCAAGCAGCCCGCCGGGATCGTTTTCTGTACGGGCAGGCCGTCCGCCAAGCCAAGTGGGCCACGTTGCCTCCATGACCAGGGCAAGGAGGCGGGTTGCACGACCAGCGTCAGCAAGGTTGTGCTAATTAAACTGCTACGACGGTCGCGAGCGGCCGTTGCACCTCCGCCCCGGCGCGGATCGAGGTGGTCATGGGTAAAAACCGATCGAGGCCACCAGCGCCGTCATCAGCACCGTCATCAGCACCGTTATCAGCCACGGGCGAAGCCGCATCTCCGCCGCCTTTTGCGCCGCTTCTTGGGAGTCTTTACACTCGGGCCGCTCATCGCCGGTGCAGGAGGCGAATACCACGCCATCCAGGATCGCGACGCCAAAAGTGGCGATGAAGCCAATCCCGGCCGTGACGCTGAACGGCATGCCGCGTAACACCGGCGCCGCAATGCCGCCGGTTACAAAATCGGGCACAATCCGTCATGACAACCCCGTTTTAACCGGGAAAAATACCACAGGGTAAACCTCGCAACCCATTAAGTTTATTAGGTAATCATGGCCATCATGATCCACCTTACCACAGTCAAAACGGTGGTTTTCAAGACGGCTGGCTTAACCCGCTCGGCCACCCGTCCGTGGCTTGTCCCTACACGCAGGACAACGGTGTAACGGGTACGCACTATCGCCGGATCGCGGGGTTGGCTATTGCGGACTGGACGATGGCACGAACGGGGCGGAGCGGCATGAAGCGGGCTGGTTTTGGCATGGCGGCGTGGCTTATCCCAACTGCGTGGGCAATCCCGCTCGCCTGGGGTGCGCCGCCGGCCGCAGACCCGGCCAGCATCGTGACGCTGCAGGTCGAAAACGACGCCGTCTCGACCTATCGCGGAACGTCGGATCAGTACTACACGAGCGGCGTGCGCCTCGGCTACGTCGCGCCGACCACGGCCACGCCAGATTTTTTGACAGAGTTCGGGCGCACAGTGTGGGGCGACGGCACGCAGCGGATCAGTGTGCAGTTAGCGCAGTCCATCTTCACGCCCCGCAATACGCAGGCCCGTCCCCCGGACCCGCGCGACCGGCCCTATGCCGGATATCTGCACGCCGACGCCGCGCTAATCCACGACACGACAGACACTCGCAGCGTGCTGCAGGTCTCGCTCGGCGTCGTTGGGCCATCTGCTTTGGGAGAGCAGGTGCAGAACGGCTTCCATAGCCTGATCGGCGACACGCCCAACCGTGGATGGAGATCACAGCTGCGGGACGAACCGGCGGTGGAGGTGCTGCTGGAACAGACCTATCGCCTGCCCATCACGCGGTTTAGCGGCGTTGAAGTGGACGCGCTGCCGGCGCTGACCGCCGGGATCGGCACGGTGCGGGACTATGTGCAGGTGGGCGGCACGGTCCGGTTCGGGCAGGGGCTAGACAGCGATTTCGGGGCACCCCGCATCCGGCCCGGCCTATCGGGGTCGGACGCGTACACGCCCACGCGGCCGTTTGCCTGGTACGTGTTCGCCGGCCTGGATGGTCAGGCGATCGGGCGCGACATCTTCCTGGACGGCAGTACCTTCCGCAATTCGCCCCACACCACCAAGCGGGCCTTTCTAGGTGAGGCGCAGGCGGGGCTGGCCGTCATGGCGTTCGGCGTGCGACTGACCTACTCCCAGGTATTCCAGACACCCAGCTTCGACCGCCAGCGCAGCGGCCTATTTAACTTTGGCTCGCTGGCCCTGTCCGCCCGGTTTTAGTCGCTACTAGGGCTGGGGAAAACGAAAACACGTTCTCCTGATGATAGCTGAAGTCGCGCTTCTGGCTGGCGTGGAAGTGGAAGAATGGCACCGATGTCTGCTGGCCGGGCAGCATCCAGTCATGCGGCTCAATGGCGACGACGGGAAACTGCGCCAGTCCGTCCGGGTCGCCCGAGAACAGCTGCTGTTCCGCACCCTCGATGTCCACCTTTAGGATGAACGGCTCATAGGCCGGGCTTGGATAATCCTTCATGATGCTAGCGACCGAGATCAGCGGGACCTCGTAACCGCGGGACGGGTCGTCCACGGTCCGGTAGCTGTCGGCGCCGACGCCGGGGTCGGTCAGGGTGATGGTGCCGTCATGCGGGCCGATGGCGGCGGCACGAATGTCGATGTTGGGTGTGGTGCAGTTCTGTCGCAGCAGAATAACATTGTCGGTCGCAGGCTCGACTGCCACGATGTGGGCAGCCGGATACATTGCCGCGTGCCAGAGCGCGGCGGCCCCTATATTCGCACCCGCATCGATAATGAGCGGTGTGGCGCCCCGGGCCAGTATGGCCTGGTAATACGCCTGGGTCTTTGCGCGTAGGTTAGCTCCCAGCTCCGGGATTTCATATTGCCGCAGCTGGAAGCACTGCGCGATGGCATTGAAATGGGCGATCGTGGCCCGGTGATGGATCACAACCGGCGTCCCGTTGACGGTGAACCGCTTCGGCCGTCCCACCCGCATCAGCTTGCCGCCGTACCAGCGTAACGCGCGCCGTAGATCCATCGCCCAGCCCCTCATGCGTCTGGGTGGTAACGCACCGGCAGTGTCCTGTCAGCTTTCGACAGTCTCCAGCGCCGCAGCGGCGGCCCGCGCCCGGTCCGACAAAGGCCGCCATGCGCCGCCGGCTAGTACCTCGCACGGGCGGAAGCGCGCTTTGTAGGCCATCTTACGGCTTTCGGCGACCCAGTAGCCCAGATAGACGTAGGGCAGCCCTTCCAGCTTCGCGCGGTCGATCATCCACAAGATGGCCCAGGTGCCGAGTGATTGCCGCTCGAGCGCCGGGTCGAAAAAGCTGTAGACGGCGGAGAACCCGTCGCCCAGCCGGTCGATAAGGCACGCACCGGCCAGGGCGCCCTGTTCGGTCCGGAACTCGGTAATGGAGGTTTCGATCGGCGTGTCTTCGACCATGGCGCGGTAGTCGTAGAAGCTCATGGTCGCCATGTCGCCATCGCCGTGGCGGGTCTGTTGATAGCGCTGGAACAGCTGGAACTGCTCGGCAGTCGCGCGGGCGGGAACGTCGGTGCCGGACACGCCGGCGTTGGCCCGGGCGATGCGGCGCAGGCCGCGGCCGGGCTCGAACTGCGCGACGGGAATGCGGATCGGTACGCAGGCCTGGCAGCTCGGGCAGACGGGGGCGTAGGCGATATTGTGGCTGCGGCGGAACCCAGCGCGCGACAGCCGGTCATGCAGGCCCTCCGCATCCGGGCCGGTGATCTCGGTCACGACCTTACGCTCCGTCCGTCCGGCCACGTACGGACACGGGAGCGGCGCGGTCGTGTAGAAGAACTGTGGGCGGCGAGGCGGCTTGTAGCTCATGCGGTGTTCGTACGGGTCCGGATGTTAATCACGCTATCGTCCCGAAAGCAGAGGCGTGGGTCAACGCCTGAGAACGCACCACAACAAGTCCAGACACAAGATCATGGATCGCACGCTTCTGCGGCAGGAACAGCGCAGCTGCGAGCCACACCACTCCGGCGCCTAGCGTGATCCAGAGTCCCACCGTGAATACCACCGCCTGCACCAGCGTGGGCCGGGCCAGGGTGTCCACCTCGCGCACCGTCAGTCCCATCACACCCTGGCCCGGCGTGGCACAACTGCTGCCCGCGATGAAAAGCGCATGATACGCAAACGGTACGAGGGGCAACAGGCCCAGCAACGGTAAGCTAAGACCCAAGGTCAGCAACCCAAAGGCCATGAAGCCCATCCACAGCGCCGACATAATCAGCCCGATCAGTACCACGTCGATCAGCCACGCCGTCACCCGCCGCCATAGTACGCCATCCGTCAGCCGGTCCGTCACGCTGTATGTCACGGTGCAAGCTCCATCGTATCGGCCACAGGGGGGGCCGGGCCCAACTGCAACGTAGTGCCGTCGCGCCAGCGTTGCATCAGGCTGCCCGCTTGTTTTTGCAGCGGATTGCCGGACTGACCGGGTGTGAGCGCAAACACGCTGCGGTCGAGGTCGGCCAGGTCGTAAACGCCACGGAACCCGGCCCCGTGCACGCTGGCCAGCGGGCCGCGCGGGGGCAGGCCACCCCGGCCGACAGTCGTGCCATCGCCGCCCTGTTCGATCGACCAGGTGAACAGCCGGCCGATCAGCGGCAGGTGGCCCAGCAGAGGGTGCGAAAAGCTGACCCGGTGCACGGTACCCCAGCGCCAGCGGGCCGGATCCGGGCCAAGCGGCATCAGCTCGGCCCGCGCGTCCGCCAGCGACCGGGTCAGCGCCGCCGTGCAATCTCCGCCACAGGCGACGCGATCGGCCAGCGCCTCCGCCACCACGTCGGGCGTGTAACCGGCCGCGGCGGGCGGTACGTGCGCTTCGCTCAGCAGCAGCGTGGCGAACGCGCGCATCCAGGTATTATAGATCAGCGGCTGCGGCCGGTCCGGGTCCATGGTGCCATCCCAGCCCCGCAGCAGCGCACGCAGGCCGCCCGGATCGGCAATGGCGTCGTCCATTAGCGCGGGCAGAACATGTTGCGCCTGCGTGCTGACCTGGTCGGTTTGTAGAGCTGCGAACCCTGCAACGCTGTGCCGCTCCTGGCTTTGCAGCACGGCGCGAATACGCCGGGCGCGCCAATCCCAATTCCAATCCCGGCCGAGGAAAATGGGGAAGTCCGGGCCCGCGACCCGCTCGTTCGCGTTCACAATCCGGCCGCTTGTAGGGGCGATCACGTGCGGCAGGTCTAGGCCGCGGGCAAAACCGGTCCAGTCATGTGCACCATCCGCACCCGACACCGGCACGCTGCCGTCACCCGCGCGGCGGAGGGGGATCATGCCGGTCGTGAACTGCGCGATCCGGCTGTGGTCTGCGACCAGCAGGTTCTGCACCGGCGCGGTGATCAGGGCCGCCGCGACGCCTGCGTCATCCACGCTAACCGCACGGTTCAGCGCCAGCAGCCCGTCCGCGGCCGTGTCATGCGGTGCCAGGCTGGCCATTGCGACAGCCAGCACCGGTCCGTCGCTACTGGGCTCGATGTCACTCAGGACCGGGCCGTGCCGGGTTTCGCGCACGGTCAGCAGCGTATCGGGCTCACCCCGCACGTGAATCCGCTCCTCCCGGGTCGTGAACGGCCGGGGTCCGTCCGGCGTTACGTACTGGCCGCCAGGTGCCGGAGTTTCGACGAACACATCCTGTGTGTCGGCACCCGTTGTGGTGAACGTCCACGCCACGCGGCCATTATGGCCGATAATTAGGAAGGGCACTCCGGGCGTCGTGGCACCGGCCAGTAGGCCGGCCGGCGTTTCGATCCGCGCCAGGTACCACAGGGACGGCATCGTAAACGCCAGATGCGGGTCGCCCGCCAGCAACGGCGCGCCGGTTTCGCTATGCGCGCCGTCGACGGCCCATTCGTTGCTGGCACTGGCCGGCTGGGTAAACGGGGCGGGGAAGGCTGGGACCTGTTCCGCCCACTGTGTCGGCAGGCGCGGCGAAGGCAGGCTGGCGCCCGGCCGGGGCACGCTTTTTTGCCTGGGCAGCGGGTCCCAGGTCGGGGTAACGCCATCTGCCGCCATCTGCGCCCGGGCGACCTCCGTCCGCCAATTGCCTGAGAGGTACAGCGCCATGGTCTTACCCCACAGCAGGCAATCCACGGCGGTCCATGGTTCGGGCGCGCCAAGCACCACGAACTCCGGCGCGGCAAACCGGCCGCGGCGGTCGATCCAGGCATTCACCCCCGCGGCATATGCATCCAAGATGCTGCGGGTTTCAGGCCTCAACGTGTCAAGGTCCTGCAACGCCCGGTGCCGCAGACCGAGTATACGCATCGACCGGTCGAGCGGCAGGGTGGCAGAGCCCGCGATCTCCGACAGGCGGCCGGAAGCGGCGCGCCGGGTCAGGTCCATTTGGAACATGCGATCGCGGGCATGGACGAAGCCCAGTACCACGGCCGCATCACGCTCCGACCCGGCGCGTACCAGCGGGATGCCATCCGCGTCGAACGTGACGCGGGCGGAGGCGGCCAAGCCAGGTAGCTGCGCGACCAGGTTGCGCGGCGGCACAGACCACCACAGCAGGGCGGCGCTGGTGGTTACAGCAACCACTATAAGTATGCAGAACAGCCGGAACAGACGGACCAATACGCGAGGCTTGCGTTGAGACGCCGGCCGCAGGCGTGCCGCCACGTCTAGTGCAGCCGGGGCATTTTCAGGATGCTGGCACGGTCGGTGCTGGTCACGGTCACGGCTGCGGTGTGGTTGCCGCGGCCCAGGCTCACCTTGACCGGCGCACCCGCAGGGCCGGACGCCCAGACGGCGCGCCACAGGCCGGCCAAATCCGGCACTTCCTCGCCATTGACCGCCAGGATGCGGTCGCCGGTACGCACGCCGGCCTTGTCCGCCGGGCCGTTGTCGGCCAGGCCGCCGACGACCAGCGCTTCGTCATCCTCCATCGCATAGAGGCCGAGCCACGGGCGCGCCGGCCGGTTGACCCGGCCATACGCCAGGAGATCCTCGAGAATGGGCGCCAGCAGTTGCACCGGCACGACCATGTTCATGTCCTGCCGTCGGGAGCCGTCACCCTGCTGCAGCACGAGCGAACCGATGCCCAGCAGCCGCCCGTCCTTGCCGATCAGCGCGCCGCCCCCCCAGAATGGATGCGAGGGCGCGGTGAAAATCGCGTCGTCCAGCAGGTACTCCCAATAGCCCGCGAATTCCTGCCGGCCCGCGACCTTGGCCGCCACGCATTGGCGACGGCCTCCGGCGGCGGCGAAGATCACGGGCTCCCCAACCCGGGCACCCGCACTGTCGCCTAGTTCCATGACGGGCAGGTCGAGCTTGCCGAGCGCCTGCACGAGGCCGAAGCCGCTTTCCTGATCATAGGCCAGCGCGTGCCCAGCGACGGTGCGGCCGTCCGATGTGGTTAGCCAAACGCTATCGGCCTCGGTAATCAAATACCCGATCGTTAAGAACAATCCCTGGCGAAAATGCACCGCGCTGCCGGCCCGTTCCGTACCCAGCGTATCGGCCGTGAACGCATCGTCCGGCACCGTCGCGCGCAGGCCCACGACGCTTTGCAACGCTACTTCCAGGTCGAACGCGTACTCGGCCGCCTTTGGCTGCAGATTGACGGGGATACCTGCTTCAGCTTTCGGCATGGCTAGGCGTAATTGACCATGATGGTCTTCTTCTGGGTGAAGTGTTCGAGCATGGATTCGAGGCTCCCCTCCTTACCCAGCCCGCTCGACTTTACGCCGCCATAGCTAAGGTTGGCCTGCACCACGAGGTTCTGGTTGATCTGCACCAGCCCCGCCTCCAGCCGGTGCGCCAAATCCAGCCCCACCTTGAGGTTGTTGGTCCACAGGGAGGCGGCAAGGCCGTACTCGCTGTCATTGGCGGCGGCCAGCACCGCCTCCACATCGTCGAACGGGAAGACGCAGGTGACGGGACCGAAGATCTCCTGCGTGACCAGCCGGCTATCAGGCGGCAGATTACTGAAGATGTGCGGCTGCACGAACAGGCCCTTTGCCAGCGCCGGATCGGTCGGGACGGCGCTGGTCGCACGGCCCGTGGCCCCCTTGGTCGCCATGCCCTCGGCAATGAAGGACTGCACCTTGTCGAACTGCTCGCGGCTGATGATGGTGCCGATGTCGGTCTTCTCATCCAGCGGGTCGCCCATCACCATGGCGTCCACCTTTTCCGCCAGCGCTGCCACAAAGCGCTCGAATATCGGGCGCTCGACATAGATGCGGCTGGCGGCGGTGCAGCTCTGGCCCTGGCGAGTAAAGCGCATAGAGGTGACAGCGCCCGCGACCGTCTTGTCGAAATCGCAATCGGCAAACACGATCATCGGACTTTTGCCGCCGAGTTCGAGCGTAACGGGGATCAACTTTTCGGCGGCGCCGCGTGCCACGATGCGGCCTACTTCGACGCTGCCGGTGAATGTCACCTTACGCACGTCCGGATGGGCCACCAGCGGCGCGCCACATTCGGGTCCATAGCCGCTCAGCATGTTAAAGCAGCCTGGCGGCAGCACGCGGTTCATCAGCTCGCAAATGCGCAGCACGGCCAGCGGCGCTTCTTCGGCTGACTTCACCACGACTGTGTTACCCGCCACCAACGCCGGAGCGATTTTGAGCGCCATCAGTAGCATCGGCACGTTCCAGGGGATGATGGCACCGACCACGCCCAGCGGCTCGCGTATCGTGACGCTCAGGATACCCGGGGCAAAGGGCACGCTCTCGCCCTTCAACTCGCTGCCCAGGCCGCCGTAGAATTCGAGGATGTCAGCGACCGTATTGGCCTCCACCCGGCTTTCGGTGCGTAGCGCCTTGCCGGTTTCGAGCGCGATGAGCCGGCCGAGTTCCTCGACATGCGCGCGGATCAGGGTGGCGCATTGCGCGACGAGCGCACCCCGCTTGCGGGCGGCCATCTTGGCCCAGGCCAATTGCGCATGCTTGGCGTCCGCCACCGCGGCATCCACATCGGCCGCATCGCCCAGGGCGGCCTGCGCAACCTCCAGCCCGGTCGCCGGGTTCACAACCGGGAACGTGCCTCCGGAGCGGGCCCGGACCAGCTGCCCGCCGATCAGATGCTGCCCCGACAGCGCCGTCGCCAGCGCCTGCTGGTCGAGGGTCGGTTCGGCTGGTGTAGCATGAGGGCGATCGAGCATGGGTTTGCCTTGCAGTGCCGGGTGCTTGTATCGCCAGACAATGGACCCGCTGCCACGGTGGAACAAGTGCGGGCGTTTGGAGGAATATCATGACTGACGGACCGCTTGCGGGACTGACCGTGTTTGACCTCACGCGCGTGCTTGCCGGGCCAACCTGCTCGCAAATGCTGGGCGACCTGGGGGCGGACGTCATCAAGATCGAAAAGCCCGGTGCCGGGGATGACACGCGCGGTTTCGCGCCCCCCACCATGCCCGGTACGAATGAAAGCGCGTACTTCGTTGGCGTGAACCGCAACAAGCGGTCCGTAACGCTCGATATTGCGACGCCGGAGGGACAGGCGATCGCCCATCAGCTGATCGCCAAGTCCGACATCCTGGCCGAAAACTTCAAGGTCGGCGCGCTTGCCAAGTACGGGCTGGGGTATGACGCGCTGCACGCCAAGTATCCGAGCCTGATCTATTGCAGCATCACCGGCTTTGGCCAGACCGGCCCCTACGCTGCGCGCCCCGGCTATGACAGCCTGGTCCAGGCGATGGGTGGCGTCATGAGCCTGACCGGTGAGCCGGATGGGCTACCGCAAAAGGTGGGCGTGCCGATCGCCGACGTGTTCGCCGGGCTGTACGGATGCATCGGCATCCTGGCGGCGCTGCGCCACCGGGACAAGACCGGGCAGGGCCAGCAGATCGACATCGGCATGTTGGACACCAACGTCGCGTGGCTTGCCAACCAGGGCATGAACTATCTGGCCACCGGTGAGAATCCGGTGCGGCTGGGTAACCAGCACCCGAATATCGTGCCCTATCAGGTGTTCAAGACAGCGGATGGGGCCATCGTTCTAAGCGTAGGCAACGACCCGACGTTCAAGCGCTTTGCCGAGAATGTCGGCCTCGCGCACCTGCTGGACGATGCGCGTTTCGCCACCAACGCCGCCCGCGTCGCCAACCGCCAGCTGGTGACGGACACGCTGGCCCCGCTCATGGCCGGGCGCGCGACGGCGGACTGGATCGTGGCGCTGGAAGCACTCAGCATCGGCTGCGGGCCGATCAATACGCTGGCCCAGGTGTTTGCCGACCCGCAGGTGGTGGCGCGCGGGACGGTGGTGCGGGTGCCGCACGCAAGCACCCCGGACGGCGTTCAGGTTGTCGCAAACCCGGTGCGCCTGTCGGCAACCCCGGCCAGCTATCGCCGCGGCCCGCCCACGCTCGGTCAGCATACGGAAGAGGTACTGGGTAGCCTCGGCCTTTCAGCCACCGAGATGGCCGGGTTGCGGGAGCGTGGGGTGATCTGATGCGGGAGGGCCAGACGCGCTACGTGCTGGGCGGCTCGTTTCGAACGTTGACGCATACCGAATGGGGCGACCGGGACGCGCCACCGGTTGTGTGCGTCCACGGCCTGACCCGGTCCGGCCGCGACTTTGATGCGCTGGCGCAGCATTTAGCGCGAGATTTCTGGGTCCTGTGCCCGGACCTGCCCGGCCGAGGTCGTTCGGATTGGCTGGAGGATAGCGCGCTCTATCAGCCCATTCATTACGTGACGGCGCTGTCGGCGCTGCTGGCGGTCATCGGGCGGCGGGTGGGGTGGGTTGGTACCTCGCTGGGCGGCATATGCGGCATGCTGGTCGCGTCGATGCCGGGCCAGCCCATTACCCGGATGGTGCTGAACGATATCGGCCCGCATATTCCGGCCGGGGCACTGGCGCGCATTCGCGACTACATCGGGGCCACGCCGGTGTTTGCGGATCTGGCGGCGCTGGAACAGCACCTTCGCCGGGTGCATGCGCCGTTCGGGCGACTTTCAGACGCGCAATGGGCGCACCTAGCCACTACCTCGGCCCGCGCCGTGCCCGGCGGTGTGGCACTGCATTACGACCCGGCCATCGCCGAACAGGTACTGGCCACACCGCCGGGCGATGTCGATCTGTGGCCGGTGTGGGCGCGGATCAGCATCCCCATGCTGGCCATTCGCGGCGTGGACAGCGACTTGCTGCTGCCAGAGACGCTGGCGCAGATGGCTACAAGCGGCGCCCAGACGCTGGTGGTGCCAAACGCCGGGCACGCGCCGGCGCTGATGGACGCGCCTACGATGGCGGCGGTGGCGGCGTTTCTAGAGCCCAATCTGACCAAAGTGGGTCGGCTTGGGCTCTAGGTTTGAGGTTTGGCGAGTACTACTTCCGCCCCGGGGCGGAGCAGCTTGCTCGGAGCGTGCTCTAGCGGCGTGAAAAAACAGCTTCGCTCGCCAGTGTGGCAGGCAGGGCCGGTTTGATCGATCAGCAGCAGCACGGCATCCCCGTCGCAATCAAGCCGCATCTCGATCAGGCGTTGAGTGTGGCCGGACGTCTCGCCCTTGCGCCAAAGCGCCTGCCGGCTGCGGCTCCAGTAGCAGACCTGGCGCGTGGCCAGCGTCTCGGCTAGCGACTCGGCATTCATCCAGGCCAGCATCAGCACCTCGCCGGTATCGTGCTGCTGTGCGATGGCGGCGATCAGGCCCTGGGCGTTGTAGGCGATGTCAGCCATAGGCGCGCAGCACGGCTAATCCGCGATCCAGGTCGGCAGTGAGGTCGGGCACGTCCTCTAGCCCGATATGCAAGCGCAGGACGGGGCCCGCGAAAATGCCCGTTTCCGCCGTACGGGTCACGAAACCCGTCGTGGGCAGGGCCAGGCTTTCGTATCCGCCCCAACTAGCTCCAATGCCGAACAGGTCCAGGCTGTCGACCATCGCAGCCATGGCGGCGGCCGTGTATTGCGGTTGCAGCTCTACGCCAAACAGGCTGCACGCACCGGTAAAGTCGCGCTTCCAAATCGCATGCCCGGGTGCGCCGGGCAGGGCGGGATGCAGCACGCGCGCGACTTCAGGCCGGGCTGCGAGCCACTCCGCCACCTCGATCCCCGACCGCATCTGTTGCTTCAGGCGCACGCCCATCGTGCGGGCTCCGCGCAATGCCAGCCAGCAATCATCGGGGCTCGCGTATTGGCCCAGGGTCAGCGCGCCGGTACGCACCCGCTCCCAATGCACCGGGTCGTTGGTGGTGACACTGCCGAGCAGCACGTCCGAATGACCCACGACGTATTTCGTCAGCGCCTGGATGCTGACGTCGACGCCGTGCTGGAACGGCTGAAAGAAATGGATGCCCCAGGTATTGTCCAGCATCGTGCTGGCGCCGCGCGCATGGGCCATGGCGCACAGGGCAGGGACGTCCTGCATCTCGAACGTATGGCTGCCGGGGCTTTCGAGGTAGAGCACTTTCGTCTCCGGCCGCCAGAAAGTCTCCAGCCCAGCGGCGTCGATCGTGGGCGGGTAGTACGTCGTCACGACGCCCAGCCGGGCCAGCATACCGTCGCAAAAGCTGCGCGCTGGGCCGTAAACACTATCCGGCATGAGCAAATGATCGCCGGCGCCCAGGTAGGACAGCAGCGGCGTAGTGACAGCGGACAGGCCGGAGCTGGTGATTTGGCAGCGCGTGCCGCCTTCGATTTCGGCCACGACGTCTTCCAGCGCATGGTGGGTCGCATTGCCCATCACGCCATACAGCATGGCTTGCTCAAGCCGTTTGGCACCGGACGACTTCCGGTTTTCGCACGTGCCGTACAGCATGGTGGAGCCGCGGATCAGTGGCGGGTTGACGAACCCGGGCGTTTTCGACCCGGCACGGCCGGCGTGTGACAGGCGGGTGTTGATGCCGTGATGCGCGTGGGCCTGGCCGTGCGGGGGGGTGTGGTCGGGCATCAGCCAATCTCCTTCGGGGTGCCGGGCGCGAGGGCCCATTCGGTCCATGATCCGTCATAGACCGCGCCGGGCGGCAGGCCGGCGACGGTGCGGGCAAAAGTGAGCACGGTGGCGGTGACGCCGCTGCCACAAGTGGTGACGACGGGGCGGGTGCCATCGTCGCCGGCCTGCGAGAACAGCGTGCGCAACTGGTCTGGCGGCAGCAGGTGACCGCCGCTTGCCACCGTGCTGCTGGGAATGTTGCGTGCGCCGGGAATGTGGCCGCCGGGCAGGCCGGGACGCGGCTCTGGCTCCGTACCGTGAAAGCGGGCCGCGCTGCGGGCGTCGATCACCAGCGTATCGCGGGGTGTGGCGGCTAGCATGTCACCCAGGCCGCGCAGCCGGAGCGCACGCAGGCGGCTTGTGAAGCTGCCAGGCGGGCGCGGGGCGGGGTCGCCGCGCTCGGTTGGCAGGCCCGCCGCGACCCACGCTGGCAACCCGCCATCCAGCACTGCCACTTGGTCATGCCCAAACAAGCCCATGAGCCACCAGCCGCGCGGCGCGGTCGCTACGCCTTTTTGGTCGTAGAACACAACCCGGCTGGTGTTCGATACACCCAGCGCGCGCACCAAATGCTCGAACCGTCCGGCAGATGGCACCATGTGGGGCAGCGTGGTGGCTGGATCGGCGATGGCGCCGACGTCGAAGAACTGTGCGCCCGGGAGGTGCGCCTGGTGGAACTCGGCCAGCGCGTCCCGCTGTTCGCTCGCCAGGTAAAATGTGGCGTCGAACAGCAGCAGGTCCGGCTGGGACGCGACCCAACCGGGCTGAACCAGCGGTCCCATTATGCCCACTCCCGGCGTAGCCAGTCGCGCCGGGCGGCGAGCCAGAGCAGTGCAATAGTGGTGACGGAGTTGGGGTAAGCCCCCGCAATTGCCTGTTCGATCGCCTCGTTAGCATCCATCAGTCGCATACGAATATCCTCCTGTTCGCTGGCCAGGCCGGCGACCGTATCGGGCCCGTCTGGCAATACCGCTTGGCCGGCAAACAGTGTGCACTGCTCATCCGACCCGCCCGGCGTCAGTAAAAACTGTCCGATTTCGTGCAAGCGGCCCAGATGCAGGCCGCTTTCTTCCGTTACCTCGCGCCGGGCGGTAACGGCCGGGTCCTCACTGTTGTCGCACAGGCCGGCTGGGATTTCGACCATGACCGGCACCATTCCAGCAGCCAGGGCGGGCAGGCGGAACTGCTCGATGACGGCCACGCGGTCACGCACCGGGTCGTAGGGCAGTACGGCTGCGGCGCGGCCCCGGCGGAACAGTTCCCACGTGCGCAGGCCCGAGAACGTGCCGTCGAACCGGCGGTGCCTGAACTGCACGACGTCGACCCGGAACCGGCCCGACCAAACCGTTTGCTCGGACACGATCTTGACGTCGGGATTGGCCGGCAAACTCATAGTTCGGGTGTAGCCTAAGCGATGGTCCTAAACTAGCCGGGCGGAACTAATCGGCGGCGACCGTAAGCATGTCGCGCAGCGCGGCGGCGGCGGTCGAGCCTTTGAGAGCATCGCGCCACATGGCTTCGGCCACACGCTGATGCGCGCTGATTGCCTCATCGGCACCTGTGATCATGGCAACGCCCGATTGCTGATTGGGTATGCTATCGGGCCGAAACGGGCAGGCGGCCAGAGTTGCGCGGTCCCGGTTACGCAGAATGCCGAAGCCACCACCGGCCTCGGCATTGGGCAGAAGGCCGAATTGCAGACCCATCGGCTCGCGGTCCATCAGGTCGGCGACCATAGCCATTTCCGCGGCGGCAACCTTGCGGCAGCGGGCGCGCAACGTGTCTGACAGCGGCGCACCGGCCAGGACGCCCTGCGCCAGAAATGCCCGCACGCCGTTACCCGACAGGATCGAAATAATATTGAAGCGCCGCTGCTGATAGCTGCGCTTGCGAGCGGCAAGCAGCCCCAGCACCTGGTCGGCGCTGGTTTTGAAATTTGCCCGGTCCGCGCCGGCATTTTCCGCCAGTTCCGTGAAACCGTCAATCAGAACGCTATCGAACTGGTCCGTGGTGGTGAGGTAGCAGATGGCGGGGCACGCTTGCAGCAGCTGGTCGGTGGTTTCCTCGATCTGACGGACGCGCTCGAAAAAGCCCACCGACCGGCTGTAGTACTCAACGCCGATGCCGAGTAGCGAAAGCGGCGAAACCTTGAGCAACTCACCCAGCCGCTTCACGGTGTCGAGCTTGATAACCTCGCCCTTTTCGTAGCGATACAGGGCAGCACGCGATACGCCCAGACGCGCCGCGATCTCTTCGGCCCGCAAGCCGGACTCAAGGCGATAGGCCCGTAGCTGCTGGCCGATTTCAGCAAAGCGCATCTAGCCTCTCCGTTTCGTGGACGAGAAGTAGACATGGCATTGTATCAAAGAAGATATTAGTACCAATCTTGCGATTCCTATGTTAAATTTGGTTAGGATTGCGCAGGGTGAGACGGATTGCGTGCCGCGTCTCGTCTGACTGTTGTTGTTTTAACATCAGCGCGCCCGGCCTGGAATACGATGGCGGTAGGCCAGAGCCTCCGCCACGTCCGCCCGCCGCACATCCGCAGCCCCGGCCAGGTCGGCGATGGACCGCGCGACCCGCACCACACGCGTGAAACCGCGCGCGGACAGCCGCAAGCGGTCCGCGGCCTGCTCCGCCAGGGCCCGCGCCTCGGGTGCCAGCGCGATCTGGTCGAGCCCGGCCTCGGCGTTGGTCGGGGCACCCGCACCGTACCGGGCCTGTTGCACACTACGCGCCGCGGCGACGCGGGCCGCCACGGTGGCGCTGTTTTCACCTGGCGGCGCGCGGGACAGCTCGATCGGGGACGTCGATTGCACGTGAACCACCATGTCGATCCGGTCGAGCAGCGGGCCGCTGATCCGTCCCAAATAGTCCTCGCCACACCGAGGCGCCTTGCTGCACTCGCGCGCCGCGTCGCCCAGATAGCCGCACCGGCACGGGTTCATGGCGGCCACAAGCTGAAAGCGCGCTGGATAGGTGACGTGTGCGGCCGCGCGGGCGATGGTGGTGCGCCCGGCTTCAAGCGGCTGGCGCAGCGCTTCCAGGGCCGCCCGCGGGAACTCCGGCAACTCGTCTAAAAATAGGACGCCGCGATGCGCCAGGCTGACTTCGCCCGGCCGCGCCCGCTGTCCGCCGCCGGCCAGGGCTGCTTGCGATGCGCCATGATGCGGTTCGCGAAACGGTGGCCGCATCACCAGCCCGCCCCCATTCAACAGGCCGGCCACGCTGTGGATCATGCTGACTTCCAGCGCGTCGCGGGGCGACAAATCGGGCAACAGTCCCTGCAGCCGCGCCGCCAGCATGCTCTTCCCCGCGCCGGGGCTGCCGACCATAAGCAGATTGTGTTGACCGGCGGCTGCGATCTCGAGCGCGCGGCGGGCGGTTTCCATCCCACGTACATCTGACAGATCGGGACCTGATGCTGGACCGGCTGCAACGCCCGTCGCTTCCGGTGCCGTCAGCACTTGCGTGCCGCGAAAATGGTTGATGAGCGCCAGCAGGCTGGGGGCAGCCAGGATGTCGATCCGCCCGGCCCACGCCGCCTCCGGCCCCTGCGACGCCGGGCAAATTAGGCCCAAGTCGCGGGCAGAGGCAGCCATCGCAGCGGGTAGCACGCCGGCCACGGGCAGCAGCGTACCGTCCAGCGAAAGCTCACCGAGCGCGGCATAGCCCGCAAGCTCGTCCCGCGGTACCACGTCCATGGCGGCCAGCACGGCGAGCGCCACCGGCAGGTCGAAGTGACTGCCTTCTTTCAGGACATCGGCCGGGGCCAGGTTGATCAGCACCCGGCGCGGCGGCAACGACAGGCCCATGGCGGTCAGGGCGGCCCGCACACGCTCCCGTGCCTCACCGACCGCCTTGTCGGGCAGGCCCACAATCAGAAACGCGGGCAGCCCGGCGCTGATCTGCACCTGCACGGCGACGGGCGCTGCCTCGATCCCGCTGAACGCAAAGCTTTCCAGCCGGGCCAGGCTCATGCCAATGCCTCCAAGAACCGCGCCAGCAACGGACCGAGCGTTGCCGTGTTGTAGCCGCCCTCTTGCACCAAGACCGTCGGCAGACGCCGGGCTGCGATAAGGGAGGCGGCACGGCTGAACCCGTCATCGCCGATGTGTAAAAACGCCAGCGGCTCGGCGGCAGAGGCGTCGAATCCAAGGGCAATAATGAGCGCGTCTGCGTCCGCCAGCTGCGTCAGCCCGTGGGCGATGGCATCGAGCCAGGCCGCATCGGTGGTGCCGCGTGGCAGGGGGTAGTTGTGGTTGTGGCCGGCGCCAGCACCACTTCCGCGTTCGCTAGCGTGGCCTACGTACCATGGATAGTAGCCAGACGGATCGCCATGGATCGAAACGGTCGTGACGTCGGCGCAGGTCCAGAACACGCCCTGTGTGCCGTTGCCGTGGTGCGAGTCGATATCCAGCACGCCGACGCGGGCGGCCCCCAAGGCGAGCAGCCGCCGGGCCGCCAGGGCGGTGTTGTTCAGGTAGCAATGTCCGCCCGCACGCGCCGGGTAGGCATGATGCCCGGGTGGCCGCGCGAGGGCGTAGGCGGTCCCGCCGTGGATCACGGCCTCGGCCGCCGCAACCGCACATGAGGCGGCACCGACGGCGGCCCGCCAGGTCGCAGGGCCGATCGGGCACGACGTGTCGGCCGTGTACCAGCCGAGCTGACCCAGCAGTCCGCCGGGCACGGCTCCCTGGGCCAGCATTTCCGGCGAAGGGTGAACATTGGGCACCAGCTCCGGCCCGGCATCCGGCAACGCGGCCCAAGCGGCCGACGCATGCTCCAAAAACGACAGGTAATCCGCATCGTGGACGGTCCGCAGTTCGGCAAGACTGGCCGGGGTGGGCCGTTCCGGTGCGATGCCGAGGCTTGCCAAACCCGCGAGCAACGCGACCGCCCGGTCCGGCCGTTCGAAGTTCGGGCGGACCTGGCCGCGCTGCAAAAAGAACTGGGGCGCGTGGTCCAGCTGCACCGGATCCCAAAACGCGCGCATCCATCAACCCCCGAGCCACTACAACCTACGCTAGAAAACTAGCTTGCCCTTGTCCACCTGGCGGCGGGATTTGAGCTTAAAGATGTAGCGCGAGGTAGCAAACATGGATGGATTGACCCGATGCACCCTGTTTGGCGCCGGCCGTTACCTTCTCACGCCAGCACAGGCCCATGCGTAGGCAATCGCGCCAAATTGCGGCGGCGGGAAGCGTGTCGTTCACAGTGGCACCAGGCGAGATCCCCTGCGTTGTGGGCGAAAGCGGCTCCGGCGAGTCCGTCACCGCCGTCATGGGCCTGCTGGAGCGCGGGTGCGGCCGTCCGGGGTGATCGTGTTCGAGCGGTAGACCTGCTGCAGGCCAGTCCGGCGCAGAGGCGCGCCATCCGCCGCGCCCGAATCGGTATGGTATTTCAGGAGCCGATGACGGCGCTAAGCCCGCTCATGCGCGTGGGGCAGCAGGTGGCGCAGGTGCTGGAGATCATTCGAACCCAGCGGCGGCGCGGCCTGGCCATGCTGTTTATCACGCACAGTCTGCGCGTGGCGGCTCAGGCCTGCGACCGGGCGGCGGTCATGCAGGCCGGGCGCGTGGTAGAGACTGGCCGGAGGCAAGACGATTTGAGCCGCCCAGCGCACGCCGACACGCAGGCACTGCCCGCGGGCGTGCCCGGCCGGTCATAGCCGCACGCCAAGCAGGCGCACGAGGCAAACCGATACGAGGCAGACGATCACCACCGCCGATAGGACGTAGCGCAATCCGATATAGCCGGGTGGCATCAGGCCCTGCCCGGCAGCCCGGCCTTCCACGATGGTCACCACAATAAAGCTTGCCACCTGCACCAGCAGCCCGGCCGTCAGCAGCCCGGTAAATGCCACTAGCAATCCGGCCCACCCGGCCAGCCCGGGGAGTACGCCAAGGCCAAAGCGCGCTCGTTGTGCGGCCGGGGACGCGGTCGTGGTCAACGCAAAGCCCCAGTGTACCGCACCCACGAATGATAGGATCACCGCGGCATACGCCACCAGCGCCAGCTCCGCCCCGGCCGCAGTGTCGGGAGCAAGGGTGCCCACCGCAAGGCTCAGGCCCAGGAACGGCACTAGGCCGCCAAGGCCGAGCAGCACAGCAGACAAGGGAAGAGGACGCATCGCGCTCTGCTATGGCCATCGTCGCCGCGTGGCAAGGTCCGCCGCTTCGGCTATGAGGTGCCTCATGGACCTTTCGTTCGAGCTGCTGGTCATCTTCCTGCTTATCCTTCTGAACGGCGTGTTTGCGATGAGCGAGCTGGCGCTGGTCAGCGTGCGCCGGGCCCGGCTGGTGGTACTGGAGCGGCAGGGCGTGCCCGGCGCCACCACAGCACGGCTGCTGTCCGAAGACCCACAACGTTTCCTGCCCACCGTGCAGGTCGGCATCACCTTGGTGAGTGTTTTGGCCGGCGTGTTCGGCGGTGCCCGCATCACTGCCCGGCTGCAGGCCTGGCTGCTGACCGTGCCGGACCTGGCTCCGTTTGCCGAAAGCCTGTCGCTGGCCGCTGTCGTTGTCACCACGACGTTCCTGACGCTGGTGCTCGGTGAGTTGGTGCCAAAGCAACTGGCCCTCCGTCAGCCGGAGCGGGTGTCGGCCGTGGTCGCCGGGCCGCTTGCGTGGCTGTCACGCGTGGGCTCGCCGATTGTGTGGGTGCTGGGCAAATCGTCCAGCCTCGTGCTGCGCCTATTTGGCCGGTACAGCGAAGAGCGTCAGGGCGTGACGGAGGAGGAGCTGTCTGCCGTGCTGGCCGAGGGCGCGCAGGAGGGCGTGCTGGAGTATGGCGAGCGCGACATGATCGAGCGGCTGCTGCGCCTGGCCGACAAGCCCGTGCGCGCCATCATGACGCCGCGCACGAACCTCGCCTGGATCGACCGCACGGACGGGCGGGACGAGATCGTGGCGACACTGGCAGCCGCGCAACATAGCCGGTTCGTGGTGTGCGACGGCTCGATCGACAATGTGGTGGGTGTCGTGCAGACGAAGCACCTGCTCGACCGTATCCTGGCCGGCGGCGATTTGTCCGTCGCGGCGACACTGCAAAAACCGATGGTGATCCCCGACACCGTCACTGCGCTGGATGCGCTGGAGCAGTTGAAGGGTGACCATGTCGGGCTGGCGATCGTCATGGACGAGTACGGCAGCTTCGAAGGCGTGGTCACGGCCGCCGACGTGTTGCAGGCGATTGTGGGCGAAAAGGCCGACCCCGTGCCCGCCGCGACCGACCCGGCGGCTGTCGAGGGCGCGCTGTTGCTGGACGGAGCCATGCCGGTTGATGAAATTAAGTCTCGTCTTTCACTACCTCGTCTTCCCGCCGAGGGCAGCTACCACACATTAGGGGGGCTCTTACTCGCCCTCTTGCGGCGTTTGCCCCGGGAAGGTGATCGGATCGTGTTTGGCGGCTGGCGTTTCGAAGTGGTGGCGATGGAGGGCCGGCGGGTCAGCCGTGTTCGTGCGGAGCCGGAGCCGGCCGCAGGTCCATGAAACAGGCTGCGCTCGTCGCGATACTGCTGGCTTGGTCCGTGTACGCCCGGGCAGAGTGCCGGGAGGAGAGCGTACTGACCCGCGGCGTGATCGCAGCCCGGATCGAACGCGCGGCCAACTTCGTCAACGTCTACGCCAAGCGCGCCCACTGCCCGAGCGTCGAACGCGCGTGCCAGATGGCCGAAACGGTCAAGGCTGGGGAGATCGTGCTGATCGGGCCCAGTGAGCGCGATTATACCTGTGCCATGGCCAATATCGGTCAGCGCGAAGTGACCGGCTGGCTCCCGACCTCCCGGCTTGTGCCGCTGCTGGGCGCGGTGCTGCCGTGGGAGGGGCGGTGGGAGCGGCGGGACGCCGTGATCGACATCGCCCACACATCAGGCCGCCGCTTGCGCGTGTCGGGCTTGACGACGCCGTCGGTGATCGATCCGTGGGGCCGCGTGATGCGCGGCAGCCAGCTCGGCGAACTCGATGCGAAGGTGGAGCCGGCCGAGGGCTTGATCCTGTTCACGATGGGGACGGATGGCACGCTGGGGTATGAGGATGGGGCGCCGGGCAACTGCCGGGTTTGGATGCTACGGCGGGGGCCGTATCTGGTGGTGCGAGACAATGATCGATGCGGGCGCGGTGTCAGCTTTTCCGGGCTCTACCGGCGTCACTAGCGCCCATTCGTTGGTCGAGCTCCTGGGTGAGTGCGCCGATGACGGTTCCATGCGCCATCGCCTCCGATTCGTCGTCGATCACGTCGGCATGCGTGCCGGTCGCTGTGCTGTGGCGCTGGAGCATTTGTATGAGCTTCGTCACTTCCTGTTCGACCAGCAGGTTGGCCTGCAGGTTCAGGTGCGACCGGCGTGCGGATAGCGTGCCCTCATGCGCCTGACGCATCAGGACGAAGGCGGCCAGCACGACGCCCTCGAGCGACAGTAACGCGCCGCCCAAACTGTAGGGATACGGATCGAATGGCAGCAATCCGGCGTTGACCACAACCCAGGTGCACACCGCCGCCAGTTGGAGCATGACGAACCGCAGCGTGCCGACAAAGCCGCCGATGGTGTCACCCAGACGCTCGGCATTGGTGCGGCGGGCTGTCAGCTCCTCTTCACTGGCGACGATTGCATTGACGTTGTCGACAATAGCAGTGGGGGCTTTATCCATGGCAGGCCTACGCCGCACGATGCGCGCAGTTTCGCGGCCTGCTAGCGGCTGAGCGCTGGATCGGGATAGCGTGTCTGGTGATCGCTGGTGACGGGCATGAATGGTATCGAACGGGTTGTAAGCGCCATTTTGGCCGCCGGGCGTCTCGCCAGCACTCGCTGGAGCGAGGTGGATCTTGGCTGGAATACGGAGTGGACGCTGGCCGCTGCCGCTTGGACCATCCCCGGCGTGTGGTTCGACGAAGCGTTCCGTGCGGGTGGGCGCGGCGCGGCGCGGCGACTTTCGACGCCATGATCCTGCTCACTCCTGCCGAAATGGCCATTGCCGACGGCCGGGCGCCGGGGCTGGGCGTGCCTGTCGCACAGCTGGCCGCGGCGGCGGGGCGGGCGGTAGCGCGGGTGGCGATGCGGGGCGGCGCGTGCCGGGTGGTGGTGGTGGCAGGGCCGGGTCTGAACGGGGCCGATGGCCGGATCGCCGGGCGGATGCTGGCGGAAATAGGCTGGCCAGTCCGCGTGGTAACGTGGACGGAGGCGACGCCGGATCTGATCGCGCGGGCAGACCTGGTGATCGACGCGGTGTTCGGCGCCGGGCTGCGCGATCCAATACCGGACGGGCTCGCCGACACGCTTGCCGCTGCGCGCCGTGTGCTGGCGGTCGATGTGCCGAGCGGGCTTGACGGCGCCACCGGCCAGCCGCGCGGACGGGTGCGGGCGGCGGAGCAGACGGTGACGTTCGTGCGGGCCAAGCCCGGCCATGTGCTGCTGCCCGGCCGGGCGCTGTGCGGTGCGCTGACGGTCGCCGATATTGGGATGCCGGACGGCGCGCTCGATCGGCTGGGCCGCATTTGGCAAAACACGCCCGGCCTGTGGCGTGTACCGGTGCCGGGGCTGGAGGCGCACAAATATACCCGCGGCCATGTAACGATCATGGGGGGCAGCATGGCTGGGGCGGGCCGGCTGGCGGCGGCGGGGGCGCGCCGGGCTGGGGCCGGGCTGGTGACGATTGCCACGCCCCACCCGGAGCATTTCTATGCCGCCGAACCGGGCGTGATCGTCACCAGCGACCCCCTGGACACGTTGCTGCACGATCTGCGTCGCCAGGTGTGGGTTTGCGGCCCAGGGCTGGAGCCGGCCGCCGCCGCCGCGATCCTGCCGCGGTTGCGTGGCCGGCAAGTGGTGGCCGACGCCGGTGCACTCGGCCCTGCCGCACTGTCCGGCTGTACGGTGCTCACGCCCCATGCCGGTGAATTCGCGCGGATGTTCGGCCCCTTGGGTAACGACAAGCTGGCGAGCGTGCGGGATGCGGCGTGCCGGGCGGGCGCGGTCGTGGTGCTGAAAGGTGCCGATACGGTGGTGGCTAGCCCAGACGGGCGCGCGGCCATTAACGACAACGCACCACCGTGGCTTGCAACTGCCGGGTCTGGCGACACGCTGGCCGGCATCATCGCCGGGCTGCTGGCCCAAGGCATGCCCGCGTGGGAAGCCGCCTGCGCCGCCGTGTGGCTGCATGGGCGAGCCGCTACCCTGGCAGGGCCCGGCCTGATCGCCGAAGATTTGCCTTTTTATCTCGCCCAAGCCACTGCCGAAGCGGCGCGGGCTGCGGTACTCTCTGGTTTGCAGGGGGAACGGCAATGAGTGACGCAGTGGTTCAGATCAGCCGGTTCGACCGCGCTATCCGGCGGATTTCGTCCGTCTGGCGTGACATGGGGTCGGGTGTCGCCGACACGGATCAGGGCATCGCGGCCCAAATGCGTGCCTGCCTTGCGGCGCGCGGGGGTGAGATCAGCGCGCGAAACCGCGCGGCCAAGCTGGCTGAAACCTATCTCACGCTGCCCGATGCGGAACGGCGAGCATTCCTGCTCGACCTCGCTAGTTTTGACAGTGACCCGGCCGCGATCGACGCTGCCCACGCCGCCCTGCATGACGCGTCCGCACCGCAGGATCAGTCGATGGCGATGGCCGCGCTGCGCCGGGCGCTGGAGCCGCCACGGGTCCGGCTGTTGACGCAGTTCACCACCATTCCCGGCGGTATGAAGTTCCTGGTGGACCTGCGCGCCACGCTCATCACCCTTATGGGCCACGACAAGCGGTTGATGGCGCTCGAATCCGATCTGCTCCATTTACTCGCCAGCTGGTTCGACGTGGGATTCTTGGAACTGGTGCGCATCGACTGGAATAGCCCGGCCGTGTTGCTTGAGCGGCTGGTGGGGTACGAGGCGGTGCACCAGATCCGGTCCTGGACCGACCTCAAGAACCGGCTCGACAGTGATCGCCGCTGCTACGCGCTGTTCCATCATCGCATGCCGAACGAGCCGCTTATCTTCGTCGAGGTCGCCCTCGTTCGCGGACTATCGGACAGCGTGCAGCGTCTGTTGGACTTGAAGGCACCGCTGCTGGACCCGGGTGAGGCCGATACGGCGATCTTCTACTCCATCAGCAACTGCCAAAAGGGCCTGGCTGGGATCAGCTTTGGCAACTTCCTGATCAAGCGCGTGGTGGATGTGCTCGGGCGCGACTTCCGTACCCTCAAGCAATTCGCGACGCTGTCTCCCATTCCGGGCTTCCGCAAGTGGTTGGATCCGAAGCTTGCGGATGACAGCCCGGCATTGCTGAGCGATGAAGAAAGTGCGGCGTTGCGGGGTGTTATGAACGTGACGTTCGGTCATGAAGCGCTGTCTGGTCCCCAGGCGCTGGCCGCACTGTTGGCCCGCCCGCGCTGGCAGCGGGATCCGGCGCTGACCAAGGTTGCGGAACCGGTGCTGACCCGCCTGGCCGCGCACTATTTGCTCATTGAGAAACGAGGCCGTCGCGCGCTCGATTCGGTTGCCCATTTTCACCTGTCGAATGGCGCCCGAGTCGAGCGGGTCATGATGGGTGCCGATGTTTCGGCCAAGGGCCTGCGGGAGAGTGCCAGCCTGATGGTCAATTACCTGTATGACCCGGCCAAGATCGAGGCGTACCACGAGGATTATGCCGGCGAGGGTAAATGCCAGGCCAGCACAGCGGTGCGTAAACTTGCCAAAGGCTGGGGGTAGCCGCTACACGCGGCCCGCCAGTCGTTTAATTTGGGTTAGACGCACAAGCCCGGTGGGTGGTGAGCGGGCGTGGTGAAATGGTAGACACGCCAGATTTAGGTTCTGGTGGCGCAAGCCGTGGGGGTTCAAGTCCCTCCGCCCGCACCAGCCGAACGCCGGGCCCCGTGCGGGTCATGAAGGGATTCCGGGTTTATGCAGGTTACCGAGACGCTTTCCGACGGTCTTCGCCGCGGCTTCGCCATTGTCGTACCCGCCGCGGATATCGAGGGTAAGCGCGCCGCCCGCCTATCCGAAATTGGCAAGACGGTGAACATGCCCGGTTTCCGCCCGGGTAAGGTACCGCTGTCGATCGTAAAGCAACGCTATGGCGGCGCGGTCATGAGCGAAGTGCTGGAAGAGAGCGTCAACACCGCCACCCAGCAGATGCTCAGCGAACGGGGCCTGCGCGCCGCCGGACAGCCGAAGGTGGAGGTGACGAAGGTCGCAGACAAAGAAGACCTGGAATTCACGGTCGAACTCGAACTGCTGCCAGATATCACGATGCCGGATTTCGCCACCCTGGAGCTTACCCAGTTCAAGGCCGCGCCGACCGGCGAGGCGATCGAACTGGCGCTGGCCGAGATCGCCAAGAACAATAAGACACTGGAGACAGTGACGGACGACCGTGGCGCGCAAACAGGCGACACGCTGACGGTCGATTTCGTGGGCAAGGTGGATGGCGTGCCGTTCAGCGGCGGAACTGGCACGGCCATGCCGGTCGAACTGGGCGCGCCCGGCTTCATCGACGGGTTCAGCGAAGGCATGGAGGGTATGAAGCCCGGCGAGCAGCGCACGATAAACGTGACCTTCCCTGAGCAGTACCATGCCGCCGAACTGGCTGGGAAACCTGCCACGTTCGAGTTGGTGGCCACGGCGCTGCAAGTGTCCAAGCCGGCCGAAATCGACGATGCACTGGCGACGACACTGGGCTTTGGTTCGCTCGAACAGCTGCGCGACAAGGTGGGCGAGCAGATCCAGCGCGAGTACGACCGTGGCAGCCGCATGCGCCTGAAGCGGGAGTTGCTGGACCGGCTGGCGCAGTCGGCTATTTTCCCGGTACCGCCCAGCATGGTGGAGGGCGAGTTCGGAGCGATCTGGGCGCGCGTGGACGCCGACCGCAAGGCGGGCAAGGGTGACGAGGGCGACGCTGGCAAGGATGATGACACGCTGCGGGCCGAATACCGCGCGATTGCCGAGCGCCGGGTCCGCCTGGGTTTGTTGCTGAGCGAGATCGGCCGCACCAACGCGATCCAGGTCAGTGCTGAGGAGATGCAGCGGGCCATGCGACAGGAAGCCATGCGGTACCCGGGACAGGAGGCGCAGGTGATCGAGTTCTTTACCAAGAACCCGCAATCGGCCGACCAGCTGCGCGGTCCGTTGTACGAGGACAAGGTTATCGACTTTATCCTCGAACTGGCACGTGTCGAGCAAAAGGCCGTGACCGCCGAGGAACTGGCCGAAGAGCCGGCAGAAACCACAGCAGTCTAAGGCGGCTTGGCGCGACCGTTGCGGCAACCCATGTTGGGCAGGCACTTGAAGGATATGAGCATGAGGGATCGCGATCCCGTCGAGGTTTACGGCAACGCACTAGTACCCATGGTGGTTGAACAGACCGCCCGTGGTGAACGTGCGTTTGACATTTATAGCCGGCTGCTGAAGGAGCGGATCATCTTCTTGACCGGTCCGGTCTACGACCAGGTCGCGTCGGTGATTTGCGCGCAGTTACTGTTTTTGGAAAGCGACAACCCGAGCAAGGACATTAGCTTCTACATCAACAGCCCGGGCGGCGTCGTTTCGGCCGGGCTCGCGATCTACGACACCATGCAATACGTGCGTAGCCCGATCAGCACGCTGTGCATCGGCCAGGCCGCGAGCATGGGCAGCCTGCTGCTGTGTGCCGGTGCGAAGGGTAAGCGGTATGCGACACCCAACAGCCGGGTCATGGTACACCAGCCTTCCGGCGGGGCGCAGGGCCAGGCGTCGGATATCGAAATCCAAGCGCGCGAGATCCTGACGTTGCGCAAGCGGCTGAACGAAATATACGTCAAGCACACTGGGCAGGAACTGTCGGTGATCGAGGAAAAGCTCGAGCGTGACAGTTTCATGTCAGCCGAAGAAGCGTTGGCGTTCGGGCTCGTAGACCAGGTGGTTGAGAGCCGTCCGCCCGTGTCGGAGCACCAGAAGCTCTGACCTTTTCAAACCCCGTTGTGATGATTGCCGGGCGGGCGCTATTATCCGGGTGCCCGTCCCGGCGTTATGCCCCCATGGTTACGGGGCAGGAGTGTTCATGAGCAAGCCGCCAGAATCCAAGAACACCCTCTACTGCTCGTTCTGCGGCAAGTCGCAGCACGAGGTTCGCAAGCTGATCGCCGGACCCACGGTGTTCATCTGCAATGAGTGCGTGGAACTCTGCATGGATATTATCCGTGAAGAGCATAAGACGCACTTGGTTGCATCGCGGGACGGGGTGCCGACGCCCAAGGAAATCTGCAAGGTCCTGGACGATTACGTTATCGGCCAGACCCACGCCAAGAAGGTCCTGAGCGTAGCAGTCCATAACCATTACAAACGTCTTGCGCACGCGACGAAGAACAATGACGTCGAGATCGCCAAGAGCAACATCCTGCTCGTGGGGCCCACAGGCTCGGGCAAGACGCTGCTGGCGCAAACGCTTGCCCGTATCCTCGACGTGCCGTTCACGATGGCGGACGCCACAACGCTGACGGAAGCCGGCTATGTCGGTGAGGATGTGGAGAACATCATCCTGAAGCTGCTGCAATCGGCCGATTACAACGTGGAGCGGGCACAGCGCGGCATCGTCTACATCGACGAGGTCGACAAGATCAGCCGCAAGTCGGACAACCCGAGCATCACCCGCGACGTCAGCGGCGAGGGGGTGCAGCAGGCGTTGCTGAAGATCATGGAGGGGACCGTTGCCTCTGTGCCGCCGCAGGGCGGGCGTAAGCATCCGCAGCAGGAGTTTCTGCAGGTTGACACGACCAACATCCTGTTTATCTGCGGCGGCGCGTTCTCGGGCCTGGAAAAGATCATTAGCGCGCGCGGCAAGGGGTCTGGCATCGGCTACGGCGCGGAGGTGCGAGACCCGGAGGAGCGGCGTATGGGTGCCGTGTTGCGCGAAGTCGAACCAGAGGATTTGCTCAAATTCGGGCTGATCCCGGAGTTTATCGGCCGCCTGCCTGTGGTGGCTACGCTGGAGGATCTGGACGAGGCTGCGCTGGTCGAGATCCTGACCAAGCCTAAAAATGCTTTGTCGAAGCAATATGCCCGGCTGTTCGAGATGGAGGGCGTTAAACTGTCCTTCACGGAGGATGCGTTACGGTCCGTGTCGACACGCGCCATTGGCCGCAAGACCGGGGCGCGTGGTTTGCGTTCGATCATGGAGGCGATCCTGCTGACCACCATGTTCGAACTGCCGGGCCTGGATGGGGTGGAGGAGGTGACGATCAACCGCGAAGTGGCTGAAGGTCGGGCCAATCCGCTGTATACTTACGGCAAGGAACGTAAAGAGCGGGCCGAGGGCGGAGCCTAACTTAGCCCTTGCGGCGGCCCGCACGGCTGCCGATATCCGTTGACTAAGCGGTCACGATTTGTGAACGCTTCGCCAAAGCGACGGGCGCGTGCCAAGATGGGCGCGTACCGCCGCCCGGCCGTCTCCTACGGAGGTCTATGATGAGCCCATCCCCTAAAGAATCCGGCGACTTGCTAGCCGTGCTGCCGTTGCGCGACATCGTCGTGTTTCCGCACATGATCGTCCCTTTGTTTGTCGGCCGCGA
>JANONC010000307.1:0-1827 GCA_031420655.1 Rhodospirillales bacterium | reverse complement strand
TTCGATGTGCTGCTGGTTGGCTGGCGTGGCCTGCGCCTGGTGCGGCAGGTGGCGGCGCTGTACGGCGTGCGGCCCGGCGCACTAGGCGCGCTGTCGCTGGTGCGGCGTACGGTCAGTTCAGCGACGCTGGTAGGTGCCTCGCAACTGGCGGCCAACGCGGCGGCACAGGCGGTGCTGGGCCATCCGTTGCTGGCCCATGTGGTAGGCGACATGGCCGGAGCTGGCATCGCGGCGCGGCGTATGGTGGTGCTATCCCGCGCCGCCGCTGCCGCGTGCGATCCGGTGCCGCCTGCGTAAATATTCTCCCTCCCCGGCTCATGGGGTAGGACTATGCACTCGCATCCAGTGCGGCCTGCAGGATGTAGGCTGCGGCCATCGAGTCCACGACGGCGGCCCGTTTGCGCCGGGTGGCGTCCAGCTCGTCGATCAGGAAGCGGTTTACGGCAGACGACGACAGCCGCTCATCCCACATCGCCGCGGGCCATCCCACCGCGTCGGACAGCGCCAGCGCCCAGTCCCGCGCCGCCTGTGCAGCCGGGCCCATGGTGCCGTCCATCGAGAGTGGCCAGCCGACCACTAAGCCGCCCACACCTTCCCGCCGCCCGATCGCCTTCAGCTCCGCCGCCACCGCCCCAAGCTTCCCGCGTTTCAGCGCGCCCCACGGTGTGGCTAGCAGGCACGTCACGTCCGACAGCGCCACGCCAATCGTGCGAGCGCCGGGGTCGATGCCGATCAGCCGCTGGCCCGGTGCCAGCCCGGCGCGTAGTTCCGCCACGTTGAACAAGGGCATGGGGGCCGTTATGGTCCGCCCGTTCGTACAACTCCAGTCCTGACAAGGGTGCCGATGCCACTCGATCCAACTGCTATCCGGCGTGTGGCCAAGCTCGCCCGCCTCTATGTGCCCGAAGCGGACGAAGTGCCGCTTGCGTCCGAGCTGGGCGCTATCCTGGGCTGGATCGAGCAGCTGAATGAAGTGGACGTGACCGGGATCGACCCGCTGACGGGTGCCGCGCAAATGGCGCTGCGGCTGCGGCCGGATGTGGTGACGGATGGCGGCATCACCGCTCAGGTGCTGGCCAACGCACCTGACCGCGGGCCCGGCCCCGATGGTCCGTTTTACGCCGTACCGAAAGTTGTGGAATGACGCTTACTGACCTGACGCTCGCGGCCGCCCGGGACGGGTTGCGCCGGGGTACGTTTACTTCGGCCGAGTTGACCGGCGCGCATCTGGCGCAAATTACGGCGCAGGAACCGGCGCTGCATGCCTTCATCACCGTCACAGCCGAAGCAGCGGCGGAGCAGGCCCGGGCGGCGGACGTGGCCCGCGCTGATGGTGATGACCGCCCGTTGCTGGGCCTGCCGCTCGCGATCAAAGACCTGTTCTGCACCGCCGGCGTGCGCACGACGGCGGGCAGCCGCATCCTGGAGCCGTTCGTGCCGCCCTATGAGAGCACGGTCACGGCGCAGCTACTGCGCGACGGGGCGGTGTTTGTCGGCAAGGCGAACCTCGATGAGTTCGCGATGGGGTCGAGCACTATGACCTCCGCCTATGGCCCCACGACCAACCCGTGGGGCCGGGCGGATGGACGTGCGCTGGTGCCCGGCGGTTCTTCCGGCGGGTCTGCCGCAGCGGTGGCAGCCGGCATGGCGCTGGGGGCGACGGCTACGGACACTGGCGGCTCGATCCGCCAACCCGCGTCTTTTTGTGGGCTGGTGGGCATGAAGCCGACCTATGGCCGCTGCTCCCGCTACGGCATTGTCGCCTTTGCATCGTCGTTGGACCAGGCCGGGCCGCTGGCGCGTACCGTCGAGGATGCGGCGATCCTC
>JANONC010000306.1:0-4490 GCA_031420655.1 Rhodospirillales bacterium | reverse complement strand
GTCACCAACAATCATGTGATCGACGGCGCGGACGAGATCAGCATCACGCTCCAGGACAACACGACGCTGAAGGCCAAGTTGGTTGGCAAGGATGAGCGGGTGGACCTGGCATTGCTGAAGGTGGAAACGGACAAGCCGCTGGCGTTAGTGCCCTTTGGCGATAGCGATGCGTCCCGGGTCGGCGACTGGGTGCTGGCGATCGGCAACCCATTCGGCCTGGGTGGGTCGGTGACGGCCGGCATCGTCAGCGCGCGCGGCCGGGATATCCGGCAGGGGCCGTATGACGATTTCATCCAGACCGATGCCGCCATCAACCGCGGCAACTCGGGCGGTCCGCTGTTCAACATGGATGGGCAGGTGATCGGCATCAACACCGCGATCTACTCGCCGTCGGGCGGCTCGGTCGGCATTGGTTTCTCCGTGCCGGCGAATTTGGCCAAAAACGTCGTGATGCAGCTGAAAGAGTACGGCCACGCCCGGCGCGGCTGGCTCGGTGTGCGCATCCAGCAGGTCACGTCGGATATCGCCGAGGGTTTGGGCCTGAAGGATAGCCAGGGTGCAATGGTGGCCGGCGTCAACGATGGTGGCCCCGCGGACCAGGCCAAGATCAAGAGCGGCGACGTGATCCTGAAATTCAACAATCAGGACGTGAAGGAGATGAAGAACCTGCCCCGCATCGTGGCCGAGACCGCGATTGGCAAGGATGTTCCCGTCGTGCTGTGGCGGGATGGCAAGCAACTGACCTTGCAAGCCTCGATAGGTGAGCTGCCGGATGAGATCCAGCAGGTCAGCACGAACGACAAGCCCGGCCGTACGCCCGCACCCTCGGCGACGACTGAGATCGCCGGCCTCGGTGCCCGCCTGTCGCCGCTGACGGACGAGTTGCGGGATAAGTTCAAGCTGTCCCAGGGCCAGAAGGGCGTCGTGGTGACCGACGTCAATCAGGACGGTGCCGCAGCCGGGCGTGGGTTGAAGCCAGGCGACGTGATCGTCGAAGTCCAGCAGGAGCCGGTAACGACGCCGGCAGACGTGGCAGGCAAGCTCGACAAGTACCGCAAGCTGAACCGTAAGTCGGTGTTGATGCTCATTCAGTCCGGCGACGGCCTACGCTGGGTTCCCGTGCCGCTGCAGGCGGACCCGGCGCGCAAGCCGGGCTAGGGTGGGTCCGCATCCGGAGACTTGGCTGCAGGTTCTGCCGGACGGACTGTATTGCGAGCCGGGCGGGTTCTATATCGATCCCGTCCGACCCGTAAACCGCGCCATTATCACCCACGCCCATTCTGATCATGCCCGCCCCGGCCATGGCGCGGTGCTAGCCTCGCCCGAAACAATGGCGCTGATGGACGTGCGCATGGGCGTGGGCCGATCCGGGGTAACGCAGCAGGTCCTGGAATACGGCGAGACGGTCAACATCGGCGGCGTTTCAGTTTGGATCGAACCCGCCGGGCACGTGCTGGGCTCGGCGCAGGTGGCGATGGAGTGGCGCGGGTCACGCGCAGTCGTGAGCGGTGACTACAAACGCAGCCCGGATCCAACCTGCCGGCCATTCGTGCCGATCGCCTGCGACGTGTTCGTGACTGAGGCGACGTTTGCGCTACCGGTCTTCCGCCACCCACCCGCCATAGACGAGATCGGGCGGTTGCTGGCCAGCGTGACACTTTACCCCGAGCGAACGCATGTCATCGGTGCCTATGCGCTGGGTAAGGCGCAGCGGGTGATCGCGCTGTTGCGTCAGGCGGGCTGGGACGCGCCCATCTACCTGCATGGCGCGCAAATCCCGCTGTGCACGGCCTATGAGCGACTCGGTGTCCCACTCGGCCTGCTGCTGCCGGCCACCGTTACGGCCCGCGAAAAGCTGGCCGGGGCCATCGTGATCGCCCCGCCCTCCGCCGTGGCGGACCGGTGGGCCCGGCGGCTGGCCGACCCGGTCGTCTGCGGCGCTAGCGGTTGGATGCGCGTGCGGCAACGAGCGCGCAGCAAGGGGGTGGAACTGCCGTTGGTGATCAGCGACCATTGCGATTGGGACGAACTGCTGGCGACGCTGGACGAAGTGGCCGCGCCCGAGGTTTGGGTGACGCATGGGCGGGAGGATGCGCTGATCCACGCCGCCGGGCTGCGCGGCATTCGCGGCCGGGCGCTGCGCCTGATGGGGTATGGCGAGGACGACGAAGACGTGCCTGTGGCGGAATGATTGCCTTCGCCGACCTGTTGGAGCGGCTCGTGTTCACGCCGGGCCGGCTCGGTAAGATCGCGCTGCTGCGCCGCTATTTTGCCACCCAACCCGATCCAGACCGCGGGTATGGCCTGGCAGCGCTCACGAACGAGCTGAAATTCACCGCCGCCAAGCCCGCCTTGATCCGGGCACTGGCGGAGGAGCGGACAGACGCGGTGCTGTTTGGAATGTCGTATGATTACGTGGGCGACCTGGCCGAAACCGTAGCCCTCATCTGGCCCGGCCGCCAAACCAATGCGGCCCCGCCCACAATGACCGAGGTGATCCACGCGCTGCACCACACGCCTAAGTCGGAGATGCCGTATGTGGTGGCCGGCTGGCTTGACGCGTCGCCGCCCACCGTCCGCTATGCGCTGTTGAAGCTGATCACCGGCTCGCTCCGAGTGGGTGCCTCGGCCCGGCTAGCGAAGCTGGCGCTGGCGGAGCTGGCTGACGGGCGGATCGCGGCCGATGAGATCGAGGAGGTGTGGCACGGCCTGTCACCGCCATACCTGACGCTGTTTGCCTGGCTGCAGGACCTCGGTACCCGCCCGGACCCGGGTGGCGCGCCGGTGTTCCGCCCGCCCATGCTGGCCCATCCGTTAGAAGCGCCGGACATTGCGGTGCTGGAACCGTCGCATTACCGGGCGGAGTGGAAGTGGGACGGTATCCGCGTGCAACTGGTGAGTACGCCGGGTGGACAGCGCATCTATTCGCGCGGGTCCGACGACGTGTCCGCCACGTTCCCCGAGATCGTCGCCGCCATAGATTTTCAAGGCGTGCTGGACGGCGAGCTGCTGGTGGTACGTGACGGTATCGTGGCCCCATTTGCCGACCTGCAGCAGCGGCTCAATCGCAAGGCGCCCGGTGCCAAGATGCTGCGGGACTTCCCGGTGCACGTAAGGCTGTACGATTTGCTGTTCGACGGCTCCGAAGACCTGCGCGCTCTGGGCTTTGACGACCGCCGCGCGCGGTTGGAGGCGTGGGTCGCGGCCCACCCTTCCCCAGTCATGGATTTGTCGGAGCTGATCCCGTTCACGTCGGTGGCCGAGCTCTCAGCCGTGCGGGATGGGACGCGCGCGGCCAGCATCGAAGGGTTGATGCTGAAAAAACACGACAGTCCCTACGTGCCCGGGCGGCCAAAAGGCCAGTGGTGGAAGTGGAAACGCGACCCGCTGACGATCGACGCTGTGGTGATGTATGCGCAACGCGGCTCGGGCAAGCGCAGCAGCTTTTATAGCGACTACACTTTCGGCCTCTGGCGTGACGACGGCGAGCTAGTGCCCGTCGGCAAGGCGTATTCCGGCTTTACCGACGCGGAGCTGGTGCAGATGGACCGTTGGATACGCAATCACACCGTGGCCCGCTTCGGCCCGGTGCGAGAGGTCGAACGCGGGCTGGTGCTTGAAATTGCGTTCGACGCGGCGCAGCGCAGTAACCGGCACAAATCCGGCGTGGCGCTGCGCTTCCCGCGCGTGGCCCGCCTGCGCCCAGATAAGCCGCCCGCCGAGGCAGACCGGCTTGAAACACTGATGCGGCTCATCCCATAACTATAAGACTTACCGATTCGAATCGGCGCAGGCCGTCCACTCGCATGGCGACCCTGAGCGCCTTGCACCGGGCGATCACCGCGGCTGGGGGTATGAGCGCCATCAGAGCAGGCAACAGCGCCATCCCGGCAAACAGCCCCGCCTGCGACGCGGCCATTTAGGCACGTAGGACGGCGGGTACGTCCGGCGCCGGGAAGGCTGCTTGGCGCAGCACGGTCACAGCCATTGCCAGCGTGTAATTGGTCTGACGTCAGCCTATTAGCCTGTGGCGGCGCGTGATCTGCACGCTATGAACCATGGCTTATAGAACGGAAATGGCCCCGGGTCCCCAGGATGTGGGATGGAGTAGCGACGGCGATTGGCAAACAGGGCTGCCGCGTCAATGAGGTAGGTGCCCGAATCGAGTGAGTAGATGCTGTAGGGGCAGGACGCTGGCGACAAGGCCGGCCAGCGCGTCACTCCGGCCCTCTCCCGTAACCGGGAGAGGGTTTGATCGAGATTAGTTGGCGCCGCGTGCGGCGCTCAAGCTCTGCTGGTTCAGCTGATCCACGGCGGCGCTGCCGCCATCACGCTGCGCCGGGGCCGAGCGGGCCATACGGCTTTGCTTGGCCGTCATGTGCTTGGCGGTGTGGTGCACTGTGCGATGGCGGCGGCGGGCTGCCTCGGCCGACGGGGCGGCGACGGCGGTCAGGAACAAGGCGGCGATGGCAATGGAGAGGATGCGCGTC
>JANONC010000305.1:0-5313 GCA_031420655.1 Rhodospirillales bacterium | reverse complement strand
TCTGCCGGGCTGAGCCATGACGGTGGGCAGCACGGCTTGCTGCCCACCCCACTGCGCGCGATAAGCAGTCATGAGCGACCCACTGCAGGACGACACGGCAACGCCCGGACCGTTGGATGAGGTGGCTCAATTGCTGATTGCTTGCGCACGCGCCGACGCTTCTGCCTTCCGCCGGTTGTATGAACTTCAATCCGCCACGTTGTATGGCGTGGCCTTGCGGATTACCCGGCAACCATCGTTCGCCGCCGACGCCGTTCACGACGCGCTACTCCAGGTCTGGCGTAACGCAGAGCGGTTCGACCCGGCCCGCGGCAACGCGCGCGCCTGGCTCACGACCCTCGTACGCTACCGGGCGATGGACATGGTCCGTAAAACGATGCGCGAACTGCCGCCGCTCGAGCAGGATAACCGGGCCGACACGGACCCCGACCCACTGGCCCGGCTGCTGACAACCCGCGACGGGCAGGCGCTCCACCATTGCCTGCAGCAGGTTCCGCCCGAGCGGCGCGCGCTGATCGCGCTCGCCTTTACCGAAGGGCTGACCCACGCAGAGGTTGCAACCCGGATGCGTCAGCCGCTCGGCACCGTGAAGTCGACCATCCGACGGGTGCTGCTGGCATTGCGGACGTGCTTGGACGCGACTGCAGCGTGAGCTTACCCCCCATCCCCGAAGGCCCGCGCCTAACCCCGGTCGACACCGGTGTGCCGGATACGCTGGACCTGTTGGCGGCCGAGTACGCGCTAGGTGCGCTCGACGCCACAGCGCGCCACGCGTTACTGGCGGCGCACCCCGGACCGGAATTGCCCGCGCGCATTGCGTTCTGGGAACAACGCCTGGCACCGCTGGCCGAAACCGTGCCCGCCGTGTCCGCACCACCCGGGTTGTGGCAGCGGCTGGTGCTGGCAACGGGCATGACCGCCATCCCGCGCCCAGCCCCCCGCACGCATGTGGCTGCGGCGACGGCCGGTAATCCCGCGGCCGTGTGGCAGTTCGCGACCGCGGCCAGCCTTTTGCTTGCCGCGGCGATTGGCGCTTATGCGCTGGCGTCGGGCTCGCAAGTGGGGGAGCCGATGATGGCCGCATTGACGCCTGCAGGAGCGCCGTCAGCCTCGTTCATGGTACGCGTCGACCCGGCGGGCCTGGCAACCGTCTATGCACTCGGCCCTCCCGCAACGAGCGCGGAAGGCCGGGCACTCCAGCTCTGGTCGTTGCCGGAAGGTACGACGCAACCCACAAGCCTTGGCTTGCTGAATGCGAGCGGTGCGGCACGGGTCCGTATCCGGTCCGGCATCGGTACACGTCTGCTGGTGACGCTGGAGCCTGCGGGCGGGTCGCCGACCGGCAAGCCGACTGGGCCGGTCGTGTATGCCGGGCAACTCACGAACGGAACGTAGCCGCAGGGTTGACGGCCAGCGTTCCGGGCCTCACATGGCTGATACCAGACCGTAGAGGTCTACTTTAATGGAACCGTGATGCTGAGGCTTTCCAAGCTTACCGATTATGCCGTGGTTGTGCTGGTGCAGCTGTCGCGCGGGGACGCTTGCCAGACGGCTCCCGGCATTGCGCGATCGACGGGCGTGCCAGAACCGACGGTGGCCAAGGTGCTAAAGGCGTTGGCGGCGGCGCGCATCGTGACCAGCCAGCGTGGTGCCCGGGGCGGATATAGTCTGAGCCTGCCAGCCGATGCGATCGACGTGGCGTCCGTCGTGACGGCGATGGAAGGTCCGATCGCGCTAGTCGCTTGCGTCGAAGGGTCTGGCAAGGACTGCGAAGCACATCACCTATGTCCAGTGCAGGGGAGATGGGACGTCGTCAACACGGCGATCCGGACCGCGCTGAGTGCCATTTCGCTTACCGATCTTGACCGTGGACCGGCATCGCTATTTCGCGCTGCGCCTTCTGCGGCCTTACAGCCTGCTTCTCTAGCCGAATAGGTTCAATCATGGCCGCAGTTGCCGAGACGCTCGATACCGTAAACGCTCTGACCCAGTCCGGGTACAAGTGGGGTTTTGAGACTAACATCGCGATGGACATCGCGCCGAAGGGCCTCACGACCGACACAGTCCGTATGATCAGCGCTAAAAAGCAGGAGCCGGAATGGTTGCTGGAATGGCGCTTGGCCGCGTTTGCCGCGTGGCAGGCGATGGAGGAGCCGAATTGGGCCAAGGTCGGTTACCCGAAGATCGACTATCAAGAGATCCACTACTACGCCGCTCCGTCGAAGCCTGCGCCCAAGAGCTTGGCCGATGTCGATCCCGAGCTGCTGGCGATGTACGAGAAGCTCGGCATTCCGTTGAAGGAGCGGGCGATATTGGCGGGCGTCGAGGGTGCGGATGCGGTGCCGAATTTTGGGGCCAACGTAGCCGTCGACGCGGTGTTCGACAGCGTTTCTGTCGCGACGACATTTCGCGACACCCTTGCCAAGTCCGGCGTGATTTTCTGCCCCATCAGCGAAGCCGTGCGTGAGCACCCCGAGCTGGTACGTAAGTATTTGGGCACGGTCATCCCCACCAGCGACAACTACTTTGCCGCGTTAAACAGCGCCGTCTTTACCGATGGTAGCTTCGTCTACATCCCCAAGGGCGTACGCTGCCCTATGGAACTGAGCACATACTTCCGTATTAATGCCAAGAACACCGGCCAGTTTGAGCGCACGCTTATTATTGCCGACGATGGTGCTTACGTGAGCTACTTGGAGGGTTGCACGGCTCCGATGCGGGACGAGAACCAGCTGCATGCGGCGGTGGTGGAGCTGGTGGCGTTCACGGACGCGACGATCAAGTACAGCACCGTGCAGAATTGGTATCCCGGCGATGTGAACGGCAAGGGTGGCATCTATAACTTCGTCACCAAGCGCGCCGCCTGCCGTGGTGCTCGCAGCAAGGTGAGCTGGACGCAGGTTGAAACTGGAAGCGCGATCACCTGGAAGTACCCGTCCTGCATCCTGCAGGGTGAGGGGAGCGTGGGTGAGTTTTATTCGGTCGCCGTCACCAACAACCGGCAGCAGGCCGATACCGGCACCAAGATGATCCACATCGGCAAGAACACGCGCAGCACGATCGTGAGTAAGGGCATCAGCGCCGGGCGGTCGGACAACACCTATCGCGGCCTGGTGCGCATCCTGCCGCGTGCGTCCGGTGCCCGGAACTTCACGCAGTGCGACAGCCTGTTGATCGGCGACCAGTGTGGCGCGCACACAGTGCCCTACATCGAAAGCCGCAATCCGACCGCCAAGGTCGAGCATGAGGCAACGACGTCCAAGATCGCCGATGATCAGCTGTTCTACTGCCGCAGTCGCGGCTTGAGCGAAGAAGACGCGGTGGGGCTTATCGTCAACGGCTTCTGCAAGGACGTGCTGAAGGAGTTGCCGATGGAGTTTGCGGTTGAGGCGCAGAAGCTGCTTGCCGTGTCTTTGGAAGGGTCTGTGGGCTAATGCTTTCGATTGCTAACCTGTCGGCGAAGATCGCGGACAAAGAGATCCTGCGCGGCCTGTCGCTTGAGCTGCCGGCCGGGCAGGTACACGCCATCATGGGGCCGAATGGCTCGGGTAAGAGCACACTCGGCTACGTGCTGTCAGGCCACGAAGGGTATGAAGTGACAGGCGGGACCGTCGCGTTCGACGGTGCCGATCTGCTGGCGATGGCAGCGGAGGAGCGCGCGGCGGCCGGGTTGTTTCTGGCGTTCCAGGCGCCCATCGAGCTTCCCGGCGTCGGTAATGCCAACTTCTTACGCACCGCACTGAACGCGATTCGCCGCGCGCGGGGAGAGGCGGAGCTGGATGCGGTCGGCTTTCTTCGCCTCGCCCGGGCCGAAGCGAAGCGGCTACAAATGCCGGAAGACATGTTGAAGCGCAACGTGAACGTGGGCTTCAGCGGCGGCGAAAAGAAGCGCAACGAAGTGCTGCAGATGGCGATCCTACGCCCGAAGCTGGCGGTGCTCGACGAGACCGATAGCGGCCTCGACATCGATGCATTGCGGGTGGTGGCAGACGGCGTGAACGCGCTGCGTAGTCCCGACTTCTCTGCGCTAGTCATCACGCACCATCAGCGGCTGCTGGATCATCTCGTGCCGGATCGTGTTCACGTGTTGTCCGCCGGGCGGATCATCCGCAGTGGCGGGCCGGAGCTGGCGCGGGAATTGGAGGCGAACGGCTACGCGCAAGTGGTGGCGGCGGCCGCATGAACGAATTGTTACGCAACGGCGCGGATGCATTTATCCAGCGTTACCATGGTTTTCGCGACCGCCTACCCGGTGACCGGGTGGCCCGTGACGCGGCGGCGGAGCTGTTTGCGCTACCCAGCATGAAGAGCGAAGCCTGGCGCTACACCAGCCTACGTCCGCTGGCGGAGAGTGTGTTCAGCGAGCCGCTGACCGCCGTCTCGCACGACCCGGCTGTACTGGACGGTCTGCCGGACCTGCCGCGTCTAGTGCTGATCGAAGGCCGGTACCAGCCGGACCTGTCGACGGTACCGGAAAGCGTGACAGTCACGACGTTCGCTCACAACGCTGTATTTGGCCCGTTGGCCTCGGTGGCCGAGCCGATGGTCGCGCTGAACACCATGCTGGCCGAAGATGGCGTGCAATTGCACGTAGCGCCGGGCGTGGATGCAGGGGCGGTGCTACTGGTGTCGCTGGCACCGGACGAGCACCGGCCGGTCGCGTTCCACCCGCGCCACAGCATCCATTTGGAGCCCGGCGCGCAGTTGACGATCCTCGAAATCGCGCGCGGTTCCGGGCAATACCTGCATAACGCCGTAACCGAAGTGACGGTGGCGGCAGGTGCAACGCTGACCCATGTGCGCCTGCAAGACGAGGGAACGGAAGCGTTTCACGTCAAGACAACCTATGCCGCCGTTGCTGGCCGTGGAACTTACGACGCATTTGTACTGACGTTGGGCGCCCGGCTCGCACGCACCGAAATACATGCCCGGCTGCATGGGCCACACGGCATGGTGCACCTGAACGGCGCGCAGCTTCTGACCGGTCAGCAGCATGGCGATATCACGACGGTCGTGAGGCACGACGCGCCGGATTGCGGCTCGCGCCAGACGATTAAGAACGTGCTATCTGGCCGTAGCCGTGGGGTGTTCCAGGGCCGGATCGAGGTCGCACGCGTGGCGCAGAAGACCGACGGCTACCAAATGAACCAGGCGTTACTGTTATCGCCGGATGCCGAAATCGACTGCAAGCCGCAGCTCGAAATCTACGCCGACGACGTGAAGTGCAGCCACGGTGCCACGATCGGCGAGCTGGATGCCGACCAGCTATTCTACCTGCGCAGCCGGGGCGTGCCGGCGGCCGAGGCGCAGGCC
>JANONC010000304.1:0-2155 GCA_031420655.1 Rhodospirillales bacterium | reverse complement strand
CCAGCGTAATGCCGGACGGGGTTGCGACCAGGATGAAGCGCGCATCCTGATAACAGGCGTAGTTGAGTGCATCGAGGCCGCGTTCGATAAACGGGTCGTACAGCGTGCCGACGGGCAGCAGCCGCTCGCCATCGATCGCATGCGACAGTCCAAGGGCCGACAACATTGTGAACAGGTTCATCTCGGCAATACCCAGCTCGAAGTGCTGGCCCTGCGGCGAGAACCGCCAATGGAACGTGGATGGAATGCGCTCCGTCCGGAACAAGTCGGCAACCTCGTCGCGCGCAAACAGGCCGCGGCGGTTTACCCATCCACCCAGGTTGGTACTGACCGTAACGTCGGGTGAGGTGGTGACGATGCGCTGGGCGAGCGGCGTGTCTCCCTTGGCCAGATCGTGCATCAGCACGCCGAATGCATGCTGCGTCGACAGCTCTGCGCCCGCCGGCACCGGCAACGCGCCTGGAACGTCGATGGTGGGCGCGACCCGGCGGCGGCGGCCCGACGCGTTGAACGGCACCGCGTCCAGGAACGCCTGCAGCCGGGCCGGTGGCGCCGTTAGTCCTTCGAACCGGTCCCATTCATGGCCAGCGCGCACCTGCATCGCGGCCCGCAGCGTCTCGACCTGAGCCGGGTTCATCAGCCCGGCGTGGTTGTCTTTATGCCCCGCCAGCGGCAGGCCGGCACCCTTGATGGTGTAGCAGATGAAGCAGGTCGGGCGGTCATGCGTGCGCGCGGCCGCGAACGCGTCCAGCAGGCTGGGTAAGTCATGCCCACCCAGGTTGCCCATCAAAGCCGCGAGCGCGTCGTCGTCGCGCCGGGCCAGCAAGGCGGAAAAATCGCCCTGGTCGCCCAGCTCGTCCATCAGGCGCTTGCGCCACGCCGCACCGCCGCCAAACGCCAGCGCGGAATAAAGCGGGTTGGGACACGCCTCGATCCAGGCCCGCAGGCGCTCGCCGCCGGGTTCGGCAAAGGCGGTTTCCTGCAAGCGGCCGTGGCGCAGGACCACAACATCCCAGCCGAAATTGCGGAACATGGCTTCGAACTTCGCCCACAGCCCCTCTCGCACGACGGCGTCCAGGCTCTGGCGGTTATAGTCCACCACCCACCAGGTGCGGCGCAGGCCGTGCTTCCAGCCCTCCATCAACGCTTCGAAGATGTTGCCCTCGTCCATCTCCGCATCGCCAATCAGCGCCACCATGCGGCCCTCCGGCCCGGCGCCCCAGCCGTGCGCCCGCACATAATCCTGCACCAGCGAGGAAAATAGCGTCTGCGCTACCCCCAAGCCCACGGAGCCGGTCGAGAAGTCCACGTCGTCCGTATCCTTCGTTCGCGACGGATAGGATTGCGCGCCGCCGTACCCGCGAAAGGCCCGCAGTTTTTCGAGCGTCTGGTTGCCAAGCAGGTATTGGATGGCGTGGAACACGGGGCTGGCGTGCGGCTTGACCGCCACCCGGTCCTCGGGCCGCAGCACGTGCAAGTACAGCGCTGTCATGATGGTCGCGATTGACGCGCTGGACGCCTGGTGCCCGCCCACCTTCATTCCATCGCCGGGCCGTAGGTGGTTGGCGTGGTGGATCATCCAGGTCGCCAGCCACAGGATTTTCCGCTCGAGAGCGGCCAAGACTTCCAGGTCTGCGGTCATTGCGTGTCCATCCAAGCTGGGCCGTGCCATTCAGCGGCGCGGAACGAAGCGGTACGGGCTGTCGCCGGCCAGGTCGGGATCGAGCGCCAGGCGGTGTTCCAAGGGCGGAAACGCACGGCTGCGACAGCTCTCACGCTCGCACAACCGGCAGGACAGGCCGATGCCGACGGCGGCCTGGTCCAGGTCGAGCCCGTCCGCGTACACGACCTGGTCCGCATTCCCCACCTCGCACCCCATGGCGATCACGTGGCGCGGCGCCGGCTCCCCCCAATGCTTGGCCCGTCCCACGACGCAGCGGGCGAAGCACAGGAACGTGGCGCCATCCGGCAGCTGCGCCACCTGCACCTGCACCTGACCCGGCGTTTCGAACGCCTGGTGCACCACCCAGCGCGGGCACGACCCGCCATAGCGCGCGAACGGAAATCCGGCCGCCGTGAACCGCTTACTGACATTGCCTGCCGGGTCGACACGCAGGAAAAAGAACGGCACCCCCCGCGCCCCTACCCGCTGCAA
>JANONC010000303.1:0-13451 GCA_031420655.1 Rhodospirillales bacterium | reverse complement strand
CGCCGCGCTTACGGCAGTCGTTGCAGCCGAGCTGGCGTGTAAACAAACGGGAGCCCGCGACAGCCTGATCGTGCGCCGGCTATTTCTAAGCCTCTCGTTGCAGGCGCTCCGAAGCCGGGCCGCCGCCCGATAGCCGACAGCACAACCCGATCGAAGCGGATCGGGTTGGTTGGAAGGTGCTTCCGGAGCCTAAACCGACCAAATTGGGTTGGCTTGGGCTTAAGGTTTGAGGTTTGGCGAGCACTACTTCCGCCCCGGCGAAGCAGCCTGGCCGGAGAGTGCTCTAGCGCTGCAAAAGGCGGACCAAGCCTTCGAGCTGATCGAGGGTTTGAAAGCTAAGCTGCACCGTACCGCCCTCACCGCGGCGGCTGATCCGCACGGCGATGCCGAGATGCCCGGACAGGTCACGTTCCAGGGCGACCGTATCGCCATCACGCCTGGGTGCGTCTGATTGGTGCGACGCTGCCTGCGGTATCGGCGGCGGGCGTCGTGCTAGCGCTTCGGCCTGTCGTACGCTTAGTCCCTCATTCACGATATTGTTGGCAAGATCATCGGCGTCGGCACGTCCGAGCAGCGCCCGCGCGTGGCCAGCCGTGATCGCCCCGGCAACCAAATGCTGCCGCACGCCAGGGGAAAGCTGGCGCAGGCGCAAAGTATTAGCGATGTGGCTGCGGGACTTGCCGATTATTCGGCCCAGATCGTCCTGCGATAGGCCAAATTCCTGCATGAGCCGGTGATAGCCTTCGGCCTCTTCGATGGCATTCAGGTCATGGCGTTGTAGGTTTTCGACCAACGCGGCGGCAAGCGCTTCGGAGTCGGTGAGCGTGCGGATATAAACGGGGACAGTATGCAGCCCCGCCGCCTGCGCCGCCCGCCAGCGCCGCTCACCCGCAATAATCTGGAACAGGGCTGGCTGGCCGGGGTGGGGGCGTACCAGCAGGGGCTGCAGGACACCTTGAGACTGAATTGATTCGATCAAACCTGCTAGGCTTGCCGGGTCAATCTCACCTCGCGGCTGGAACGGCCCCGGCTGCATGGTTGTCACGGCCAGTTGGCTGGTGGTGTTACTGGCGCTCGCTGTGTCCTGAAACAAGCTCGCCAGTCCACGCCCGAGCCGCGGTGGCGGCCGGCTCATACGACGGCTCGTTCGCGTTTCAGAAACTCGGCAGCCAAGCGGACGTAGGCTTGGGCGCCCGGGGATTTGAAGTCATACAGCAACACAGGCTTCCCGTGACTAGGAGCTTCCGAAACCCGGACGTTGCGCGGGATCATAGCCGCGTACACCATCGTGCCGAAGTAGGCCCTTGCATCGGCAGCGACTTGTTCCGACAGGTTGTTACGCCGATCGTACATCGTGAGCACAATCCCTTGCAGCATCAGTCGCGGGTTCAGATGCAGCCGGGTTCGATCGATCGATGCGATAAGGCTGCTGATCCCTTCCAAGGCGAAGAACTCGCATTGTAACGGTACGAGTACGCTGTCTGCGGCCACGAGTGCGTTAAGCGTCAGTAAGCCCATGCTGGGCGGACAGTCGATCAGGATGTAGCCTGTCCGGGTGCTTGCGTTGCGTAATGCGTTCTGCAACTTGTGTTCGCGCTGTGGATCGTGCGCCAATTCCAGCTCGGCCGCTACCAGATCGGCGTCAGCGGTGACGAGGCCCAGTCCCGGTATGGGCGTTTTGACGGCAAGGTCGAACAGGTCAGTGCCGTGCACGAAGGCGGAGTACGTTCCCGCGCCGCGTGAGGCGGCGTTGACCCCAAGGCCGGTTGACGCATTGCCCTGCGGGTCAAGGTCGACCAGCGTGACAAGCTCTCCTACGGCTGCCAAAGCCGTCGCAAGGTTGATTGCCGTCGTGGTTTTACCCACCCCGCCTTTCTGGTTGGCGATCGCGATGATGCGCGCCGTCATGGGAGAGCTTTCAAGCCGCGGATAACGATGATGGTGCCAGAGCCACGTACGATCTCGGCTTCGAATTGAAACTGCCTGCGGGCTACATCGACCTCAGCTTCTGCCGACACGCCTTTTATAAACAGACCGACCCCCGCCGGAGATAGGATCGGGATCGACAGCGCGAGCAGCCGGTCGAGAGGAGCAAGCGCGCGGGCGGTCACCACGGCTTGTTTGCTCAATCCCGCAGACTCGATCCGGCTGGTTTTGACGGTGACCGGCGCCCCGGTGCGACGACCTGCTTCCAGAAGGAATGCGCATTTTCGCTGATCGGCCTCAACCAGACACACCGGCCGGTTACTTACAATCGCGGCCACAAGCCCAGGTATCCCAGCGCCGGAACCCAGATCGGCAATCAGCCCGGGATGGGCGCTGAGCATCTCACCCACCGCAACGCCGTCTGCAATATGACGGCTCCAGACGTCGCCAGCGTCTCCGGCAGAGATGAGGTTAACCGTCCTGTTCCATTGGAGCAGGCAATCCACATAAATATTCAGTCGCTCATGCGTTTCACGTGAAACGCTAATCCTGCTCATTGAAGCCCGCGGCAATAATTGCCCGGACGGCTTCAAGGGCCTGTACGGCGTCGGCTCCTGAGGCGGACAGGTGCACAACAGCGCCCAAGCCGGCACCAAGCATCATTAATCCCATAATCGAACGCGCAGAGACGGACTGGTCATCGTGACTGACTAAAATCTCGGCGCTAAACTGTTCGGCCGCGTTTACCATCTTGGCCGCGGCGCGCGCGTGCAGGCCGCGTTTGTTTACAATGGTAACGTCGCAGACCGCCCCAGTCAGACTGCTCACAGGTCGCGCCGGCAACGCGGGATGATGTCGGATGCTGCGGCAATGTACTTGCGGCCAGCCTGTTGCGCGCAGGCGACACAATCGTCTAGCGACCGCCCCTCGCGAACCTTTGCTAATTTGACCAGCATGGGCAGGTTCACGCCGGATATCACCTCCGCCACCGCGCCATTCAACTGAGAAATCGCCAGGTTACTGGGGGTACCACCAAACATGTCAGTCAGGAGTAACACACCCTCGCCCGTATCAACCGCGCGCATCTGATCGCTAATCTCACGCCGGCGCAGCTCCAGGTCGTCATCGGCACTGATGCAGACGGTCGCGACCTGTGTCTGCGGCCCGACAACATGTTCCATAGCTGACCGTAACTCAGCCGCAAGCCGACCGTGGCTGACAATAATAACGCCAATCATGTGTTGGACCAATCCGTTGGAAGTAGGCCTTTGCGCGCAAGCTCACGATGAACGGCGATGACGGTCAGGGGTTGATCGGAGCCGGGGCGCTGCAAATCCTGTTTCAAGCGCTCCACCATAGATACGGACCGATGTTGCCCTCCGGTACAACCGATGGCGACGGTGACGTACTTCTTTCCCTCGGTCTTAAACCGGGGAAGGGTAAGTTGAAGTAAGTCCATAATCTTTGTGTAGAACGGGACAAAATCTTCATCGGCCGCTACATAGGCCGCGACCTCCTGATCTAAGCCGGTGCGATCCCGTAACTCCGCTACATAGTGCGGGTTTCGTAGGAAGCGAACATCAAACACCATCTCCGCCTCACGTGGGAGCCCGGCTGGGAACGCGAAGGAAATCAGGGCGACCGTCATCCCGCGGCTCGTTCCTGCCGTAAGCTCGCCATAACGGCGGTCAATCACGCGGCGCAGGCCGGCAAGCGGCAGGTCCGACGTATCCAAAACCATCGTGGCCGCCTCCCGTAAGGGGGCAGTCAAAGCAGCTTCGGCTGCAATGCCATCCACAATTCGCCCCTGCGGCGCAAGTGGATGCCGCCGTCGCGTTTCCGTGTAACGGCGCAGCAGCACACTCTCATCTGCCGAGGCATAAATCAGTTCCGGCCGGGTTTCCGTTTCGACGGCGGCGCGCTCGATTGTGTCAAGAATCATCGCAGCGTCAAAGCCCCGGCTGCGTGCATCGACCCCGATGGCAACTGGCCGCTCACTGCGTGCAAGGAGGTCGAACAGCAGAGTAAGCGGCGGATTGTCCACGGCCTCGAACCCCAGGTCTTCCAGGGCGCGCAGGATGGAAGCTTTCCCAGCACCGGACAGACCGCTGACAATCACGGACCGGGCCACGCTCGTCATTACGCAATCCGGCTCGCGGCCCAGGATTGAGCGAACGCCACTGCCACGGCACACGCCGCTTGCGGGCCGGGGACAAACATATGCTGCGGTCTGGACCCGGCCGTGGCCGTCCATAGGTCCTGGCTGATGGAACCGATTTGTACAATCAGCCGCAACACCGCCCGCCGCAGGTAGGGCAGCCGGATGATCCCGGCACCACGCACCTCGAGCAAACCGGCCAATGACGGGGGGCCCTGCGCAACACCATCGCTAACGTCAACCCGGTCATCAGCCACCAGCATGAACCCCGACGTGATCAGGGCCAGGATCAATGACGACTTCCCAGAGCCTGCTGGCCCTAGGACAAGCACACCCTGGCCATGCCGGGCGGCGCAGCTTGCGTGCATCTGCATTGCGCGGCGTTGTGGCGCGGAACGGCGGCAAAGGGAAGCGGGATATTAGCGCGGCCGCCGCCTCAAGCCCGCGGCAGCTGCACCACGATCCGCGCGCCGGCAATCTGCCCGGCGGCATCGAACCGATTCTCGGCGCTGATGCGGCCCTTCAACGCTTCTACAATCTGCCGGCTGATCGACAGACCCAGCCCGGAATGCTGCCCAAACCGCTCGTTCACCGGACGCTCCGAGTAGAAGCGGTCAAACACATGTTCGAGCTTAGAGGTGGGAATACCCGGGCCCTCATCTTCGATCGCGATCTCGACCACCGCTCCCATTGCGCGTGCCCGTAACATGATAACGCCGGACCGGGGCGAGAAGCTCCGCGCGTTGCCGATCAGGTTGCGCAACACCTGCACCACTCGCCCTTCGACGCCCAGGACCAGCAACGCCGTGTCTGGATGATCGACGACCAGCACGGGATCATCCTCTTGGCGGGTCGCATCGTGAATATCGGCAAGCACGTTCAATATCGCGCATACATCCAGCGCCTCGACGGCCGTACGGGACAGCTCGGCATCCACACGGCTCGCATCGCTGATGTCGCTTATCAGCCGGTCGAGCCGGATTACGTCCTCACCGATGATGGTCATCAGCCGGTTCTGCTGGCGCGGGTCGCCCACCCGTTGCAGCGTCTCGATGGCGCTGCGGATGCTGCTCAGTGGATTTTTGATCTCATGAGCGACGTCGGCGGCAAACCGCTCCGTCGCGTCCATGCGCGCCCACAGCGCGGCCGCACTCTCGGATAATGCATGCGCGAGTTCACCCACCTCGTCCGTGCGTCGCAGCAGCGATAGTGGCACAGTTCCAGCCCGGCCGCGGCCCTCGCGCATCTGATGCGCTGCCCCGGCCAGCCGCAGGATCGGGCGGGCTATCGTGAGCGACAGATACCAGGACAGCGCGATAGTCAGCAGTAATGCCAGGCCAAACAGGCCTAAGATGCTGACACGCACGGTCCACAGGCTGTCGTCCACCTCCCGCGCCTCCCGCGTCAGCAGTAGGATGCCGACGGTTTGCCGGTTGCGCACGACGGGCTCGGCCACTGTCACAAGCAGCCGGTCATCCGGGGTCCGGCGAATATAGGGCGGCATTTCCCGCCCTGTGTTGCTGCTTGTCCGGCGCAGCTCCTCCTTCACGTCCGGCTGCCACTCCGGCCCGGTCGCATCGCCACTGCGCTCCACGCGCGGCCCTCGCGCCGCATGTGGCAGAACGCTGAGCAGCTGATCGTACACCGAGCCCACGGTTCCAAGCAGCCGGCCCCTGTTTGCGGCGGGCGGCAACGGTGCGGTTGTCACCACGCCACTTGCCCCTTCCCGTACCCGGCTGTCGGCGACCAGCTGCCCGTCTGGCGCGTACAGGCGCGCCTGGGCATTGGGCGTCGGGTCCGTCAACCGTCGCAGCAGCGACCGGGCCAGGTCGGGTTGCAGCATCGGGTTGTCCGGATCCTGCTCCCGGACCGCGCTTTCGCCGAGCGCACCGGCGTAGATGCGGGCCTGCTCGCGTAACGCCTGGACCTCCGCCTCAATCAGCCCGCCCTGATACTGGTCCAAGTACAACAGGGCCGCGACAAGCAGCGCCAGCGGGAGCGCGTTGACCAGTAGGATACGCCGCAGCAATGGCGAAACCAGCCTGCGCCAACGCCGCCGCGCCGGGACATGCGCGACAAGGTCCGCGCTCAGCGCCAGTGCGGACTGGGCTGTGTCCAGCATCGCTAAACCGCCTTGTACCGGTAGCCGATGCCATACAGCGTCTCGATATGATCGAACGTGTCGTCAGACGCCCGGAACTTCTTGCGCACCCGTTTGATGTGGCTGTCGATCGTGCGGTCATCGACATAGATGCTGTCGCCATACGCAGCGTCGATCAGCTGATCGCGCGATTTCACCAACCCCGGCCGGGACGCAAGGGCTTTGACCAGCAGGAATTCGGTCACGGTCAACTGAATATCACCGCCGCGCCACGTGCATTGGTGCTTGGTCTCGTCCAACGTCAGGTCACCGCGGACTAGCACATTGCCCGCGCCGGCCCCGGCGCCTGTCGCCTGCGCCGCATCCTGCCGCCGTAACAGGGCGCGAATGCGCTCGATCAACAAGCGCTGGCTGAATGGCTTGGTGATGTAGTCGTCCGCGCCGAGCCGTAGGCCCATCAGTTCGTCCACTTCCTCGTCCTTGGACGTCAGAAAGATGACCGGCAGCTGGGTCCGGCTGCGTAGCTTCTGCAACAACTCCATGCCGTCCATCCGCGGCATTTTCACGTCCAGTACGGCCAAGTCGACCGGCCGGGCGATGATACCCTGCAACGCGCTCTCGCCGTCCGTATAGGTTCGCACCAGAAAGCCCTCCGCCTCCAGCGTCATCTGGACCGAGGTAAGGATGTTCCGGTCGTCATCGACCAGCGCGATCGTCTGTTTCATCGTTCTTGCCCCGCCCGTTCTCCGGGCCAGATTGTTATCACACCGCATTATGGCAAATCCGGGGTCAGAACGCATGAACAGCCTTTCACCGCGTGAGGCAGCCCGCCGCCTGCGCCGCAATGCCCGCGCCGCAACTCTCGCCACCGTTGCGGGTGGCCAGCCCTTTGCCACCCTCGTCACTCCGGCTCCCGCGCCGGACGGATCACTGCTGCTGCTGCTCTCGGGCCTGAGCGACCACACGGCGCAGCTCGCGCAGGAGCCGCGCTGCTCGCTACTGATGGTCGCCCCGGCCGGAGCCGACCCGAACCCACAGGCCCATGCCCGCCTCACACTACTCGGAACCGCGGTGCCCGAGCCTGACCCGGCACTGCGCCAGCGCTGGATCGCGCGCCACCCCTACGCGGCCTTTTATGCCGGTCTGGGCGACTTCCGGGTTTGGCGCGTCCACGTGCACGCCGGGCAGTATATCGGTGGCTTCGGCTCGGCGACCCGCCTCGTCGCGGCCGACCTTACCCCAGACCCGGCCGCCGTCGCCATGATCGCGGCAGCCGAGGCTGGGATCATTTTGCACTGCAATACGGATCACGCTGGCGTGATGGACGTCCTCGCGCTCCAACGCGGTGCCAGCGGACCGGGCTGGCGCATGTCGGCTTGCGATAGCGATGGGTGTGATCTGTCCGATGGCACGACCGTCCTGCGCTTGGATTGGCCGGAACCGGTTACGGACCCGGCCGGGGTGCGCCAAAACTTGATGCAGATGCTGCATCGCACAGCGTCGTAAGGCTGGACGTGCCCGGGCCGCTCGCATAAACCGGATCTAAGCCGGCATAGCGCGGTCATCTAGGGCGAAAAAAGGATACGACGATGAACACTTCCCCGCAGGGCCTGGCGGCAACCGTGCCCCACTCGCTCAGCCATCGTGCGACTGATGCGGTTCGCGCCCTGGCCGGCTCCGGCGTCACCAGCAGCGCCCCGATCCACATAAACCTGACCGCCCCCCTGTTGGTGACCCACGCCCTGCGCCGCCACGAGGGCCGTCTGTCCTCCGACGGCGCGCTGATCGTAAAAACCGGCGTGCACACAGGCCGCTCGGTCGCTGACAAGTTCACGGTCGACCACCCGGAAATCACCAACGATATTTGGTGGCGGCACGGTAACCAGAAGATGAGCGTCGGCCACTTTGAAACGTTCAAGGCGCGCGTGCAGGCCTACCTGCAAGGTGCCCGCGAACTGTTCACCCAGGACCTGTACGCCGGTGCCGACCCGGCCCATCGCGTCCGCGTCCGCCTGGTCAGCACCGAGGCGTGGCACACCCTGTTCGCCCGCAACATGTTCATCCGCCCCTCGGACGCCGAGCTCGCGACGTTCGAGCCAGACTACGTCATCCTCCATGCCCCCAACTTTCAGGCCGACCCGGCAATCGACGGCTGCCGCAGCAGCACCGCGATTGCCGCAAGCTTCCTACAGCGCATGATCGTCATCGCCGGGTCCGAGTACGGCGGCGAAATCAAGAAGTCGATCTTCGGCGTCATGAATTGGAAGCTGCCGGCCGAGGGCGTGCTGCCCATGCATTGCAGCGCCAATGTGGGCCGCACGGCCGACGGCACACCCGGCGACGTCGCCCAGTTCTTCGGCCTGTCCGGCACCGGTAAGACCACGCTCAGCTCGGACCCGGAGCGCCCGTTGATCGGCGATGACGAGCATGGCTGGGGCCCGGCCGGCGTCTTCAACTTCGAAGGCGGCTGCTATGCCAAGGTCATTAATCTAAGTGCCGAAGCCGAGCCCGAGATCTACGCCGCCACCCACCGGTTTGGCACGGTGCTGGAAAACGTAATCGCCGACGCAAACGGCCACCTGGACCTGACAGATGGCAGCCTTACGGAAAACACCCGGTCCTGCTACCCGATCGAGTTCATTCCCAACTGCGACCTGTCGGGCCGTGCCGGGCAGCCCCGCAACGTGGTGATGCTGACCGCCGACGCATTCGGCGTCCTGCCGCCCATCAGCAAGCTCAGCGACGCACAGGCGATGTACCACTTCATGTCTGGCTACACCGCAAAGGTGGCCGGCACCGAAAAGGGCATGGGGCGGGAGCCGCAGGCGACGTTCAGCACCTGCTTCGGCGCACCATTCCTACCGCGCCACCCGGAAGTGTACGGCAAGATGCTGGCTGGGCTGATCGCAAAGCACGGGGCCGATTGCTGGCTGGTCAACACCGGCTGGACCGGCGGCGCATACGGGACCGGCAGCCGCATGAGCATCCAGCACACCCGCGCCCTGCTCGCCGCCGCGCTGAACGGCACGCTGCGGAACGCCCGCTATGTCCAGGACCCATTCTTCGGCCTCATGCTGCCGCAAGACGTGCCCGGCATTCCCAATAGCGTTTTGGACCCGCGCCAGGCCTGGTCTGACGGTGCCGCCTACGACACGGCCGCCCGCGACCTGGTCGGCCGGTTCGAACGTAACTTCGCAACCTTTGCCGGGTCGGTCGCGCCCGAGGTGAACGCGGCCGCCATCCGCAGCGCCGCCTGACCCCAAAGCCCTCCCGCGCTAGGGAGGGTTAGGGCAGCTTTCTTGGCAGTGACGGACCAGCCCACCCAGAGCCCTTGCCCGCCCGGCTGCTTCGCCTGGGCAGAAATAGTGTTCGGCGGACCATAAAAGCTTGAGCTCAAGCCGACCCACTTTGGCCGGATTGGGCTCTAGCATCGGCCCTGTATACGCCCATACTCTGCGGGCTACCCCGCAAAGGACCGCCCCCTGGCTGCCTACATTCTCCGCCGCCTGCTGCTGCTTATCCCGACGCTGATCGGCATCGTCGCCATCAATTTCGCCGTCGTGCAGTTCGCACCCGGTGGCCCGGTCGAGCAGGCCTTGGCCGAAGCGCGCGGACGCGGTCCCCTCGCCACCGCGCGCATCAGTGGCGCCAGCGGCGATTTCGGCGCCAGCGGCTCGCAATATCAAGGCGCACGTGGCCTCGATCCCAAGCTGGTCCAGGATCTCGTGAAGCAGTTCGGCTTCGACAAGCCGGCACCCGAGCGGTTCTGGCTCATGCTGAAGGACTACGCCCAATTCGATTTCGGCCGCAGCTTCTTCCGCGATCAATCCGTGCTCAAGCTGGTGCTCGAAAAAATGCCGGTAAGCATCTCGCTCGGGCTGTGGAGCACGCTGATCATCTACCTGGTCAGCATCCCGCTCGGTATCGTGAAGGCCGTGCGCGCCGGCACGCCATTCGATGTCGCCACCAGCGCCGTCATCCTGATCGGACACGCTGTTCCCGCCTTTCTGTTTGCCATCCTGCTCATCGTCGTGTTCGCGGGCGGCAGCTTCGTGCAGTGGTTTCCGCTCCGCGGCCTATCGAGCGACGGCGCATCAGCCTGGGCGACCGGGCCGCGCGTTCTGGATTACGCCTGGCACCTCGTACTGCCCACCGTGGCCCTTGTGGCGGGCGGGTTCGCCAGCCTTACGATCCTGACCAAAAACTGCTTTTTGGACGAGATCGGCAAGAACTACGTCACCACCGCCCGGGCCAAGGGTGCCGGCGAGCAGCGGGTGCTCTACCGGCACATCTTCCGCAACGCGATGCTGCTGATTGTGGCGGGCTTTCCGAGCGCTTTCATCAGCATCCTGTTCAGCTCCGCACTGCTGGTCGAAATCGTCTTTTCCCTCGATGGTCTCGGCTTGCTGGGGTTCGAAAGCGCCATTCGCCGTGACTACCCGGTCATGTTCGGTACGCTATTTATCTTCACCCTGTTCGGCCTCGTGCTGCAGATCGTGGGTGATGTGCTCTACACCTGGGTCGATCCCCGCATCGACTTCGAAGCCCGCGCCCGTTGAGCGCGACCCCCGGTATTACGACCGGCATTACGACTGGCATTACGATTGGCAGCACGACTGGCAGCACAATCGGCCAGCGCCGCCTGCGGGTGTTCCGGCGCCATAAGCGAGGGTTCTGGTCGCTCATCATCTTCGGCGTACTGTTCGTCCTCACCAGCGGGGCCGAGTTTATCGCCAACGACCGCCCGCTGCTGGTCTGGTTCGACGGGGCGCTGCTCTCCCCCGTGCTGCGCGACTATAGCGAGGACCGGTTCGGCCCCGACCTCCTACCCACCGAAGCCGACTTCACCGACCCGGCGCTTACCACAATCATCGACCAGCACGGCTGGATGCTCTGGCCCGCCATCCGCTACCGCCACAACACGATCATCAAGAACCTCGGCCAGCCAGCACCTAGCCCGCCCAGCTGGGATCATTGGCTCGGTACGGACGACCAGGCCCGGGACGTTCTCGCCCGCGTCATCTATGGCTTCCGCATCAGCGTCCTATTCGGCTTCGCCCTGACCATCGCCTCCAGCGTCACGGGCATCGCCGCCGGGGCCGTGCAGGGATTTTATGGGGGCTGGACCGACCTGCTGTTTCAGCGCTTCATCGAAATCTGGTCCGGCATGCCACAGCTATTTCTACTCATTATCCTGGCCAGCATCATCGTACCCAGCTTCTGGACCTTGCTGCTCTTTCTGCTCGCGTTCAACTGGGTCGGCCTAACAGGGGTCGTGCGGGCCGAGTTTTTGCGGGGCAGGGCGCTCGACTACGTGCGAGCGGCGCAGGCGCTGGGTGTCTCAGACGCGGCCATCATGGTGCGCCACATCTTGCCCAACGCCTTGGTGGCAACGCTCAGCTTCCTGCCGTTTATCTTGTCGAGCTCCGTCACCGTGCTCGCCAGCCTCGACTTCCTGGGCTTTGGCTTGCCGCCGGGCTCGCCGTCGCTGGGTGAACTCGTGGCGCAGGGCCGCAACAACCTGCAAGCGCCCTGGCTGGCCATCACTGGTTTCATTGTGCTGGGCGGGTTGTTGACGATGCTGATCTTTATCGGCGAAGCGGTGCGCGACGCGTTCGACCCGCGCCGGACCCTATGACCATCCTGTCCATCGACAGCCTTGGCGTCAGCCTGGGTGGCCGGATACTGGTTCACGACGTATCGTTTCACGTGGACGCTGGTGAGACGCTCGCCGTCGTGGGCGAAAGCGGCTCCGGCAAGACGCTCACCGCGCTATCGATCCTGAACCTGCTGCCGCCGGATGCCATCCGCACCGGGACCGTTACGGTGGACGGCACCGAGATCGACCCTGGTGCCACGACCGAAACCAGCCCGGCCCTCCTGCGCCTCCGCGGCGGGGTGGCCGGCATGGTGTTTCAGGAGCCGATGACCAGCCTGAACCCGCTGCACCGGGTCGGACGGCAGGTGGCGGAGGCGGCTGCGCTCCACGGCCGCGCTCCCACCCGCCCCGAGGTGGAGGCCATGCTCGCCCGCGCCGGGTTCGCTGACGCAGGTGCCCGCCTCGACGCCTTTCCGCACCAACTGAGCGGCGGTCAGCGCCAGCGCGTGATGATCGCCATGGCGCTGGCCAACAACCCCCGCCTGCTGATTGCGGACGAGCCGACAACGGCGCTCGATGTTACGATCCAGGCGCAAATCCTGGACCTGCTGACGCGGGAGAAGGTGGCGCGCGGTCTCGCCATGGTGCTGATCAGCCATGACCTGAACCTTGTCCGGCGCGTGGCGGACCGGGTGTGCGTGATGCGGGACGGCACCGTGGTGGAACAGGGCCCGGTCGCCGCCGTGCTCGCCCGGCCCGCCCACGCCTATACCCGTATGCTGATCGACGCCGAACCAGCCGGGCGTCCAGCACCTGTGCGGGCCGACGCGCCGGTCGTCATGGAAGCCACGGGCCTGTCGGTCAGCTTCCCGGTCCGGCGTGGAGTGTGGCGGCGCACCGTGGGCGCGGTGCGGGCGGTGGATGGCGTCGACCTGGTTGTGCGCGCTGGCGAAACCCTGGCGCTGGTGGGCGAAAGCGGCTCTGGCAAAACCACCATCGGCCTAGCCTTGCTGCGGTTACAGGCCGCCAGTGGCAGCATCCGCCTGTTGGGCCAAGAGATCGGCACGCTGCGCCAGTCCGCGTTGCGGCCATTGCGCCGGCAAATGCAGATCGTATTTCAGGACCCGTTCGGCAGCCTGTCACCCCGCCTCAGCGTGGGTGCCATTATCGCTGAAGGGCTGCGCGTGCATATGCCGGGCCTGAACGCTGCCGCCCGGGCACGGCGGGTGGCGGATGCGCTGGCCGAAGTCGATCTGTCGCCCGAGACCGCCCACCGCTTCCCGCACGAGTTCAGCGGCGGTCAGCGCCAGCGCGTCGCCATCGCCCGCGCGCTGGTGCTGCAACCGCGCCTGCTGATTTTGGATGAGCCGACCAGCGCACTCGACCGTTCCGTCCAGGCCCAGATCGTGGAACTGTTGCGCACGCTGCAGGCGCGCCATGGCCTCTCGTACCTGTTCATCAGCCACGACCTGGCTGTCGCGCGCGCGCTGGCGCATAGGGTGATGGTGCTTCAGCATGGGCGCGTGGTGGAGGTGGGCGACGCAGAAGCAGTGTTCGAGCGTCCGCAGGCCCGCTATACCCAAATCTTGCTGGCCGCCGCCGCACCCGTTGCACAACAGGCGAATACGGCCAGGTCTGATCCGTAGAACGGAGAGTGCACCATGGGT
>JANONC010000302.1:0-37104 GCA_031420655.1 Rhodospirillales bacterium | reverse complement strand
GCGGCCGTCAGGATGGCGAACCAGAGCGCCGAAGCCGCAACGCCGGGCTGCTTGCGCAGAGCATCCCCGAATACGGCCACCTGCCGCCATGGCAGCGCCGCATGGTGCCGTCCGGTCTTCGCCTGGACCGGCATCGACACTTTCAGATTGCCGCGCCAGATGGCCGGATTATCGCCTTCCCGGTAGCCCTGGACCGTAGCGTATGCCAGGACGGTCTCGATCCTCGATCGGACCCGGCGCGCTGTCTCTGGCGTGCTGTCCCAGATCGGCGTCAGGACCGCCTCAATGTCGCTCCGCACGATTGAGTTGACAGGGCGAGTACCAAGCATCGGATAGACATGCTTCGCCAACGTTGATGTCCACTGAGTCGCGTGTCGGGGGTTGGACCAACTGTTTAGCTTTCCCGCGATGCAGGTTTCGGCCACGCTCTTGAAGGTGCGGAGCTGCGCTAAGTCCCGCGCAGCCTTCGCGCCCGCACGATCGGCGATCAGGTCCACCCCGGCCCGCAGCCGTACCCGTGCTGCATCCGCCAGCCGCCGGGCCTCTGCCAGCCCGATCGAATGCGCGCTCCCTAGCCCAAAGTGCCGTTCCCCACTGGCATCGCGATAGCGCAACAGCCAGGATCGTCCCCCGCCGGCGGTTAATTGCAGATACAGGCCCGCGCCGTCATGCAGCCTTACGGCCGCCGCCCGGCCGCCGGGGTGCAGAGCATCCCGAACCCGCCGCGCCGTCAGGGCCAACACCACTCGTTTCAATCACCGCTCCATCCCCAGCCTACAATAGAGCCTACATTACTTTTTATGGGTCTAGGATGATTTTCGCGGGTCAGCAGAGGTCAGGAGGATCTAATCCGTTGAGATTGACACATTATAGCTCATGAACCCTTGTGCGAAAAGTGTCCGGGAGCGGAGAGGGTGTGATTCGAACCCACGGTAGGGGTTAACCTACAACGGTTTTCGAGACCGCCACCTTAAGCCGCTCGGCCACCTCTCCAGCGGCGCGCTTTATACCGGGCGGGCGCAGCCGCTGCAACCGCGTCCGCAACTTGTTGACGCAACCCGGTGCTTTCTCTAGGAAGTGCACCTGGTGCAGCCGCATCCCATGCCGCAAAAAGGGCCGCCCACGCAACCGGGACGGCCGGAATTAGGACTTATCTGATGTTTGCAGTCATCCGCACCGGCGGAAAGCAGTATCGCGTCATGCCCAATGACGTACTCAAGATTGAGAAATTGCCTGGCGCCGCCGGGGACGTCCTGACTTTTAGCGACGTGCTCGCCGTTGGCAGTGAGGCGGGGACAACAATTGGCGCGCCGCTTGTGGCCGGGGCCACCGTCACGGCCACCGTGATCGCGCAAGACCGGCTCGACACCGTCATAATCTTCAAAAAGCGTCGCCGCCAGAATAGCCGGCGCAAGAACGGTCATCGCCAGCAGATCACGGTGCTGCGGGTTGCCGGCATTCACGCCGATGGCCATGTCATGCCCGAACGTGCAGACCCGGCCGCGGCCCAGGCGGCTGTTCCGGCTGCTGTGGCCGAGCCCGAAACCGAAACCGTTTAAGAAGGACGAACCATGGCCCATAAGAAAGCAGGCGGCTCGTCCCGCAATGGACGCGACACCGCCGGGCGACGCCTCGGCGTGAAGAAATTTGGCGGCGAAAGCGTGATTGCCGGCAACATCATCATCCGCCAGCGCGGTACAAAGGTGAAGCCTGGCCTGAACGTCGGCGTCGGTACGGACCACACGATCTGGGCGCTGGTCGCTGGCCACGTGCAATTCCAGAAGCGTGGCGAAGGCCGGGTGCATGTGTCAGTCGTGCCGGTGGCGGCCAACGACACCCAACCCGAGATGATCGCCGCCGAATAGCGGCCGGGGGGGTCAACGTACCCCCCGACTTTCTTAGGCCCAGCCATGAAGTTTCTTGACCAAGCCAAAATCTATCTCCGCTCCGGCGATGGCGGGAATGGTGTGATCGCATTCCGGCGTGAGAAGTTTATGGAATTCGGCGGCCCCGATGGCGGCGATGGCGGCCGGGGCGGCGACGTAATTTTCGTGGCGGCCGAAAACCTCAACACGCTAATTGATTTTCGCTACACGCAGCATTTCCGCGCACCAAAAGGCGGCAACGGCGCAGGCAGCGACCGTACGGGGGCCGGCGCGGAGGACGTGGTGATCCAGGTCCCGCTCGGCACCCAGATCATGGCCGAGGACAAGGAGACTCTGCTCGCTGACCTCGACACGCCCGGCCGGCGCTTGGTTCTGTGCCGGGGCGGCGATGGCGGCCATGGCAACGCGCATTTTAAGTCCAGTACCAACCGCGCTCCGCGTAAGGCGACGCCGGGCTACCCCGGTGAGGAGCGATGGGTCTGGCTTCGCCTGAAGCTGATTGCCGATGTGGGCCTGGTCGGATTGCCCAATGCGGGCAAAAGCACGTTCCTGTCTGTTGTGAGCGCCGCGCGGCCCAAGATCGCCGACTACCCGTTCACGACCCTGCACCCGCAACTAGGCGTCGTGCGCCTGAGCCATGCGGAGGAGTTCGTGATTGCGGACATCCCGGGCCTCATCCGGGGCGCGCATGAGGGAGCCGGGCTGGGCGACCGGTTCTTGGGCCATGTTGAACGTTGTGCCGTGCTGCTGCATCTGGTGGATGGCGCGGCCGGCAACGTGGTGCGGGCATGGCGGACGGTGCGTGATGAATTAGAGGCCTATGGTGGCGGCCTAGCGCAGAAGCCGGAACTGCTGGTGCTGAACAAAACGGATGCGATGACGCCGCGGGAGATCAGCAGCCGCCGGGCCGCACTGGCGAAGGCCGCCGGGCACGAGGTGATGCTGCTATCGGGCGCGACCGGCGACAATCTGCCGGCCGTGCTTCGCGCCCTCATGGCCCGGGTTCACGCCAACCGGCGTATCCCCGTTCTAATGTGACGCCCTCTGTCCAGGACGCGCGGCGGCTGGTCGTCAAGATTGGCAGCGCGCTGGTGGTGGATGGTGCGGTGCCCCGGCTGGCCTGGCTGGACAGCGTGGCGGCGGACGTAGCGGCCGCGCTGGCGCGGGGCACGCAGGTTATTCTCGTGTCGTCCGGTGCCATTGCGCTGGCCCGCACCGCGCTCGGCTACACGCAGGCGCGTCTGCGGCTGGAGGAAAAGCAGGCCGCTGCCGCCGTCGGCCAAATTCGCCTGGCGCAGGCCTGGGCGGCGGCGCTGGAGCGGCATGGGCTGATCGCGGCCCAGCTGTTGCTGACCCTGGGCGATACGGAGGACCGGCGTCGCTACCTCAATGCCCGCGCCACGCTCACGACGCTGCTGGGTCTGGGCGTGGTCCCCGTGATTAACGAGAACGACAGTGTGGCCACGGCCGAGATCCGCTTTGGCGATAACGACCGGTTGGCCGCGCGCGTGGCCGAGATGGTGCAGGCGGACCAGCTGGTCCTGCTCTCGGACATCGACGGCCTTTACACTGCCGACCCCAAGCGGGAGCCGTCTGCCACACACATCCCGCTGGTGGAGGCACTGACCCCCGAGATCGAAGCAATGGGCGGCGATCCCCCACCCGGTTATTCCAGCGGTGGCATGCGGACGAAACTGGTGGCAGCGCGCATCGCAACGCAGGCGGGTACGGCCATGGCCATTGCCGTGGGCGCCGTGCCGCACCCGCTACGGGCGCTGATCGAGGGCGCGCGCTGCACCTGGTTCCTGCCCTCGGCCGACGGCCCATCTGCCCGTAAGCGCTGGATCGCCGGCAGCCTGCAACCCGCCGGACGGCTGATGGTGGATGCGGGCGCAGCGCGGGCATTGGCGGCCGGTCGATCGTTGCTGCCAGCGGGCGTGCGCACTGTGGAGGGCGAGTTCGAGCGTGGCGACGCCGTGCTGGTGCAGGACGACACCGGCACCACGCTCGGCCGCGGCCTGTCCGCCTATGCCAGCGCCGACGCGCGACGCATCGCCGGGCACCGGTCGGACGAGATCGAGGCCATTCTCGGCTGGCGCGGCCGGGATGAGATGGTGCACCGGGACGATCTGGTGTTGGGTTGAACTGGGTCGGCGTGGCGCCAGCCGCGCCGTATTTCGTGACGGACGACGGCGCAGCCTGGACACCGATCGGACAGAACGAGGCATTGAGCTGGACCGAGTGGCACTGGCTGTGGTCCGGCGCCGACGCTGAAGTTGCGGGGCACCTGGCCTGGCTGCGGGCGCACGGCGTGACTGTGCTGCGGTTCATGCTGGAATACGCCGAAACCGGTGCGCATTTTTTTGAGGCACCAGACGGCACACCCAACCCGGCGCTGGTCGCTGCGTGGGACCGGCTGATCCCGCTGGTGGAGGCGGCCGGGCTGCGATTGCTGCTGACACCGCTCGACACCTATTTCCAGTGGGTGCGCTGGGACCAGCATCCGTTCAACACCGCCAACGGCGGCCCCTGCGGTGCCCGTACGCAGTTGATGACCCACCCGGCCGTGCGCGCGCGCATCAAGGCCCGGCTGGAGTTTGCGACCCGGCGCTGGGGCGGCTCGGGCGTCATTTTCGCCTGGGATTTATGGAACGAAATGCACCCCGTGCAGGGCGAGGACCGGCCGGGCGTGTTCGACGACTACATCAACGACGTGGGGCCGTTCCTGCGCAATCTGGAATGCCAGGTGCACGGCCGGGCTCACCCGCAATGCGTCAGCGTGTTCGGGCCCGAACTCCATTGGAAGCCCTGGCTGAACGAGCCGGTCTTTCGCCACCCGCTGCTCGATTTTGCCAACAACCATTTTTATGAAGAAGGCACGATCGACCACCCGGCCGACACCGTCGCCCCGGCGATCGCGATGGGTAAACTGGTGCAGGAGGCGCTGGCGGAGATCACCGACGGGCGCCCGTTCTTCGACAGCGAGCACGGCCCGATCCACACCTTCAAGGACCACGGCATCACCTTGCCGGAAGCGTTCGACGACGAGTATTTCCGGCATTGCCAATGGGCGCATCTGGCGTCCGGCGGCGCGGGCGGCGGTATGCGGTGGCCCAACCGTGACCCGCACGCACTCACGCCAGGGATGCGCCGGGCGCAGGCGGCACTGGCCGGGTTCCTGCCCCTGATTGACTGGCCGCGGTTTCAGCGCTGCCCGTTAGAGGTGACCGCGCCCGGCGTCGCCTGCTTCGCGTGTGGAGACGGGCAGCAGGCCGTGCTGTGGCTGCTGCGCACGGGGCTCGCGGCGGACGGCCGGGTGGACCGGTCCGTGACGGGGCCAGTCACGCTGCATGTGCCGGGAATGAGCGGCACCGCCACGTTGTGGGACACGCAGGCCGGCACTGTGATCGGTACGACCCAAGTGCAGCACGGTAAGCTGACGATGCCGCTCGTATGTGCCGATGTAGCCGTCGCCCTTAGCGCGCGGTCGGCGTCCGGCGCAGCAGGCACGCGTTGCGCATCTGGTCAGGGCGCAGTGATCGTCACGCGCAGATAGGTGGCGGGGATGGACGTAGTACCGGGATCGGCACTGGTGTTCTGGCTTTCGAAGAGCGTGTCGAGCTCGGCGCGCAGGTCATCCGCCCGGGCGTTGCTTTCTGCCGCTTCGAATGCATTCATCGTCGGGCCGTAATACTGCCGGAACGTATCGACCAGGTCAGCCGGCCGGCTCGGGAACATGAAGTGATAGGTGTCGCGCGAAAATGACACGTGGTCCTGCGGAATGCCGGCGGCCCCAAAGCGATCGATGACATTGGCTTCGACACCCCAGGTCATAGGGCTGACGAAACCCTCGGGCGGCGGGGACGCATAGGCGCTGCTTACCCTTAGGATTTGGGCGACCAGGGTTGGATCGTTCGGGATCCAGTTACCCATCACGATCCGGCCGCCAGGCCTTACGACCCGGACCATCTCCTTCGCCACGTCGAACGGCCGCGGCGCGAACATGGCACCGAACATACTCATGACGAGGTCGAAACCGTGATCGGCGATACCGGTAAGGCACGAGGCGTCCCCTTCCTCGAAACGCAGAGTGGACAGACCCGCACTTGCCGCACGGCGGCGCCCGGCCGCAATGAGAGGGCTGGAAATGTCCACGCCAAGAACGTGCGCACCACGCTGGGCGGATGGTAGCGCCGTCGTGCCATCTCCGCATCCGAGATCAAGCACTTCCATTCCGGCCGTCACGCCGAGTGAGGCGATCAATGCCTCGCCACTTTCGCGCATGGCGGCGGCGATACGGGTAAAATCACCCTTTTCCCAGAGCGCCTTGTTCGGATTCATGTTGGTTTCCTTTCCCGAGATTGCAAATACACCGCTTTCTGCAAGATCTTTGCTTAAGCGCATCGAACCACATCCTGATGCTTCAACGCAATCGGTAAAAGGGCTCTATGTCCTTGACCCCCCGCCCGCCCCCTCCGCATAACCGCGCCATGGCCACACCCGATTACAAAAGCACCGTCTTCCTACCCCAGACCGAGTTCCCCATGCGCGGTGACCTGCCGGTGCGCGAGCCAGAGTTGCTGGCGCGCTGGGAGCGCATCGGCCTTTGGGACCGGACACAGGCGCAGATGGCCGCCCGCCCGCCATGGGTGCTGCATGACGGGCCGATCTACTCCAACGGCCACCTGCACATCGGCCACGCGCTGAACCGTATCCTGAAGGACGTCATCATGCGGGCGCACCGCATGGCCGGGCAACGCGTGGGTTACATCCCCGGCTGGGACACGCACGGCTTGCCTATCGAATGGAAGGTCGAGGAAGAGTATCGCAAGACTGGCCGCGACAAGGATGCGGTGCCCGTGCTGGACTTCCGCGACGAATGCCGCCGCTACTCCGCCCATTGGCTGGCGGTTCAGACGGCCGAGTTCATCCGTCTGGGCGTGACCGGCGATTGGGCGGGGCGTTACGCCACCATGGACTTCAGTTCCGAAGCGGCCATCGCCGGTGAGATCGGCAAGTTCTTGATGAATGGTGCGCTGTACCGCGGCCTACGCCCCGTCATGTGGTCCCCGGTCGAAAAGACCGCGCTGGCGGAAGCCGAGATCGAGTACCACGACCGCACCAGCGACACGGTGTACGTGCGCTTTCCCGTGCTGACCGGGCCATTGCAGGGTGCGAGTGTCGTTATCTGGACCACGACGGTGTGGACCCTGCCCGCCAACCGGGCCCTCGCCTACGGCCCAGCCATCGAGTACGCGGAAGTGCGGGTGGACAGCGTGGAAGCCGGCTCGTTGGCCCGGCCCGGCGAGCGGCTGCTGATTGCGTTGGCCCTGGTGCCGGAGGTGTGTGCGGCGGCGGGGATCGCGACGCATCATATCGTCCACGTCTATCGCGGCGAAGAACTGGCCGGCATCGTTTGCGCCCACCCCCTGCGCGGCCAGGGTTTCGAACACGACGCGCCGCTGCTGCCCGGCGATTACGTCACGACCGACCAGGGCACCGGCTTCGTCCACATCGCCCCTGCCCATGGGGAGGAAGACTTTGCGCTGGCCCGCATCCATGGCATCGAAGTGCCGGAGTTGGTGCAAGATGACGGTACGTATGCCCCCGGGGTGCCGCATTTCGCCGGGTTGCATGTGTTCAAGGCGGCAAAGCCGGTCGGCTTGGCGCTCGAGCAGGCGGGCGGGTTGCTCGCACGCGGCACGCTGCACCACTCCTATCCGCATAGCTGGCGCAGCAAGGCGCCCGTCATCTACCGCGCGACGCCGCAATGGTTCATCCGCATGGACGGGCCGGAACATATCCGGGCCCGTGCGCTGGACGCCATCGCCGGCGCGCGGTTCATCCCCGAAGCCGGCCGCACCCGCCTGGCCAGCATGGTCGCCGGGCGGCCCGATTGGTGCATCAGCCGCCAGCGCGCCTGGGGCGTGCCCGTGCCCGTGTTCGTCAACCGCGCCACCAATGAGCCACTGCGCGATCCAGCCGTGCTCGCCCGCGTGGTCGAGATCTTTGCCGCCGAAGGGGCCGATGCTTGGTATGCCTCGGACGCCAGCCGCTTCCTCGGCACCGATCACGCCGCCGCGGATTACGAGCAAGTTATGGATATCGTCGACGTGTGGTTCGAAAGCGGCAGCACACAGAGTTTTGCGATCGAAGACCGCGGTGAGCCGTGGCCGGCCGACCTCTATCTGGAAGGCAGCGACCAGCACCGCGGCTGGTTCCAGCACAGCCTGCTTGAGGCGATCGGCACGCGCGGCGCGGCGCCATTCAAGGCCGTCAGCACCCACGGCTTCGTGCTGGACGAGGCCGGGCGCAAGATGAGCAAGTCGCTCGGCAACGTAACTGCACCACAGGAGGTGACGGACAAGCTCGGCGCAGACATCCTGCGACTATGGGTCGTGAACAGCGACGTGTCTGAAGATTTGCGTATCGGGCCCGAGATTCTAAAGCAGCAGGCGGAGCTGTACCGCCGTCTGCGCAACACGCTGCGCTGGCTGCTGGGCAGCCTGGCCGGCTGGTCGGACGCCGAGGCGCTACCGGACGCGGAATTGCCCGAGCTGGAGCGATGGGTCCTGCACCGCTTGCATGAGCTGGACACAAGGGTGCGGGGTGCGCTCGCAAGCGACGATTGGACCGGCGTGTACCCGGAACTGCACGCGTTCTGCTCGGCCGATTTGTCCGCATTCTACTTCGATGTACGCAAGGACTGGCTGTATTGCGATGCGCCGGATAGCGTTCGTCGCCGTGCCGTGCGGACGGTGCTGGACCGGCTGCACCGCTGCCTGGTCCTGTGGCTGGCCCCAGTGCTGTGCTTCACGGCGGAGGAGGCGTGGCTCGCGCGGTTCCCGTCCGAGAACGGCAGCGTGCATCTGCAGCTGTTTCCAGACGTGCCGGCCGCGTGGTTTGACCCGGCACTGGCCGCGCGCTGGGCCACGTTGCGTGCCGCCCGCAGTATCGTCACGACCGCGCTGGAGGCCGCCCGCGCCGCCAAGCTGATCGGCGCATCGCTTCAGGGTGCCGTGACGCTGCCGCCCGATATGATGGCGCTGGCACCCGCCGAGGATTGGGCAGAGCTGGCCATCGTCTCATCCGTCGTACCCGGCGATGCATTGCACGTGCATCGTGCACCCGGCGAAAAATGCGCCCGCTGCTGGCGTGTGCTGCCAGAGGTCAATGCCGCCGCGTTGTGCCTACGCTGCGTGGCGGTCATCGGCCCGGACGCGACAGGTCCGGATGCAACAGGTCCGGGTGCAACAGGTCCGGGTGCAACAGGCCCGGCCGCCACAGGCTCGGACGCCACAGGTCTGGCCGCATGACCCGGCCCGTTGCGGGTATCCTGGCCGGGCTGGCGGTGCTGGCGGCGGATCAGGCTAGCAAGGCCTGGATCCTGTACGGCCTGCATCTGCCGGATATTGGCCAGGTGCCGCTGGGGCCATTCTTCAGCCTGACCATGGTTTGGAACCAGGGCGTGACATTCGGCCTGTTTCATCAAAGCGGCACGACCGGTGTGTTGATCCTGTCCGCGGTGGCCGTGGCCGTTGTGGTGGCGCTCGGGTTCTGGCTCCGCCGGGCCGAAACGTGGCGGGCGGCGGTAGCGCTCGGCGCGATCGGCGGCGGGGCCATCGGCAACGTCATCGACCGGCTGCGCTTTGGCGCTGTGGTGGACTTCCTGCACGCGCACGCATTCGGCTATTCCTGGTACGTGTTCAACGTGGCCGACGCCGCCATCGTCTGTGGCGTGGGCGCGCTGGTGCTCGACGGGCTACTCGACCGCCGGTCGCTTGCGAGCAACCCGGCACGGCGCTAACTAACGCGCTATGACCAAGCCCATCCTTCTGCTTGCGCTTCTTGCCGTCGCCGGCTGCTCCGGTGACGAGCTGACCCGTACGTTCGGCCTCACACGTGACGCGCCGGATGAGTTCCAAGTCACAACCCGCGCGCCCCTGTCGATGCCGCCCGACTTCCAGCTGCGCCCGCCCCGCCCCGGTACGACCCGGCCGCAGGAGCTAACCCAGCGCGAGCAGGCGGAGGCGGTGCTGGCGCCGAACGCGGTGCTAGCCACGGGCCGCGCGGCACCCACGCGCGGGCAGCAGGCGTTTGTGGCCGCTGCAGGGCCAGCCGCACCTGCGGATATCCGCAACAAAGTGGACAACGAAGCCGCACTCGACACCCCGCCGCGTGAGTTTACGGACCGGCTGCTGTTCTGGCGCGCGTCGCCGGTACCGGGCACGGCCGTGGACCCGCAACGCGAAGCCGCCCGCCTGCGCCAGAATGCCGCCCTGGGCCAGTCGCCCGAAGCGGGTGAGACGCCGATCATCCAGCGCAAGCGCCAAGGTTTATTCAGCGGGCTGTTCTAACGCTGCATATCCGCACCGCCACCCCGGCGGATGGCGCGGCGGTCGCAGCGATCTACTCGCCCTACGTGCTTGGCCCCGGCATCTCGTTCGAGCTTGACCCGCCCAGTGCCGCCACCACGGCCGGGCGGATCATGGCGACGCTGCCCACCTATCCTTGGCTCATCGCGGAACACGACGGCATACCCGTCGCCTACGCCTATGCCGGCGTGTACGGCACCCGGCCCGCTTATCGCTGGACGGCCGAAACCACGATCTACGTCGACGCCAGCCAGCGCGGCCGTGGCGTGGGCCGCACGCTGTACCCGGCGCTGCTGGCCATCCTGCGCGCGCAAAATCTCCGCACCGCCCTGGCCCGCCTGGCGCTGCCCAACCCCGGCAGTGAGGCGTTACACCGCGCCGCGGGCTTCACTCCAGTGGGCGTGCATCCGGACGCTGGCTATAAACACGGCGTCTGGCACCCGATTGCATATTGGTATTGCTCGCTAAACGACACGGACCCACCAAAGGAGCCGGTGCCGTTTGCGGCGTTGACATTGGAGTAATCAGGGCTGCTTCGCGAAACTGGTGCGGCACAGTTCGATGTACCGTCTTTTAGCGACCTCCCCGGAGGCAAAGGCGGATGTAGCGACGGTTTTCTGGTCTGGACGCTCGCAAGCGGTGCGTCTCCCTAAGAGTGCTTCCGAAAACTCATTCAGCGATTGCAGAGCTTTCGTGTCATCAATCTGATTGATGCGAGTTGCAGGAATGCGTGCGCGTTGCCTGCGTAAGAACGCACACCGACCGCCCCCTACGACGTGCTCATTGCTGGAAAAGCCTTAGCGCGTGGGCTGGTGCTGTTCATGCACAACACGGAGGAGTTTAGGCGCGTTGCGAGCTTGCAGGTTCAAGGTTGGGAAATCTGAACCGCCCCTCTAAGCAGGCATGACGCTCATGACCGCGTGCGCCCGCAACGGCCCATACAAATGCGGAAACGCTTCCATCCCCGGCTCGCTCACCTCCCACCGCACATCGCGCAGAAGCGCCGGGTCAAGGTGCAGCACCACAAGCCTGGTGCGCCCGGCAAAGTGGCGGGCCAGCACAAACTCCAGCTGCGCCGGCGTACACAGATGCCAGAACGGGTCCGGCACCCAAACGGCATCAGCCTGCAGCTGCTCCCAGTCCGCCACGGACAGCACATGCAGCAGGGTCATCCGTGGCGCAGCTTCACGACCAGAATATAGCCGGCCAGCACCAGCGTAACCATGTTGGCCAGCACCACCGACGCCGAGCCGAGCATCACGCCATAACCCAGCCACAGCGCCACGCCCGCCACGAACATGACCAGCATCGGCAGGCTGAAATCGCGCGCCTGGCCCGTTCGGCGCGTCCGCTGCACCTGCGGCACGAACGACAGTGTCGTCAGCAGACCGGCCGCCAATCCAACCCATTCGCGTAGGTCATCCATGCTGTTGCACCTGCGTTGGGCGCCCCGTATGCAGGCCCGCATGACGCTCGGCAACCCTGATCCGCTGATTTACATCATGGCTGGGGAAGCGAGCGGCGACGTGCTCGGTGCCCGCTTGATGCTGGCGCTGCGGGCGGCACGGCCCGGCGTGCGCTTTGCGGGCGTGGGCGGCGCGCGGATGGCCGAACAAGGGCTGGCCAGCCTCTATCCCATGTCCGACCTGGCCGTCATGGGTATTATCGAAGTGCTGCCGCGCATTCGCCGCCTGCGCCGCCGCCTGCGCGAGAACGTGGCCGACATCGCCGGGCAAAAGCCGGATGTGGTGGTCACGATCGACAGCCCCGGCTTCATGCACTGGCTGCTCGAAAGCCTCGCCAAACGGGGTGTGCCGCGCGTGCATTACGTGGCGCCGCAGGTCTGGGCGTGGCGCGCGCATCGCGTCAAACGCTACCCGGGCCTGTGGGACCGCCTGCTGTGCCTGCTGCCGTTCGAACCCGCATGGTTCGCGCAACACGGCATTGCGGCCGAGTTCGTGGGCCATCCCGTGCTGGAATCGGGTGCAGACCAAGGTGACGCCACCCGCTTCCGTACCACGCACAACCTTGCACCCAACCAACCCATCCTGATCCTGATGCCCGGCAGCCGCCGGAGCGAGGTGCCGCGCCTGCTGCCAGTATTCGGCCGCACGCTGGCGCGGCTGGCCCTGCATGAGCCGGGGTTGCGCCCCGTCCTGCCCGTCAGCGCCGTGGTGGCCGACACCGTCCGCCGCGCCGCCGCGTCATGGCCAGTACAGCCCATCATTGTCACCGAGCTGCAGGACAAGCATGACGCCTATGCCGCTGCGGCCGCCGGGCCCGGCGCGGCGCTGACCAAATCCGGCACCTCCACGCTCGAACTCGCGCTGGCCGGCGTGCCTATGGCCGTCACCTATCGCGTCAACGCCCTCTCTGCCGCCATAGCCCGGCGCATGATCACGGTGCCGCACGTGGCTATGGTAAACTTGCTCGCGGGACGGCTGGTGGTGCCAGAGCTGTTGCAACAGGATTGCACGGCCGGAAAGCTGAGCCGCACCGTGCTGACGTTGCTGCGCGACCCGGCCGCGGGCGCTGCACAGCGGGCGGCGTTCGGCCAGATCATGGCCTCTCTCCACCCCGCTTCCGGCCTGCCGTCCGACGCCGCCGCCGCCCAGGTATTAGCCGTGCTGGACGCCACATCACCATCCCGCGACTAGGGTAGTAACCACTCGCGATCCGTGTGCAGCCTCCGCCCCGCAACAGGAGCTGCGTCATGCCCGACCATTCTCAGCCAGGGTCAGCAATAGCGCCCGATCTGATCGCCACCGACCTCTTCTGGCGCGCCGCCAACTATCTCGCCATCGGCCAGATCTACCTGCTGACCAACCCGCTCCTGCGTGAGACGCTGACACCAGCGCACATCAAGCCGCGCCTGCTAGGCCATTGGGGCACGACGCCGGGGCTGACATTCATCTGGGCGCACCTCAACCGCGTCATCCGCGCCCGCGACCTGGACGTGCTGTACGTCGCAGGACCGGGCCATGGCGGACCAGGCTTGGTGGCGGCCGCATGGTTGGAGGGCGGCTGGACCGCGCGCTGGCCGGACCTGAAGCAGGACGCGGCCGGCATGGCGCACCTGTGTCGCCAGTTCAGCTTCCCGGGCGGTATCCCGAGCCACGCCGCCCCCGTGGTGCCGGGCAGCCTGCATGAAGGGGGTGATCTCGGCTATTCGCTCGTCCACGCGCAGGGGGCCGTCATGGATAACCCCGGCCTGATCGCCGCCTGCGTGATCGGCGATGGAGAGGCGGAGACCGGGCCGCTCGCCACCAGCTGGCATGGCCAGAAATGGCTGAACCCGGCGCGCGACGGGGCCGTGCTGCCCATCCTGCACCTCAATGGCTGGAAGATCGCCAACCCTACCCTGCTGTCCCGCATGCCGGAGGCCCAGCTGATCATGCTCCTCCGCGGCTATGGTTATGATCCGGTGATCGTCAGCGGCCACGACCCGGCCCTCATGCACCCGGCGATGGCGGCGGCACTCGACACGGTGCTAGACCGCATCGCCGCCCTCCAGGCTGATGCCCGCGCGAGCGGCGGGATCCCCACCGCGTGGCCCATGATCGTCCTGCGCACCCCCAAAGGCTGGACGGGCCCGGCCATGGTCGATGGCCTCCCGGTCGAGGGCACATGGCGCGCCCACCAAGTCCCGCTCGCCCACGTGCGGGACAACCCGGCGCATCTGGCCCTGCTGGAACAATGGCTGCGCAGCTATCGCCCGGCAGAACTGTTCGATGACATCGGCGCCCCCGTCGCCGCGATCCGCGAGGCCTGCCCGGACGGTAACCGGCGCATGAGCCTGCAGCCTGCCAGCCTCGGCCTACCCGCACGGCCCCTCGTCTTTCCGCCCTTTCGCGCCCACGCGCTAAAGCTACCCGCACCCGGCGCAGTATCGGGAGAGGCCACGCGTACGATGGGCGCCTACATTGCCGCCATCATGCAGGACAACCCGGACCGCTTCCGCGTCTTTGGCCCGGACGAGACGGCCAGCAACCGGCTGGACGCCACCCTGGCCTTTGGCCGCATGACACTGACGCCGGGCCCGCTCGACGACCATCCCAGCACGACCGGACGCGTGCTGGAGGTGCTGAGCGAGCATTTGTGCGAGGGCTGGCTAGAGGGCTACACGCTTACTGGCCGTCATGGGCTGTTCAACTGCTACGAGGCGTTCATCCACATCGTGGACAGCATGGTGAACCAGCACATCAAATGGCTGCGTGAAGCGTCACGCGTGCCGTGGCGTCCGGCGCTGCCGAGCCTCACGATCCTGCTCACCAGCCATGTGTGGCGACAGGATCATAACGGGTTCAGCCATCAGGACCCGGGCTTCCTGGACCACGTCGCAACCAAGGGGGCGGAGCAGGTGCGGATCTATTTACCGCCCGACGCCAACTGCCTCCTGTCTGTCACCGACCACTGCCTGCGCAGCACCGGGTACTTGAACGTGATCGTGGCCGGCAAGCAGCCGGAGCCGCAATGGCTGCCGATCGAGGACGCGGTGCAGCATTGCACGGCCGGGGCCGGCATCTGGCCCTGGGCGTCCGACCCGACGCCGGACATCGTGCTGGCCTGCGCCGGCGACGTGCCCACCATCGAGACGCTGGCCGCCACCATGCTGCTGCGTGACGCGGGCGTGCGTGTGCGGGTCGTGAACGTCGTGGACCTGATGTGCATTTCCACGCCATCCTTGTACACACACGGCCTACTGCCGGACAGTTTTGCCCGGCTGTTCACGCTGACGACCCCGGTGATATTCGCCTTTCACGGCTATCCGCAGCTCGTCCACGCCCTGTTGCATGGCCGGCCAGACCCGGAGCGCTTCCATGTGCACGGCTTCCGCAACGAGGGGACGACCACCACGCCGTTCGACATGTGCGTGCTGAACGGCATCGACCGCTTCACGCTGGCGCTGGACGCGCTGTATCGCCTGGACCGCGACACGGACCCGCTCGCAGCACGGCTGCATGCGTGGCTGGGCGAGCACCGGGCGTATGTGCGCGAACACGGGGAGGATTTGCCCATCGTACGGAACTGGGCCTGGGCGTGATCCTCACTCTCAACGCCGGCAGCAGCAGCCTGAAGTTCGGGGTGTTCGAGGGTGACCGGGCAGTGCTGCGGGGCGAAATCGATACCGGGGCCGGGCGCATCACTGCAGGCGTTACGGATCAAGCGTGGCCGCATGGGATCGAGGCGGCAGGCCTCGCGCAGCTGATAGACTGGATCGCGCAGCATGACGGTACGGCGGCCATCACCACCGTGGGCCACCGCGTCGTGCATGGCGGCCCACGCATCGGGCCGGCCCGGGTCGATGCGGCGCTGATGACCGAGCTGAGCGCGCTGACGCCGCTGGCCCCCCTACATCAGCCGCACAGCCTGGCCGCCATCCGCGTACTGCTGGACACGCATCCGGCGCTGCCGCAGGTCGCGTGTTTCGACACGGCGTTCCACCACACGATGGACGAGGTTGCGACTACCCTGCCGCTCCCCCGGGCGCTGCGGGACGCGGGGGCCCGGCGCTATGGTTTCCATGGGCTGAGCTACGCCCATGTGGCGCGGCAGTTTGGTACCGGGCGGGTTGTGGTGGCGCATCTGGGGTCCGGCGCCAGCCTATGCGCCATGCGCAATGGGCGCAGCGTGGACACTACCATGGGTCTTACGGCGCTCGATGGCGTCATGATGGGCACGCGGCCGGGACGGCTGGATCCGGGCGTCGTCCTATGGATGCTGCAGGCTCAAGGCATGGACGCCGCTTCCATTGAAGACACGCTCTATCATCGTTCGGGCCTGCTGGCGGTGGGGGGTGTGGCCGATATGCGTGCGATGCATGGCGACGATGGCGCATTGGCCCGGGCCATGTTCGTGCGCAGCGTCGTCCAGGAGACGGGCGCCATGATGGCGGTGCTGGGCGGAGTAGATTCGTACGTTTTCACAGCCGGTATCGGCGAGCACGATGCGACAATCCGTGCGGCAATCGTAGCCGGACTGGGATGGCTCGGCCTGATGGTGGACAACCGCAACCAAACGTACCAATCCGCCCAAGGATGCCGTCAGATCGGGGGCGAGACCGTGACCGTGTGGGCGATGCCGGCCGACGAAGAGGCCGAGATCGCCCGGCAGGTCGCGGCGTTAGCGTAGGCCCAGAAACGCCAGTATGGCTCCAACGACGACGACTAGCCCAACCAGGTAGATGATGCTGTTCATGGGATCACTCCGTTCCATAAGTTGAACTAACGCGCGCACTCACAAAAAGTTTTTCATGCGGCGGAGCCCGAGGGTGGTGAGGCGATTCCAACCCCTTGCCACGCACCCCTCCAACTCGACTTGAACCGCATGCATCCCAAGTACCCCAACCCTGGTTGACGCTGTTTCCGCTTAGGAACAGAATGTGAACATAGACGGAAACAGGATGATCCCGGCACCACCATGGGACAACGCGCCACCCCCGATCCAGCCTTGTTGCAGCAGCTGCGCACCGCCATCAGCCGTCTGGAACGGCCCGGCAGCGCGCAGCGTGCGTTGCCGTTCGGCGTGGCTCCGATCGACGCCGCTCTGCCGCACGGTGGACTAGTGGCGGGCGCGCTGCATGAGGTGACGGGGGCGGGTGCGGATGTGGCGCTGGCCGCGGCCGCCGGGCTGTTTGCCGCCGGAATCATGGCGCGGCTGACCGGCCCGGTGCTGTGGGTGCTGGAGCAGGATGACGTGTACGCCCCCGCTTTGGCCGGTGCCGGGCTACATCCGGACCGTGTCGTCTATGCCCGTGCGGGCAAAGCGGGCCTGCTGGTGATGGAAGAAGGCCTGCGCCATGGGCGGGGCCTGGCGGGGGTCGTGACGGAGTTGCCGGGCCGCCTGTCGCTGACCGCGTCGCGTCGGTTACAATTGGCTGCCGAAAGTACGGGCACGATGGCGCTCGTGCTGCGCCGCCCGCGCGTGTTGCTGGCGGAGGAACCGACGGCGGCCCTCACCCGGTGGCGCATCACCGCCCTACCCGGCGCACCCCCGGTGCCGGACGCCCCGGATGTGCCGGGCGTGGGCCGGGGGCGGTGGCAGGTCGAGTTGCTGCGTAACCGCGGTGGACAAACAGGGGCGTGGGTAGTGGGAGCGTGCGATGCGCAGGGTAGTGTCGATCTGGTTACCCCATTGGCCGACCGACCGGCTCGCCGCGCGGCTTAACCTTAAGCACTCTTCCGCTGGCGGGAGAGGGTTGGATGGGGGTCTTACGACGCAGATACCCCACGTCACCGCCCTGCATGACGGTCGCCGCCGCGTGCTGGCCGGTGCCGACCCGGCCGCCCATGCGCTCGGCCTGCGCGCAGGCATGGCGCTGGCCCACGCCATGGCACTCGCCCCCGGCCTGAACGTGGCGGAGGCCGAGCCGGACGCGGAGCAGGCGGCCCTCACCCGGCTGGCGCTCTGGTGCCACCACACGACACCCCTGTCGGCAGCCGATGGCGCGGACGGGCTATGGCTCGACGTGACCGGCTGCGCCCACCTGCATGGCGGTGAGGCGCCGATGCTGGCTGCCCTAGCCGAACGCTTCACCAAACAAGGCCTGCACGCCCGCATGGCACTGGCGGACACGCCGGGTGCCGCCCACGCGCTGGCCCGGCACGGTGCGGAGCCGTGCATGATCGCGCAGCCCGGTGCGCAGCTGCGCACTATCGCACAGCCCAGTGCGCAGCCGGACGCCCTGGCCCCCCTGCCCGTCCGCGCGTTGCGCCTGCCGGCCGATACTGTCAGCACGCTCCACCGCCTGGGGTTCGAGCGCATCGGCGACCTGCTACGCGCGCCCCGTGCCGGCCTATCCCGCCGCCTGGGTCCGCAGGTCTGCCGCCGGCTCGACCAAGCGCTGGGCACGGCGCCGGAGCCGATCGTGCCGGTCGTGGCACCCGAAACGCTACAGCACCGGCTGTGCTTCGTGGAACCGCTCCTGACGGCGGAGGCGCTGGAAACCGCCATCAGCGCCGGCCTGGCCCCGCTCTGCACCCGCATGGAACACACGGGCCAGGGTGCCCGGCGGATCGACGTGCTGTTCGAACGCGTGGACGGCGAAACCCAGGCGCTGCGCATCGGCACCGCTCGCCCCTCACGCGACGCGACCCACCTGAGCCGGATGCTGCTGGAACGGCTGGACACGGTCGACCCGGGCCTGGGGATCGAGGCGATGCGCATCGTGGCCCCGCTCGTCGAAGCCCTGCACTGGATCCAGCCCAGTGCAGGGGGTGAGGCAGCGGATGTTTCTGCGCTCGTGGACCGGCTCAGCAACCGGCTGGGGGCAGAGTGCGTGTACCGGGTGGAGCCGGTGGAGAGCGACGTGCCGGAACGCTCGGTTCGCCGCGTGCCCGCCCTGGCCAAGCCCGGCGGTACCACCTGGCCCGCCGGCACCCGCCCCACGCGCCTGCTGCACCCGCCCCGCCCGGTGGAGGCGCTGGCGCTATTGCCGGACCAGCCCCCCGTCGCCTTCACCTGGCGCAAACGCCGCCACCGCATCCGCCGCGCCGATGGGCCGGAGCGCATCTACGCCGAGTGGTGGCGCAACGACGCCGAAACCCACGCGGTGCGTGACTACTTCCAAGTAGAGGATGAAGACGGCCAGCGCTTCTGGCTCTTCCGCCAGGGCGACGGCGTGGACCCGCAAACCGGCGGGTTGTCTTGGTATCTACATGGGCTGTTTTAGGCCCCCACTCCGTCATTACCTGGCCCAGATTGGAGCCTCGGCAATCTACCATTACCCAAATACGCCTGACGTATTAATGGATTACTTCGCCAAAGCGGCTCACAATAATGGCGATAAGTAATGTACGCTGAACTGCAAGTCACGACTAATTACAGCTTTCTCCGTGGTGCCAGCCATCCTGAAGAACTGTTTGCCCAGGCCGCCGCCTATGGCCTGACCGCCCTGGGCGTGACCGACCATAACTCGGTGGCTGGCATGGTGCGCTGCTGGCAGGCGGCCAAGACGACCGGCATGCGGCTGCTGCCCGGCTGCCGGCTCGGCCTGCGGGACGGGACGGTGCTGCTGGCCTATCCGACCGACCTCGCCGCCTGGTCCCGCCTCTGCCGGCTGCTTACGCTCGGTAAGGGCCGCACCGGCAAGGGCGGCTGCGACCTGGACTGGACCGACCTCGACGCGGGCGGCGAAGGCCTGCTCTACACGCTGCTGCCGGGTACGGACCTCGCGACCGAGTTAGGCCACCTCCGCACCCTGGCTCCAGGCCGTGCCACTGTCGCCGGCACGATCCACCGCCGTCCTGGTGAGGCGCAGCGCCTGCACCGCATCGCCCGCCAGGGTGCCGGTGCTGGCGTGCCCATGGTCGCAACCGGCGACGTGCTGTTCCATGTGCCCGAGCGACGGGTGCTGCAAGACGTTATGACCTGCATCCGCGAAGGCTGCACGATCGACCAGGCCGGTTTCCGCCGCGAGCGCCACGCCGACCGCCACCTGAAACCCCCGGCAGAGATGGCCCGCCTGTTCGCCCGCCATCCGGACTCGGTCGCCCGCACGCTGGACATCGTTGCGCGCTGCAGCTTCGACCTGTCGCAGATCAGCTATCAATACCCGGCCGAAACCGAGGACCCGGCGCTCACGCCGCAGCAAACGCTTGCACAACTCACCTGGGCCGGTGCCGCCCAGCGCTACCCGGACGGCCTGCCAGACAAAGTCGCCGCCCAGTTACGCCACGAACTGGCGCTGATCGAAGAACTATCCTACGCGCCGTACTTCCTCACCGTGCACAGCATCGTGCGGTTCGCGCGCAGCAAGGACATTCTCTGCCAGGGCCGCGGTAGTGCCGCCAACTCGGCCGTCTGCTACGTGCTGGGCGTCACCAGTATCGACCCCACCCGCTCCGGCCTGTTGTTCGAGCGCTTCATCTCCGCCGCCCGCAAAGAGCCGCCCGATATCGACGTGGATTTCGAGCATGAACGGCGGGAGGAGGTGATCCAGTGGATCTACAACACCTATGGCCGCGACCGCGCCGCGCTCTGCGCCACCGTTATCCGCTACCGTGCGCGGGGCGCCGTGCGCGAGGTCGGCAAGGCGCTCGGCCTGACAGAGGACATGACCGGGGCACTCGCCGGGCAGGTTTGGGGCTGGAGTGAGGACGGCGTGCAGCCGGCCCATGCCGAAGCGCTCAACCTCAACACCGGAGACCGCCGCCTGCGCCTGACGTTGGACCTTGCGCGCGACCTCATCGGTTTCCCCCGCCATCTGGGCCAGCATCCCGGTGGCTTCGTGCTGACCCGCGATAATTTGCCGGACCTGGTTCCAATCGAGCCGGCGAGCATGAAGGACCGCCAGATTATCGAGTGGGACAAGGACGATATCGACGCGCTGCGCTTCATGAAGGTCGATGTGCTGGGCCTGGGCATGCTGGGCTGCATGCGCCGCGCGTTCGGTCTGCTGGACGAACAAGGCACGCACCTGACGCTGTCCGACATCCCGGCCGAGGACCCGGCCACCTACGCCATGATCCGCCGGGCCGACACGCTGGGCACGTTCCAGATCGAAAGCCGGGCGCAGATGGCCATGCTGCCGCGGCTTAAACCCACGACGTTCTATGACCTCGTGATCCAGGTCGCGATCGTCCGCCCCGGCCCGATCCAGGGCGACATGGTTCACCCGTATCTGCGCCGGCGGGAGGGGATCGAGAAAGTCGTGTACCCGACGCCCGAACTGCAAGACGTGCTGGGCAAGACGCTCGGCGTACCGCTGTTTCAGGAGCAGGCGATGCGCGTGGCCATCGTCTGTGCCGGGTTCACCGCGACGGAGGCGGACCAGCTGCGCCGGGCGATGGCCACGTTCAAGTTCAGCGGCGGCGTCAGCCACTTTAAGGAGAAGCTCATCAGCGGCATGGTGGAGCGCGGGTACGACACCGCGTTTGCCGAGAAGACGTTCAGCCAGATCGAGGGCTTCGGCTCCTACGGCTTTCCGGAGAGCCACGCCGCCAGCTTCGCGCTGATCGCCTACGCGAGTTCATGGATCAAATGCCACCACCCGGCGGTGTTCTGCGCAGCGCTGCTGAACGCGCAGCCGATGGGGTTCTATGCCCCGGCGCAGATCGTGCGGGACGCGCGCGACCATGCGGTCGAGGTCCGCGCAGTCGATGTGAACCGCTCCCGCTGGGACTGCACGATAGAAGACGGTGCGGTTCGCCTCGGCCTACGCATGGCCAAAGGCTTGGCGGAGCAGGACGGCATCGCCATCGTCACCCGGCGGGGTGAGCACCCCTACACCACCGTGGACGAGCTCTGGCGGCGGGCCGGCGTGCCGGTGGCGGCGCTCGAGCGGCTGGCGGAGGCCGATGCGTACGGTTCGCTCGACCAGGACCGCCGGGCGGCGCTGTGGGCGATCCGGGCCCTGGCCGACCGCGCGCTGCCGCTGTTCGTGGCCGCCGAACGCGGGGCGCCGGAGCCGGAGATCGTCGAGCCGCCCGTGGTGCTGAACCCGATGCTGCCGGGGCGGGAGGTGGTGGAGGATTACGGCTCCATCGGCCTCACGCTGCGCCAGCACCCGGTCGCGTTCCTGCGCCCGGAGCTGACCCAGCGCGGCATGATCACTTGCGCCGGGCTGGACAGCGTGCGCGACGGGCGGCGCGTGGTGGTGCCCGGGCTGGTGCTGGTGCGGCAAAAGCCAGGCTCGGCCAAGGGCGTCATGTTCATCACAACAGAGGACGAGACCGGCATCGCCAACCTGATCCTGTGGCCCAGCCTGTTCGAACGCCAGCGCCGCCTGGTGCTGACCGCCACCATGATCGCCTGCCGTGGCCGGGTGCAGAAAGAAAGCGGCGTGACGCATGTGATCGCCGAAGAGCTAATCGACCTGTCCGACCTGCTGCGCAGCGTGGGCGACCGCGACAACCCGTTCCCGCTCCGCCACGGCCGCGGCGACGGTGCCACCCACCCCGGCTCGCCCGACCGCGGCGACCTACCCCCGGTGCCGCCCAAGCCGCGCGACATCTACATCCCCGACTTACTGCTGGGCTCAGGTATCAAGGTGCCGACGCGGGATTTCCGCTAAAGTTCTACCAGAGGTCAATGCCGTAAACGCCGACCTGGGCTCGCGCTCCGGAAAAGTGGTTGTACCGTCAGTCCGCACCGCCAGTCTGGCAACGGCGCTCAACAGGGCCTTCGCGGTCGGCGTTCCGTGCTCGTACAACATGCTTTCGTGATCGCCCTTTACCTCGATCACCGTCAGGTGCTGGCAGGTGGGTCCCCAGCCCAGATCGTCGCCGCGGGGCCGGCCCTGCGTGGCGGCGCGCAACAGAATGACCGGCATCGCCAGGGCGCCCGGCGGCAGGGGCGACTGCGCGTACCAGGCCGCCATGAGCCGGTCCAGACGGTGCGCGGCCCTGTCGATCGCAAAGCGCACCTGGCCCGGGGCAGAAAAGGCGGGCGCAACCATGCGGGCTGCCCGCACGGCCGGGCCAACGGGCAACCGCATCAGGCCCCATGCCGTCAGCCGGGCCGCCCACTCATTGGACCAGCTCGCGAGGCCCGCCCAGCGCCGCCGCCGCCACGCCCGCTCACCCGCCCAGACTGCATCGCGCAGCCCCTGATTGGGCCGGGTGCGCGGGTCGATGTCCTGGGGGTCCATCGCGCCGCTGGAATCGAGCATCGCCACGAACGGAACTGCCCGGCCCAAAGCAAAAGGCTCCAGCGCCATCAGGGCAGCGAGCCGTCCACCGCGCGAGTAGCCCACTAGCCCAATCGGGCCGGGGCCTGCCTGCACCAGCACGGCGTCTATCAGCACGCGCAACACATCGGCCATCTGCAGCGCCGGATCGTCAAACAGCGCAGTCGGCAGTGCGACAGGCTTCATTGGCATGACCGGCTCACACGCCGCACGAAACGCCGCCATCTCCGGAGTATCGCCGCCGATGGGTGGGACGAAGAAGATCTGTCCCGTCTCGCGCACGGCTGGCCGCGCGGCCCCTTGCACGATGGCCAAAATATCAGCCGGGCCTAGGCCGACATGAAAGGCTTCCATCGGCATACGCAGCCCGGTCGCTTTCTCCAAACCCAAAACGACCGACAGCATCGCGATCGAGTCACAGCCACACGCCTCAAAGGTGCGCCCGTCGGCATAGGCCTGCGCGCCAAACTCCGCCTGCCAAACCTGCGCCACGATCGACGGAATAGCGGCCGCCAGACTGTTGGACATACTCACCGACTTCTCGAGAACGATCCCATGCTCGTCTCGAAACATTAAAAATTCAACCTGGCCTGCAAGGGTAACGCCCGGTAATCGACTTTACCGCTTGCCAGCAACGGCAGCCGCTCGAGCACCACCGTCCCGGATGGCACCATGGCACCCGGTAGTGTCTGGCGCAGATAAGCCCGCAACCGCCCCACATCGCCGCGGGCGCTCAGGACGATATAGGCGGTCAGCACCGCCTTGCCGGCCGCCTCGGTCGCCATCACCGCACAGGCCGTGGTCTCGCCAGACTGGCGCGCCTTTTCTTCGATCTCGGCCGGTTCGACCCGCATGCCATTCACCTTGACCATGCGGTCCACGCGGCCGAGCACGACATAGACGTCACCCCGGCACCGCGCCAAGTCACCGGTGCGGTAGATGCGGCGCGCCGGATCGGCCGGGTCAGGGCGCAGCCGCCCGGGTACAATGCGGCCGTCGACCCACTCGCCAAGGGCGTTGTACCGGCTGCGGATCACAAGCTCACCCGCCTCGCCCGCCGGCACCGGCAGTCCAGCTTCGTCCACAAGCATCGCGTCGGCACCCGGGATCGGCCGGCCGGCCGGGCCGCGTACCGGGTCGAATGCGTCGTCCGGCGCATGGAACCAGCCAAGGCCTGCGCATTCTGTGGCCCCGTAGTTCGACAGGATGCGACCCCCGGCCGTCAGCACCGCATGCAGGGCCGCAACGTCGCTTTGCAACACGATTTCGCCGATCAGCATCACACCCTGCAGGTGCGACATCAGCACCCTCGCCTCCGGATCCTGCATTACCGGCCGGACGACGGACGGGCTGATGCGCAGGATACCGTCGGGATCGGCGCGCAGCATATCGGCCAGGCCGGACAGGCCTTCGCGCCGCAGGTCAAACAGCAGCGTGCACCCGCCGGTTAGTGCAAACGTCAGCAGGCCGATCAGCCCGGTGAAGGCCGACGGTAGAAAGGTGCACAGATGCATGGCCCCGGGGCCGGGTGCGAAGGCGTTGACCTGGTACGCCGAATACACCACCGGGCACAGCTGATGCTGCACCACGGCTTTCGGCTGACCGCTGCTGCCCGAGGTGCACAGGATAAAGGCCGGCGCAAATAGGTCGGCAACGGGGCCGGGTGCAACGACCGGGCCGTTTCGGTCGCCCGCTGTCAGGGCTACGGTCCAGTGCGGCACCGCACCGGCGATCTCTGCGCCATGCTCTGCCGTAAAAAGCAGCGCGGCCCCGGTCTGGCGCACGATCTCCTGGTTCCGCGCGGCCGGGAGGGACGGGTCCATCAACACCGCAATCCGGCCAGCCATCAGACAGCCCAGAACCGCCGGCAGATATGTGACGTCTGGCGGCAGGCAGACCCCAACCGGACCACCCTGCCCCAGCCGCATCGCCACCCGGCAGGCCATGCGCCACAGCGTGGCGAAGTCGATCGTCTGGCTCGCGTCCGTCACCGCCGCCTCCGGACCATGACGCTGCACGATGTCCCACAGGCTGGCCACGACCGAGCGGTCCAGCAACGGCGGCACGGGGCCGTCCGGGTTTAAAAACACGCCGCCCCTGTAACAAGGGTCTGGGTCAGCCACCCCCAACCAATCCCCGCGCAAACTCCCCCGCGTCGAACGGGCGCAGGTCGCCCGCCTGCTCGCCCACGCCCACCGCGTGCACCGGCAGCCCGAAAGCCTGCGCCAGCGCCACCACCACGCCGCCGCGGGCGCTGCCATCCAGCTTGGTCACCACCAGGCCCGTCACCGCCACCATGTCGCTGAACACGCGCACCTGCTCCACCGCGTTCTGGCCCGTGGTGGCGTCCAGCACCAGGATCACGCTATGCGGGACGGCCGGATCCTGCTTGCGCATGACGCGGATGATCTTCGTCAGCTCATCCATCAGCGCCGTCTTGTTGTGCAGTCGCCCGGCGGTGTCGATCAGCAGTACGTCGACCCCTTCTGCCCGCGCCCGGGTGAGCGCGTCGAACGCCAGGCCCGCCGCGTCGGCATTGCGCGCCCCCGCCACGACCGGCGCACCCGTGCGCTCGCCCCACACTTGCAATTGCTCGACCGCCGCCGCGCGGAAGGTGTCGCCCGCCACCAGCATCGGCCGCAGCCCGTCCTGCTTGAACTGTAGCGCCAGCTTGCCGATCGTCGTGGTCTTGCCGGTGCCGTTCACGCCCACGACCAGCACGACGTGCGGCTTGAGCGTGCGGTCGATCACCAGTGGCACCGCGACAGGCGCCAGAATGGTGGCAATCTCGGTTGCCAGCGCGTCCCGCACCGCCACCTCGGTCACATCGGTGCCGAAGCGCGTGCCACGAAAGCCCGCGATGATCTGCGCCGCCGCCTCTGGTCCCAAATCGGCACCGATCAGCACGTCCTCCAGCTCCGCCAGCGCCGCGTCGTCCAGGCGGCGGTGGGTCAGCACGGCCGCGATCCCGCCCGTGAGCTTCTGCGTGCTGCGGCCCAGCCCCTCTTTCAGGCGTGTGAAAAACCCGGCCATCTACGCCACCAATCCCTCTGCCGTCGCTACTCGCACCCGCACGCGGGCCAGCGCACCCACGGCCCACTCTCCCGTCAGCCGCACCGGCGCGAAATGCGGCGTGTGACCAGTGCCACCTCGCTCGACGACGACCTCCACCTCTCGCCCCAGCTGCCGGGCGTGGAACGCGGCCGCGACTGGCACCGCCGCAATCCGCAGCCGGCTTGCCCGCTCCCGGCGCAGCGGCACCGGCACGGCCGGCATGCGCGCGGCGGGCGTGCCGGGCCGCTCGGAATACGGGAACACATGCACGTACGGCACCGCGGCCTCGGTCACAAAGGCCAGCGTCTCCGCAAATGCCGCCTCCGTCTCCGTCGGGAAGCCGGCGATGAGGTCCGCGCCGATCGCCACATCCGGACGCAGTGCGCGCGCCCGGGCCACGACCGCCAGCGCATCGGCCCGCGAATGCCGGCGGCGCATGCGCTTCAGCACCAGGTCGGACCCGGCCTGCAGCGACAAATGTAGATGCGGCATGAACCGCGGTTCATCCGCCAGCAAGCGCCACAGCCCGTCATCGATGCACGCCGGGTCGAGCGACGAAAGCCGCAGCCGCGGCAGCTCCGGCACCAGCGCCAGCAGGCGGCGGACCGTGTCGCCCAGGGTGGGCGCGCCGGGCAGGTCGGTGCCGTAGGAAGTGAGGTCCACGCCCGTCAGCACACATTCCTGCGCGCCCGCCGCCACCATGGCGCGCAGCCGTGCCACCAGCAGGCCCAGCGGCACGCTGCGCGACGGTCCGCGCGCAAACGGGATGATGCAGAACGTGCAGCGATGGTCGCAGCCCTGCTGCACCTGCAGAAACGCCCTCGCCCGCACGACTGGCACCGGGCCGGGCAGTCCGCCCCACGATGATGGATCGAGTTTCAACCCGTTCGGCACCACCCGGCTCACGCCTGGCAGCGCGGCCCAAGTGGCCGGGGCCAGCGTCGCGGCGCAGCCTGTGACCACAACGGACACGCCTGGCTGCTCACGCACGACCCGCCGGATGGCCGCCCGCGCCGTCCGCTCCGCCTCTGCCGTCACCGCACAGGTGTTTACCACCACCGTGCCGCGCAGCCCCGCCGTCAACCCGGCGATGGTTTCGCTCTCACACGCATTCAGGCGGCAGCCGAAATTCAGGACGTGCGTCACAGCGTCGCCACGCCGCGGAACACCGTCGCGACCGGCCCGGTCATGTGGACCAGCCCATCCGACCACTCGATGTCGAGGATGCCGCCCGGCATCTCCACCTGGATGCGCGGATCCAGCAGGCCGCGCCGCACCGCCGCCACCGCCGCCGCGCACGCGCCGGACCCGCAGGCGAGTGTCAGGCCCGCGCCCCGCTCCCACACCGCAAGCCGCATCCGGCCCGGCCCGGTGATAGTGGCAAAGCCCACATTGACCCGCTCGGGAAAGCGCGGATCATGCTCGAGCGCCGGGCCAGCCGTACTGGCGACGGACAGGTCGTCCACAAACAGCGTGAGGTGCGGGTTGCCCATGCTGCACGCGACGCCGGGGGCGAAGCCGTCCACGCCCACGTGCAGCGTATCGGCTGGGCCGGCCATCGGCACGTCCTGCCACGCCAGGCCCGGGCGGCCCATCGTCACACGCTGGCGGCCATCGGCCAGGCGCTCGGCCGGCAGGTCACCGTATTCGGTGCGGATCACCTGGTAGGGGCGGCCGTTCTGCTCGAACAACAGCTCCGCCACGCAGCGGGTCGCGTTGCCGCAGGCCCCGGCCAGGCCGCCATCCGGATTCTGAATGCGAATAAGCACATCCGCGTCCGTGCCGGCCGGTGGCGGCAACAGGGTAATGAACTGGTCGCACCCCACCCCGGTGCGGCGATCCGAAAGTGCCGCAACCTGCGCCACCGTCAGCGCCCCGCCGTGCCGGCCATCGACCACCACGAAATCGTTGCCCGCGCCGTGCATCTTGGTGAAAGGGATGTCCATGGCGCGCTGATATAGTCTGCGCCGGCGGTCCCGGGTAGCCGGGGACAGGGACTCTCGTGCCGCGTTCATGTAGTTTCACCCAACGACGCCGGGTTTGGAGAGTGGGCGATGGTTCGGTGGGCTATACTCGGGATGACGGTTGCGGCGTGTAGCGCACCGCTCGCACCCATCGCAACTGCGCCCGCGCCGGGTTACGTGTTGGCCGAACCACTTGCTCCGCCCGTCCCAGTTGCTGCCCCGCCCTTCGACGCAAGCCGGCTGAGTGCCCTACAGCCTATCCAGCCCGTGGCGGAGGCCGAGGCGATCGAGGCCCCGTCTCGCATCGTCATCGCGTCACGGCCGGCCGAAACCGCGTCCCTCGTGATAATGGCCCGCCCGGCAGAGCCCAGCCCGGTGCGGGTGGTGCTTGTCCCGGCGCCGGAGATTGTCCGCATCGACCCGTCCGTCCGAATTATACCCGAACCCGCCCCGGTCGTGATCGCCGCAGCACCTGCACCGCCGGTGCTGGTGCGGCTGCCCGCGCCACTTTATGTCCCGGCACCGCCGTCGCTCACGGTATTTACCACCCGGCCCACAACCTGGGGCGCCGCGTGCCGCCGGGGTGACGCGTCGGCCTGCATCATGGCCCAAGCCGTGGGGTCTAACAGCGGCATCTAAAGCAATCTCCCTATTGATGCTTGCATGGTCAGGCCCCGCAATGGCCGCCAGGGTGGCCCCGCCGTGCCGTTCGCGCCCGACTTGCCCACCGTCAAGGAGCGCAGTGCTGTTTAGACCGAGGGCACATACAACCCCGATGCCGGTGTTCTTGGCATGAGTGCCAAGGGCCGCGGCCTCGCCGATTGTGGGTTTTCCGCAAGCTGGATCTGGTCGGCCGGCGCATTCCGGCTCAGCAGCATGAACTCGCAACCCTTGTACGGCGGCGCCCAACCCGGCGACTGCCCCGCGCTGTACCGCACGCCCTAACCAGGCAACTGCCACACCCAGGGCCGCGCTACCCTGTCGGCAGCCTGATAGGCCGCAATCGCGTCCGCGTGCTGCAGCGTGAGTCCGATCTCGTCTAGGCCACCCAGCAACGCCGCCTTCCGCATCGGCTCGATCGCGAACGGCACCGCGCCACCCGGGCCGGTCACGGTCTGCGAGTCCAAATCGACCGTCACCACCTGCCCGGCCAGCCCGTCCAGCGCCGGGCGCGGCAGGCACGCTGGCAGCAGGCCATTTTGGAAGCAATTGTTGTAGAAGATGTCACCGAAGCTTTCGGCCAGAACGCACCGCACGCCGAGCCCCATGATCGCCCACACTGCCCCTTCCCGTGACGAACCGCAGCCGAAATTGGCCCCCGCCAGCAGGATGGGCGCATTGCGAAACCGCGGCTGGTTCAGCACGAAGTCCGGGTTCTCGGACCCGTCCGGCCGAATGCGCCAGGTTTCGAACGCGACCGCTCCCATGCTCTCCCGGGTCGTACCGGTCAGGCGCTCGATACGCAGGATCACGTCGGTGTCGATGTCGTCGCGCAGCAGCGGAGCGGCGACCCCCGTGAGCGTCGTGAACGGCGTCACAGCCGCCGCACATCGGTCAGCTGGCCCGTGATGGCGGCTGCGGCGGCCATCGCCGGGCTGGCCAGATGGGTGCGCGCACCCGGCCCCTGCCGGCCCACGAAATTGCGGTTGGTGGTCGACACCGCCCGCGCCCCCGGCGGCACTCGTTCGCCATTGGCGCCCACGCAGAGGCTGCACCCCGGCTCCCGCCACAAAAAGCCTGCGCCGGTAAAGATACGGTCCAGTCCCTCCGCCTCCGCCATGCGCTTTACCCGTTCGGAGCCCGGCACGACCCAGGCCGTGACACCCGGCGCCACATGCCGGTTGCGCACCACCGCCGCCGCGTCTCGCAGATCGGACAGGCGGCTGTTGGTACACGATCCGATAAACACCCAGTCGACCGGCGTGCCTGCGATCGCCGCACCCGGCACCAAACCCATATAGTCCAGTGCCGCCGCCCACGCCGTACGGTCCGCCGGGCTGGCATGGGCCGGGTCGGGGATGCGGCCACCGATCGCCATCGTGTGCGCTGGGCTGGTGCCCCAGGTTATGGTCGGCTCGACCGCCGCGGCGTCGATCATTATTTCGCGGTCGAACACTGCACCGTCATCGGTCGGGAGCATACGCCATTGTGCCACGGCCCGATCGAGCGGACGGGGAGCGTACCGGCGGCCCGCCAGATACGCGAACACCGTATCGTCGGGCGCGATCATACCAATCTTGGCCCCGAGCTCGATCGACAGGTTGCACACCGTCATACGCCCTTCCACACCCATGGCGCGGATGGCGGCACCCGCATACTCGACCGCGTAGCCGGTGCCGCCACTGGCGCCCACGCGGCCGATCAGATGCAAGATGAGGTCCTTAGGCGTCACCCCTGGGCCGGGCGCGCCTTCGAACGACACCCGCATTTGCCGCGGCCGGCGCTGGCGCAAGGTTTGTGTGGCAAGCGCATGCGTCAGTTCGGACGATCCGACACCGAACGCCAGCGCCCCCAGCGCCCCATTGGTGCAGGTGTGGCTATCGCCGCAAATGACCGTCGTGCCAGGCAGGACCAGCCCCAGCTCCGGCCCCATCACGTGCACGATGCCGTGGCCATCCTGGCCGATGTCGAAGAAGCGGATGCCGGTCTGCGCCGCTTGCTCCCGCAGGCTCACCCGCAATGCCTCGCCCGGCAGAAACCCACGCGTCAGCCGGTCCGGCGCGGTCGAGACCGCATGGTCCGGCGTCGCAAAGGCCAGTTCCGGGTTACGGACGGCCAGGCCCCGTTCCAGCACCGCCCCCAGCGCGCGCCCGCCCGACAGATCGTGCAGCAAATGCCGGTCAACGTGCAGCAACGACCAGCCCGCGCCCAGGTCCGCCACCACGTGGCTGTCCCACACCTTGCTGAACAAACTCCGCACTTGCACGCCGCCTCCATCGCAAAGATTGACGGCCACGCTAGCCCCGTCCCCAATGCGGTCAACCGATGGAATGTTGTACCATGACCCTCAGTCGCCGGACCCTGCTTGTCACCACCGCCACCCTCGCCGCACCCGCCGTGCTGCGCGCACAACCTGCCGCGATCAAGATCGGAATCTTGCAGCCCGTCACCGGCGCTTTGGCGCAGGATGGCGAGCTGGGACGGCTCGGCGCACAGATCGCCATCGACGAGATCAACGCGGCGGGCGGCATCGCGAGCCTAGGCGGCGCCAAGTTGGAGATGGTGTTCGGCGACGCACGGTCGGCGCCCGACGCGGGCGTGGCGGAGGTGGAGCGGCTGCAGGCCGAGGGCGTCTGTGCCGTCGTGGGCGGGTTCGCAAGCCCCATCTGCCTGGCCGCCAGCCAAGCCGCGTCGCGCTACGGCCTGCCGTACATCGTCGACGTCGGCGTGTCGGACGCCATCATCTCCCGCGGGCTGCCGAACACGTTCCGGTTCGCGCCCGGCTTTGGCAAAGTGACGTCCGTCGCCCTCGACAACCTGGTCACGCTGAACGACGCCGCGGGCAAGCCGGCCCGCACGGTCGTGCTGGTGCATGAGGACGGGCTGTTCGGCTCCGGCCTCGCCAAGCTAATGCAGGCGGAGCTGCCGCGCCGTGGGTTCGAGATCATGGAGACCATCGCTCACCCGACGCCGGCGCGCGACATGAGCAACGTGGCGCTGCGCATCCGGGCGCTTAATCCCGACCTGATCCTGCCATCGGATTATTATGGGGAGTTCGTGTTGCTGGCCCGCACGCTGCAGCAGCAGCGCATCAAGCCCAAGGGCATCTATGGCGTGCTGAACGGTGCGGCGTCCAACTACCGGTTCGTGCGTGAGTTCCCGCAGGTTGCGGAAGGTCTGCTCGATTGCAATCACTGGGCCGATCCGGGCAACCCGAAGACGGTGGCGCTGCGGCAGAAGGTAGACGGGCTGGGCAAGATCTTCTCCTACAACGTCATGCTCAACTACTCCTGCGTGCTGCTGCTGGCTGACGCGTTGCAGCGGGCGGCGAGTGCCGACCGGGCGCGCCTGACGGAGGCGCTGGCCGCGTCCACCTTCGCCGGGCACATTATGCCGTATGGGCCGACGCGCTTCGTGGGCGGCCAGAACGAGGGGGCGACACCCGTCAACACGCAAGTCCAGGGCGGCGACGTGAAAGTAATCTATCCCAACCGGTACTCCGACGCGAAGCCGATCTTCCCCGTCCTCTGATTTGTACCCGGCGTCTATTGTTGCAGAGGCTGCGGCGAACGGGCTGCTGACCGGGGCCGTCTACGCGCTGGTGGCGCTGGGCCTCACGCTTATCTACGGCGTGTTGCACATCATCAACTTCGCCCATGGCGCGCTCCTCACCTGCGCCATGTTCGCGGTGTGGGGACTGGGGACGCTGGGTGTGGGGCCATACTGGGCGATCTTGCTGCTGGTGCCGGCCTTCTTCACGCTGGGCTATGCGCTGCAACGCGCGGTGATCGGCCCGGCCAGCCGGGGGCGGGACAGCAATGTCCTGCTGGTGACACTCGGCATCGCGATCGCCATCCAGAACGGGCTGCTTGCACTGTTCCATGCGGATACGCGCACGCTCGCCGGCTCTGACGCGTTCGACGTGGTCGCGCTGGGGCCCATGCTGCTGTCCCGCCCGCGGCTGTTCGGCTTCGTGGGGGCCGTCACGGTGGCGCTGCTTCTCTGGGCGCTGCTGGCCCGCACCGACACGGGCCGGGCGATCCGGGCAGTAGCACGGGAGGAGCTGGGTGCCAGGCTGGTGGGTATCGACGTACCACATATCTTTGCCGTGACGTTCGGTCTGGGCACCGCGTGCCTGGCCGTCGCGGCCGGGTTGCTGATGCCGAGCTACACCGTCAATCCCCGCGCGGGCGAGGCGTTCGTGCTGGTGGCATTCACAATCGTCGTGCTGGGCGGCATGGGCTCCGTCGTGGGCGCCATGCTGGGAGGGCTGCTGATCGGCGTGGTCGAGAGCCTGTGCGGGCTGTTCCTGGGCGATAGCCTCGGGCAGATCGGTGTGTTCGTGCTGTTCATCCTGGTGCTGTTGCTGCGCCCGGCCGGGCTGTTCGGTGCCCGGGCATGAGGCTGTGGCCCGTCTTGGTGTTGATCGCCGTCATTGCCGCGGTGCCGCTGCTGACCAGCGCCAATACGGTGCTGAATTTCGTCGCCACCGCGCTGATCGTGGCGCTGGCGGCGCAGGGGTGGAACATCCTGGGCGGCCTGGCCGGGCAGCTTTCGTTCGGGCACGCGGCGTTCTACGGCACCGGCGCCTATGTCACGGCGGTGCTGCAGGTGCGCTGGGGCGTCAATGCCTGGCTGGGCGCGCTGGCGGGCGTCGCGGCGGGGGCGGCGCTGGGTACGGCGATCGGTGCCATGGTGTTTCGCGCTGGGCTGCGCGGGTCATACTTCGCCTTGGTCACCCTGGCCTTTGCCGAAGTGTTGCGTATCGCGGCCAACGCCGCGCCCATCACGGGCGGGGCCGCCGGGGTGCTGGTGCGGTTGGACCCGGCACCCGCCAATTTCCAGTTCGTCAGCCGGGGCGCATTCCTGGAAGTGGCGCTAGCCTGCGTCGCCGCCGTGCTGCTGCTGACACTGTGGATCGGACGCACTCGGTTCGGCGCACACTTGGCCGCAGTGCGTGAAAATGAGGAGGCGGCGCGAGCCCTTGGCATCGATCCGTTCCGGGCGAAGCTGCAGGCCATGGCGCTCTCGGCAGGCATCACTGCCGCGGCCGGGGTGCTCTACGTGCAGTACTATTTGTATATCGACGCGGACCTTGTCTTCGGTACCGGCGTTTCCGTCGCCGCGTTGCTGGCCCCCGTCGTGGGCGGCGTTGGCACCGTGCTGGGGCCAGTGCTGGGCGGCCTTGCATTGCAGGGGTTGGGCCAGGCCGCGCGCCTTGCCGCCGGACCGGTACCCGGCGTCGATCAGGTCGTGTTCGGTGTTTTGCTGGTCGCCGCAATCGCCTTCATGCCCGGCGGCCTGGCAAACCCACGGGGCCGCGCATGACACTTTTAACGGTCGAAAGGGTCAGCAAGCGGTTTGGCGGATTACTGGCCGTGGCGGAAGCGTCGATCGGCGTGCCAGCCGGCAGCATCACCGGGCTGATCGGGCCCAATGGCGCGGGCAAGACGACGCTGTTTACTATCATCGCCGGGTTCACGACGCCCAGCACGGGCCGCGTGCTGTTCGACGGGGCCGACATCACACTCCTAAACGCCCATACAAGGGCGCAGCGCGGCGTAGTGCGCACGTTCCAGATCGTGCAGCCCTTTGCCGGCCTCACAGTTCGGGAAAACATCGCCGTGGGTGCCCATCTGCGCCATGCCAGCCGCCGCGCCGCACTCGACCGCGCAACGGACGTCGCGGACCAGGTCGGCCTGACTCATACGCTCGACCAGCCTGCCGCCACCCTCACGGTCGCGGGCCGTAAACGGCTGGAGCTGGCGCGGGCGCTCGCCACACAACCGCGCTTGCTGCTGCTGGACGAGGTACTGGCCGGGCTGAACCCTGCGGAAATCGAAGCCATGCTGCCCATCCTGCGCCAAATCGTGGCCCGCGGGGTTACGATCGTGAGGATCGAGCATGTGATGCAGGCCGTCATGCAATTGTGCAGCACCGTGCACGTGTTGGCGCAGGGCCGCATGATCGCCAGCGGCCCACCTGCCACCGTATGCGCCGACCCGGCCGTCATCGAGGCCTATCTCGGCAAGGGTGCCGCTGCCCGTATGGCCGCCCATGGCTGACGCCCTACTTTCCGTTCAGGCGTTGTGCGCCGGTTATGGCCCAGCGGAGGTTTTGCGCGGCCTTTCCCTCGTGGTCCATCCCGGCGAAATCGTCGCCGTGCTCGGCAGCAACGGCGTGGGTAAGACGACGCTGAACAAAGCGCTGTCCGGCGTCGTGCCCGTGCGCGGCGGCACCATCCATTTCGCCGGAGAGGCCATTGCGCACTGGCCCGCCCCGCGCATCGTGGCGTCCGGGCTGGTGCATGTGCCAGAGGGGCGGCGCGTGTTCCCAACCCTTTCGGTGCGCGACAATCTTGTGCTCGGCAGCTATCGCCGTGGCCGCCCGCGCCGGGCCGCAAACCTGGATCGCGTGTTGCAGACCTTCCCCCGCCTGCGTGAACGCATCGGCCAGGCGGCGGGCACGCTGTCGGGGGGGGAGCAGCAGATGCTGGCCATCGGCCGCGGCATGATGACGGAGCCGCGGCTGCTGATCCTGGACGAACCGTCGCTCGGCCTCTCGCCTTTGCTGGTCGAGGAGATGTTTGCGCTAGTGGCCCAACTGCGCGCAGACGGTCTCGCAATCCTGCTCGTCGAGCAAAACGTCGTGCAATCGCTCGACCTGGCAGACCGCGCCTACGTGCTGGAAAACGGTGTTTGCGCCCTGTCTGGCACGGCCGCCGCGCTACGGGCAGACCCAGCGCTCGCCCGCACCTACCTTGGATTATGACATGACCCTACGCGCCCAACTACAAGCCCGACCGGTCATCGCGCCCGGCGTCTATGATGCGCTCACCGCCTCGCTCGCCACCGCCGCCGGCTTCAGCGCATTATACGTTTCGGGTGCCGCCATCGCCTACACGCGGCTGGGCCGCCCGGATATCGGCCTGGTCTCCATGTCCGAGGTGGCAGAGACGGTGGCACTGATCCGTGACCGGGTCGCGACGCCGCTGATCGTGGATGCCGATACCGGCTACGGCAACGCGCTGAACGTACAGCGGACGGTGCGGGTGTTCGAGCGTGCGGGTGCCTCGGCCATCCAGCTGGAAGACCAAACCAGCCCCAAGCGCTGCGGCCATCTGCGGGACAAGACGCTTGTTCCGGTCAGCGAAATGGTGGGCAAGATCCACGCCGCGCTGGATAGCCGCACCAGCCCGGACACGCTGATCATTGCGCGTACCGATGCGGTCGCCACCGAGGGCCTGCAGCCTGCCATCAACCGCGCACGGCTTTATGCAGAGGCTGGCGCGGACGTGCTGTTCGTGGAAGCGCCGCAGAGCCGCGACGACCTCGTGACCATAGCCAGCGCGCTGCATGGCCTGTGCCCGTTGATGGCCAACATGGTCGATGGCGGGGACACGCCGCCTTTGCCCGCGTCCGACTTGGCAGCACTCGGCTACAGCCTTGTCATCTTTCCTGGCGGCATTGTCCGCGCGCTGGCCCGCACGGCGCAGGCCTACTACACCTCGCTCGCGACCCATGGCAGCAACGCGCCATTCGCCGGGCAGATGTTTGACTTCACGGCGCTGAACGCCCTGATCGGCACGCCAGAGATGCTGGCGCTCGGCCGGCATTACACATGACGCCCGACCCGGTCACCCTGGCCATCCTGGACGGGCGCCTGACGCAAATCGCCGATGAGATGGATGCAACGCTCTACCGCGCGGCGTTCAACCCGATCATTGCCGAAGCCCGCGACGCCTGCCACGGCCTGTATGACGCCACCACAGGCGACACGCTGGTGCAGGGAACGGCCGGGTTGCCCATCTTCGTCGGCGCCATGGCGTTTGCCGTCCGGGCCGTGATCGAAAAGGTCGCGCGCGACGGCGGCCTGGCCCCGGGCGACACGTATTTGTTCAACGACCCATACGCGGGCGGCACGCATCTGAACGACTTCCGGCTAGTGCGCCCCGTGTTCCGCAACGGCGCCCTGTTTTGCTGGATGGCATCGGCCGGGCACTGGCTCGACATCGGCGGCAACGTGCCTGGCGGCTACAACCCGCGCGCCACCGAAAGCTTCCAGGAAGGCATGCGCATTCCGCCCGTAAAGCTGATTGCCGCCGGGGTCATGAACCAGGATCTGCTCGATATCCTGGCCGCCAACGCGCGCGTGCCGCACTCCAACTGGGGTGACCTGAACGGCCAGCTGGGCGCGCTGGATTTGGGCGAGCGGCGTATGGGTGGTCTGCTCGACGAGTATGGGGACGCCACCATAGCCGCCGCGTTCGTGGCCTTCTCCGCCCGGGCCGAAGCCATGATGCGCGCCGCGATCGCCGCCCTGCCGGACGGCCAGTATGCGTTCGAGGACGTGCTGGACAATGACGGCATTACGGACGCGCCGCTCACCATCGCAATCGACCTCACCATCGCCGGCGACACGATGGTCATGGACTTCTCACGCTCATCGCCGCCCTGCGCCGGGCCGGTCAACATCGCCTACGCCACCACCATCGCCGGGTGCTACGTGGCGCTGAAGCACGTCTTTCCGGCTGTGCC
>JANONC010000301.1:0-2731 GCA_031420655.1 Rhodospirillales bacterium | reverse complement strand
GCTGACGGCGGCCCTTGTCTGGTGTCCTCCGACAAGCTCAGGATGAACGGACCTTGCAGTGGGGCGGCGCGCACGGCGGCCCACATACTATCAATGTCGCCTGGTTTTTCCGTACGCCGTTAACTTGTCGAAGGGCGATCCGGTGCTGCCGAGGTTTGGCGTTGGACTGCAAACCCCGGCCAAGTCGGTCTGGCAGCCTCTAACCGAACACATCCGCCGGGCAGCCCGCACGCAGCTCGTCGCCCAGCGCCGCGCCGGCCCGCTCACCATCCGCTTGCAGACATTCCACTGCCCGGCGCAGCACGAAGCTGCCGTCATGCCGCGCCACCAGGCCCGTCAGCAGCATGCGCCCGCCGGGCAACAATTTGGCGTAGGCCCCGATCGGCGTGTGGCAGCTGCCGTCCAGCGCACCCAGCAGTGCCCGCTCGGCCGTCGCTTGGATGCGTGCCGGCTTGTCCTCGATCGCGCGCAGCAGCGCGTGCAGCTCCGTATCGTCCGCCCGCATCGTGATGCCGACGATGCCCTGGCAGGCGGATGGCACCATCACTTCGGCGTCGATCACCACCCCCGCTTCGTCCTCCAAGCCCAAGCGGTTCAAGCCGGCCAGCGCCAGCAGCGACGCCGCAAACTCACCCCGGCGCACCTTGTCCAGCCGGCCGTGTACGTTGCCGCGGATGTTGCGCACCTCCAGGTCCGGGCGCGCCGCCAACAGCTGCGATTGGCGCCGGACGGAACCGCAGCCCACGATGGCCCCGCGCGGCAACACGGAGTACGGCTCACCCGGCAGCTCCGGCCCACACTCCGAGCCCAGGATCAGCACGTCGCGCGGATCTTCCCGCTTCAGCGTGCAGGCGAGCACGATACCGGGCGGCAACTCGGTCTCCAGGTCCTTTAGGCTGTGCACCGCAAAGTCGATGCGACGGTCGAGCAGCGCCTCGTGGATTTCCTTTGCAAACAGCCCCTTACCGCCGATGTCCGCCAGGCGCTGGCCGCTTGCCTGCGTCGCATCGCCCGTCGTGCGGATCGCGTGTTCCTGAAATACGTCCATGCCGCGCAGCACCGGGCAGAACTGCGTCAACATGCGCAAGAACGACCGTGTTTGCGTCAGCGCCAGTGGCGAGGCGCGGGTTCCCACCCGAAGTGGCAGGCCGTGGTGATGCGGCGTCACCCGGCCCCGGGTTGCGCCCGGCCGCTGGCACAGCTCGTCCACCGCACCCGTCCGCGCACACGCCTCAGTCACGATCCCGTCCATTCCCGTCCCTGCCATTCTCTTAGTTCAACCTGACGATTGCCAGGTTCAGCACGCCCGCAAACAAAACCCACGCCAAATAGGGCGCCAGCATCCAGGCCCCGCGCCGCGACAGGGCACCGACCGCCACGATCAGGGCGACGATCGACGCCCAGAACGGCACCACCTCGATTAAAGCTTGATCTGGGCGGTGAAGGTTGAAGAACAACTCACTCCACAGCACGTTTAGCAGCGCGTTCAACGCAAATACGGCCATGACCTGCATGCGCCGGGGCGGACGGGACGCGTTCCAGGCCAGCACGCCGGCATAGGCCGTCAGCGCGAAAATGATGGTCCAAACCGGGCCAAACAGCCAGTCTGGCGGCTGCCAGGACGGCTTGTGCAGCGCTTGGTACCAAGGCCCGACATCGGTCGCCGACGCGCCCAACGCGGCCACGAACATCGCTAGCCCAGCCGCCACCGCTACCGGCTTCCACCTGCCCCCGCCTTGGACCGTGACGCTCACGCGCGCCCAAGGCCGCACAGATGGGCCATATCCTTCAGGAATAGGCGCACATGGGCCATCGGCTGCGCGCGCACGAGCTTCCTATCCATGTACGCCTTCCAGGTCAGGCGCTGGACATCCTTGTCCCGGCACATCTTTACAAAGCTCTCACGTTGCTTGTCGGAAGAGTACCAGAAGTACAGCAGCACGCCCAACGAAGAATACCCGGCCATGGTCTTTCATAAACCACTTCCCCGCGAGTTTCAGCGACCGCACGTCGCCAGTCGCACAACAGCGCCTCCATTGCTCCGGCCGCCAGGCGCCCGCCCAGCATGGCGTAGTCGATACCCTCGCCGGACGCCGGGGCGACGACGCCCGCCGCGTCCCCGGCCAGCAACACATCCTGGCCATTATTTCAGCGCTTCATGGATCGCATCGGGATGGGCTCACCTTTGCGCCGCAGCGTTGCTTGCCCGGCCAGGCCCGTCGTCGTCCGCAGCGCGGTGATGGCCGGGCGCAGGTCGAAGCCTGGTGGAGAATAAGCTGGACGACGGGTCCGGCACCGTGCTGCTGCCGATGAATTTCTTGACCATCAAGGCCAAGCTGCGCGAGACCCGCACCAACACGATTACCGCGGCGCAGTTCAGCGACGTTCCACCCACGAAGGACCCGCAGACCATCACCATGATCGAGAATAAGAAGATCATGGGCTATTTCGGGGAAGGCCTGTTCTACAGCACGCCCGATCGTGCCAAGCCGCTTATGTGATGGTGGCGCTAAAACCCGACCGCGGCTTGTCATTCCGCCTGCCGGCGGGTGAGCGCCTGTTGTGGCAGGGTGCGCCGGACTGGTGGGCGGTGGCCAAGCACATCTTCCACGTCCGGGCCGTGGGGGGATGCCTGCTGGCGGTATTGGTGTGGAACGTGGGCACTGGGGTGACGGACCAGTCGCTGACGGTGCCGCTGGCGGCGCGGTATGTAGCGGTCAGCCTGGTGCCG
>JANONC010000300.1:0-6893 GCA_031420655.1 Rhodospirillales bacterium | reverse complement strand
GTCGCGGCTGGCAAGCCTGCGCCAGACGTGTTTCTGGCCGCGGCCCGGGCCGAAGGTATCGATCCGGCTCACTGCCTGGTAATTGAGGACAGCGTACCCGGTGTCCGCGCTGCCGTGGCGGCTGGCATGGCCGTGCTGGGCTTGGATTTGCACGGCGACGGTGCAGCGTTGTTAGCCGCCGGAGCCGTTCCGATCCGCTCACTAGCGGCGCTGCAAGACCGGCTGTGAGCGATTTCGACCTGGTTCTGCTCGCCGTTTATCCCTGGACGAAGTCCTTTCACGTGATCGCGGTTATCGCGTGGATGGCTGGCGTATTCTATTTGCCACGCCTGTTTGTCTATCATTGCGGTGTCGCTCGCGGGTCGTCCGCCAGCGAGCGTTTCAAAGTGATGGAGTTACGACTTTACAAACAAATCATGGTGCCCGCCATGATTACCACTTGGTTACTGGGTGCCGTGCTGATCTGGACGCCCGGCGTAGTGGACTGGAGCGGCTTCAACTGGTGGACTGTAAAATTCGCAGCCGTCATTCTCATGACCGGCTTCCAGGGTGCGATGGGCAAATGGCGCCGGCAGTTTCTGGAAGACCGTAACCAGAAATCCCATAAGTTCTACCGGGTTGCGAACGAGGTCCCTACCGTCCTGCTGGTGGTGATCGTCATCATGGCCATCGCCAAGCCGTTTTAGTTGGGCGGCTCGACGATTCGCCTGATGTCACTGACGCACTGCGGACCGGCCAGCTTGTTGAAACAAAGACACCATGCAGGATGGCCCTCGCCAAGCAGTCCTGGCTTGGTTGATAGTTTCCGCGCACTGAAGGAACCCGTCCGATGCTAACCCGCCGCACCGCGCTTTCCGCTCCCTTACTGCTCGCCACCCCGGCCCTGGCACAGTCCCGGACCAAGGTTCGCATGGCCGGCGGCGGCATCGCCCTTTATGGCTACATGCCGTTTTTCATCGCGATCGGACAGAACCTGTTCGCCAAACACGGGATCGAAGCCGAAGTGTCGCAATTCCCGGGCGGCGCACGTGCAATGCAGGCGCTGCTCGGTGGCTCGGCTGACCTGGTCTGTGGGTATTACGAGCACACGATCCAACTTGCGGCCAAGGGTGCCAAGCTCACGGCGTTCGTGCTGCAAGCGCAGAATAGTGGCCTAGCTCTGGGTGTCCGCAAAGAGCTTGCCGGCGAAATCAAGACACCGGCCGACCTCAAAGGTCGAAAGATCGGCGTGTCGGCGCCGGGCTCGGCCACGCATCTGTTCGCGATGCAGCTACTGGTCAAGGCGGGCCTGAAGCCGACCGACGCGGCGGCGATCGGCGTCGGTACAGCCGCCACGGCGCAATCGGCGTTCGAGCGCGGCGATATCGATGCGCTCAGCTTGTTCGACCCGATCATCAACGAGCTGGAGCGCAAAGGCGCCATCGTGCTGCTGGCCGATGCGCGCGATACGCCGGGCACGCAAGCGGTGTTCGGCGGCCCGTATGCGTCGGGTTGCCTCTACGCCGACACGGCTTGGATAGGTAAGAACGAGGCGACCGTACGCGGCTGTGCGGCCGCGATTATGGAGGCGGTCAACTTCCTACGCACAGCTGCGCCAGAGGCCGCAATCGGCGCATTGGCTGCTGGCATGTGCTCGGTCGGCGCTGAGGTCTGCGAAACTGCTTTTACCCGTAACCGCGACGCATTCCAGCACCAGGGCCGCGTCACGCCGGCCATGGCGGAAACGGTCAAGCGCATGCTCACCAGCTTCGACCCTGCTATCGCTGCTGCCACGATCGACCTCGGTGCGACCTATACCGACCGGTATTTACCGGCCGTTTAGGGCACTGTACGGCAAGGCTGACCCGGCTGGGATTCTCGAACGCCAAACGGTCTACCGCGGCCGGCGCCGTAACGGATAGGGATCCGCCATTGCTGAGGGCATTGGCTGGAACAACTTATTCCGCCCTACTCCGTACGCGACGCCTCACGGCTCCAATTTGGCCAGCGTGCCGTTCCGCGCTTGCGCCAGCGCGGCGTCGGCGTCGGCCGGAAGCAACAGCCGGCTGTGCACCAGCTCATCCGTGACGACGCGCACGGCGGCTTCGTACGATCCCGGGGCCGGGTACAATGCTTCGAGCGACGGGCGCGGGTCGTTTGCGGCGCGGGCGGCCGCTTCCGTCGCCGGCAGGAGCACGACGGAGCCAAGCTGCGTGCAAAGCGCCTGCGGTGCGTTCACCCCCGCCGTGGCATTCCAGCCCGTATAGGTCGCGCGCGGCGCGGCAATGAGAGGCAGGCGCACTCCCGCCACCGCATTACCGTCGTGCCCGGCCAACGGGACCAACAGCGGATACTCCGCCACCACGCGCGGTACTGGGCCCTGTTCGGTCAATACGGCATGCACAAAGCGGCCTTCATAGCCAAGCGCTGTTATGGCCGGGTAGGCGCGGGCGGGGCTGGCCAGCGTACCCTGCGCCACACCCGGGTAGCGGCTGGCCGGGGGCTCGCGCCCGTCCGTCACCCAGTCCTGCATCGCCACCAGCAGCGCACGGATGACCGGCCGGCTGTTATGCGGATTGACCGGTAGCGCACAGCCCGCGTTGCGCGTCGCGACTGCGTTCCAGGCGTTGCCGTGCGGCGATCCGGTCGCAAGGTACAGCCGTACGTCGGCCGGCATGTCGACCGCGTAGCCCGCCGGGTCCGTCACGACCAGGCTGGCTTGCGACCCCCAGAACTCGAATTCCGAATCCATCTGCATGATCCGGGGGCAGGTATTGGACAGACGACAGCGGAGCAGGATGCCGTCGCGACGGCCCGTGAGCGGATCGTCCAGCACCGGATAGGTGAATGGGAATTGCAGCACGGGGTATAGCCGGTCGAACTGCGGGCCAGGATTACGGCCGGGCTAGGCAAAGCGTGCGTTGGTAAAGCTACGGCGAGCACCCGGAATGACCGGCATGGCCCCGTCAAACACGATGCGCCCCCGCTCATCCTCGTTCATGCCGTAGTATAAAAAGTCCCGGAGCACGCGGCCCGATTGAGAAATGCCAAACCCGATCGCACGCCGGACCGTGCTGTGCCCGTTGCTGGCGAGCGGGTTGGCGGCCGACCCGTCTTGCCGCAGAAACGCCGTTACGTCGCGGATCGCCGCCAGGCCCACACCCATCACCCGGGCGCCCGTCGCGGTGTAACGCAGTTGATAGATCGCACCCGCCGGCTACCCCGGCGCAGGGGACACCACCACGGTATCGGCACCGTCCAGCGTGGCCACGCCAAGCGCCTGCCGGGGCGCGTCGGCATGCGCCTGGACGGATAGCAGCTCGTTGGCTGGGTCTGCCACCGGATAGGCAAGGCGCAACCGGTGCTGACCCGGACCTGGCGGCAATACGAACTCGTCCCGCGACGGTCCATTAACGCCGGAGGCGGCAGGCGCGTCGAGGCGTACGAGGTTGGGGCCGGGCGCGACGTCGCCCTGCCAGCCGGCCCAGACGACAGTGTATCCGTGGTCGAGCAAAAAGCCCGTGCCGGTGTCGTCCGCCTGCTCTAGCCGGTCGCCGGCTGCGACATCCGTGTCCTACGTCCAGCTTGCCAGCAGCTTGTGGCCACGGTTCGCAACCTCGAACACCAGGGTTCCATTTGGATGCTGGGGACGGAGGATAACAACGTCCGTCACGGCGCGCACCCGGCCATCCGCCTCACGCGGAGCCAGAGCCAGGTCGGCGATTACGGCGTTGTGCGGATCAGCCGGGTCCAGCGCCAGTGTCGCGCGCCCGATCCATTTTTGGGCCGTCCCGCTGGCCCCAAAGCTGCGGCCGGCAAGGGCCGGTGCGCTGGTCAGGTCGAGCGCCACGACTTCTGCCCGGACCGGGGCCGTGAGTAGCATTGCGAGCATTATCAGGCGGGTTAAAGCGCTGCCGCTACCGCTCACGCGCCTTGCAACCATAAGCCCGCTCGGCACGCTGTTAATAGCCCTCATGATCGGCATCGCGCTCTCCCCTATGCGCGCCGCCCCGCCATTTCTTTCGGCGGTTAAATACGGCAATGCTGGCCTGAAGGCGTAGCAACGCGCCCCAGTCTTGGCAAAGGATCGTTGACGGCGAGGCCGGGCGGTGCACACGGTGCAACGTCAACGAAGGTGTAACAATGCGTCGTTTCGTACGAGCTCTGCCCGCGATCGTGCTGAGCAGCCCGGCCTGGGCCGGTAACAGCGGCGCGGGCGCACCCAAATGGGTGCAAGCCATCTATGACGGCGAGAACGTGAGCCGCCTGTCGGCGCTCACCGCCGTGGGCGTGCTCGTGGTAGGGATCGTCGCGATCCTGATCTTTCGCGGCCGTAAATAGCGCCATGCAGGGGTTGGCCGTGCCAGCATTGGCCGTGCAGGCATTAGGCGATTGGGCCGAGCGGAGCTGGTTCTGGGTCGCCGTCGCCAGTTTCCTGCTGTTTGCAGCGATCGAGTCGGTGCGTCCCGATGGCCGGGTGCGCCGGGCAACGCTGCCGCGTTGGTTGACGCATATTGCCCTGCTCACAGGCAATCTCGTGCTCGGCACCGTCGCCGTCCCGGCCTTGCTGGTGGCGTTGTTCGCCGGGCGGGCTGGGCCGGCACTCGATGTATTCGGCGCGCTGGGCGGCGTGGCCGGGCCTTGGCTGGTGCTGGCGGCGGGACTGCTGGCGCTCGATCTACAGGTGTACTGGTGCCACCGGCTGCAGCATGCGGTGCGCGTGCTATGGCGTTTCCACGCAGTGCATCACTCGGATCCGGACATGGATGTCAGCACGACCTGGCTGCACCACCCCGTCGCCAACGTCGCTAGCGCCGTCGTGGTCGGTGGCACCATGGCGTTGCTAGGCCTGCCATTGGCGGTCCTGTCAGTCTATGGCCTGCTGGAGTCCGGGATGGGTGCGGTCCAGCACGTGGCGACGCCCATCCCGGACCGGCTGGAGCGCTGGACACGCTGGCTGCTGCTGACACCCGGCCTGCATGCGGCGCACCATTCGGCAGACCCGGCCTATCACGATACCAACTACGGCAATCTGCTGTCGGTCTTTGACCGGGTGTTTGGTACATACAGGGCGATCGATGCGACGGGCCGGGCGGCACTCGTTTACGGCCTCGGCATCAGCCCGGCCCGTCAGAGCTTGGCCGGTCAAAGCGTGGCCGGTCAGAGTTTGGTTGGCGCGCTCCTCCTACCGTTTCGCGGAGAGCACTTTCCGGCCACGCTGCTCCGCCTGGGCGTAGGTAGTGATCACCAAGTTTCAAAATCTAGACTAGTGGAAACCGGCTCGGCGTATCCCGTCCATCAGCCGGGCGGCCGCGCTGTCGACGTAGGTGCGCCGTAGATAAGCGGCCGTGCCATCGATCGTACCATCGATCGCGCGTAGCCGGGCCACCATCGGCGCCGCGTCGGCCGGGCGGTCCATGGCGCCCAGGGCGGCCGTCGCATAGCGGAGCGCCATCGGATAATCCGGGTTCATCGACAGCGCCTCCAGCGCCGAGGCGAGTGCAGGGCGGAACCGCCCGGCCAGATAGTGGCTGGCCGACGCGGGTGCCCGCCACATGAACCGGCGCGGATCGGATGGGCTCAGCCGGAACGCAAGCTCGATCGGCGGCAACGCTTCGTCCGGGCGATCCAGGAAGCACAGGACGCAGCCCCGGTTGGCGTAGGCGGCGGCGTGACTTGGATTGAGTAACAACGCACGCTCGTAATGCTGCAGCGCGTCCGCCGGCCGGGCCGTGTTCTGCAGTACGGCACCCAGCGCGAAATGAGCCGCCGGGTCCTGCCCGGCCAGCGCCACGGCCCGCTCCGCCAGTGCCCTCGCCTGGTCCAGCAGCATGTCGCGATCCAGCGTCCAGCCCATGATGGCGGCGTGTGCCAGGGCGTGGGCCAATGTCGTGGTAGCCTGCATGTTGCCGGGCTCGGCTTCCAGCGCCCGGTGCAGCGTGTCCCGCGCGATGACGTTATTGGCGCGGTCAAATTTATAATGATGCCACACGGCAAGCTGCACCAGCTCGTAGACATTGGGATTGGTCGGCCGGGCAGCCGCGACACGCTGGCGTTCGTGCAGTAGCAGCGCGGGCTCCAGCCGGCCCACGATGCTTCGCACCACGTCATCTTGCATGGTGAACATGTCCGCCACGGCACATTCGAACGTTTCGTTCAGCAAGCCCGTGTCGGTATCGACGTCGATCAGCGACACCGTCGCCCGCAGCCGCCCCCCCACCCGGCGCAGCGTCCCCTCGATCACATAGCGCACGCCAAGCTGTTGCCCCGCCAGCCGCACATCGAGCGGCCCAAGCGCCACCATGGCGTAGACGGAGTTGCGTGAGATCACCGGGAAGCTGTGCCATTGCGCGAGCGCGCTGATCACCCCGTCGGTCACGCCGCTGGCGAAGTGCCCGGCCTCGGCCTCTGGTTCCTGAAACGGCAGGACCGCGATGGCCGGCCGGTCGCCAAAGCCCTGCACGTGCATGTCAGGCGGCCCCGCGCCGGCCCCGCTGCCTGCCCGTTCGTCGGCGGCGTAGGCGGCGCGGAATACGCGCAGGGGCCGGCTGATGTTCTTGAGCCGCCGCTCACCCAAATCGAGGAACACGCAATCCGGCCCGGCCTGCTGCGCCACGATTTCCGACACATAGACCTCACCCACGCCGGCGATGCCTTCGAGCCGGCTGGCGATGTTCACGCCTTCGCCGAACAGGTCGCCGCCGGCCGCAATCACCTCTCCGGCATGCACGCCCACGCGCAACCGCGCCCGGCGGTCGGGCCGGCCTGTCAACTCGCTCGCTTCGTTCCGCGCCTGGATCGCCAGGGCACAGGCCACCGCCTCACGGGCACCGGGGCACTCGGCAATCACGCCGTCACCGGTCGTCTTCACCACCCGGCCGCCTGCGTCGGCCACTGCGGGCTCGATAATGTCG
>JANONC010000299.1:0-7292 GCA_031420655.1 Rhodospirillales bacterium | reverse complement strand
GTAGGATGAGTTTGCCCGCCAGCTACGATCACCGTCAGGTCATCGAGCAAGGCCGGGCAACGGGCCGGTACCCAGTTCGGCGACGCCGATAAGCGGTGCAAGAGCTTCGCACGATTTCCGAGCAAATTTCGGCCCAAACGCCGCCAAAGTGCGCCGACGCGCGCCGATGATCGCTAACAATCAGCTCAAATCGACATCCAAATGTGCACCCAAAGCTGTTGGCAACGGTCCATAGAGTAAAACCGCGCCGCTGCTTAGCCATTGCAATGATTCGGAAAACCTGGAGCGGGCGGAGGGATTCGAACCCTCGACCCCAACCTTGGCAAGGTTGGGGCCTTTGCTTTTCGGTATGCGTTAGTGTTCGACGAATTAAAGAATATCAATTAGTTAGCACTTTGCTGTGTGCCGGTGATCGCGGCTGTTCGCTGACACTCAGCCAAAATATACACCCACTGCGGAAGACAACAATTTCGACTATGTGCCGATTAGGCTGGACCGCCCGTTCGATTACAGAGCGCTGCACGCCGGCTGGAATGTTTTCTGACGTGCGCCCCAAGGCCGACGACAATGGGCCCCACAGTATCTTGGTTACGGACATCGGAACCCGATCGTTAAACAGGCTATTACAGGTTCGTCCGGCGGTCGCACCGTAAGCGCCACGACACCTGAGCACCTCGTATTTACCGGCGCATGAATGAGATATGCGGCATTCCTAATCACAAGCAGGAGCTCAGCAGCGTGCAGGATCAGTCGATCGTCCAAAGCCTAGATTTCACCAACCGGCGCGTTTTGATCACCGGCGCCGCCGGTGGCCTTGGCCAGAGCCTTGCTCAGGAATTCGCCCGTGCCGGTGCCGAGCTGGTTTTGGCGGATATTGACGGGGCCGGGCTGGCGCGGGTGGCGGAGGGCTTCGCCGCGCGCGGCAACGCCCAAATGGTCACCACCCAAGTCTATGACCAGGCCGATCTCGGCTCGGTCGCCGGGTTGGCCGCGGCGGCGGGCCGCGTCGACGTGCTGATCAACAACGCCGCCATGCTGCTGGTCGCACCGCTGCTGGACACTGATCCGGCAGCGATCGGCCGGGTGATCGGTACAAATCTCGTGGGGCCGATGGTCCTTGCGCGCCATGTCGCGGTGCCGATGGTGGCGCACGGCCGGGGCGTGATCATCAATATCAGCTCGCAGCTCGGCTTTTGCGGTGCGGCGGGCCGCGGAATCTACGCAACGGCCAAGGCCGGGCTGGCGCAGTTTACCAAGACGGCCGCTGCCGAATGGGCGCCGCACGGCGTCCGGGTACTCGCCATCGCACCCGGCCGGCTGTTGACCAGCATGAGCACCTTTCTCGGTCGTGACGAGGCTGCCTACAAGGCCGGCATCTCCCGGGTTCCAGCCGGCCGATACGGCACACCGGAAGAGATCGCGCGGCTTGTGGTCATCCTCGCCTCCCCCCTCGCGGACTACGTGGTCGGCGACACGCTAATCGCCGATGGCGGTTACGTGCTTGGCTGATCGGCATGGTCAGGGCGACAGACGGACGCCCTGCAGCCGGATGATCCCGTCGGGATAGGGCACGAACCCCTCGACTTTCTGGCTTACGCCCCACAGCCAACGGAAATGATACAGAAACAGCGCTGGCCGGGCCGCCAGATAGAGATCGGCGGCTTGGCGGTAGTATTTGGCCCGCTCCGTCACGTCGATCGTGGCCCGCGCCGCCGCCAGCGCCGTATCGAGCTTCGGGTCGCAATACTTTCCCCAGTTCAAGAACCCGTTGCAGGCCAGCCAAATGCTTATGTTGCCATCGGGGTCGGCCCGGCCGCTCCATATCACTAGCGCCGCCTGATAGTCGCCGCTGGCGGTCGTCGCGGTTAGCGTCGCCGCCTCGGTCGCCTGAAGCTTCACGTCGAAACCGGCCTCGGCCGCCATCGATTGGATGACCTGCCCGACCTGCGTGTCCACCGGACTGTTCGCCACCATCAGGGTGAAGGGTACGCGGGGCGTGCCGAGTTCGGCCAGAAGCGCCCTTGCCCGCGCCACGTCACGGCGGGGTACCGGATGGTCCGCGTCGTAATAGGCGGCTCCAGGCGCCTGCGGCTGGTTACTCGGCACGAACAGCCCGTCGAACACGACTTCGTTCAGCGCCGTGCGATCCAGCGACAGCTCGAAAGCTTCGCGAACTTTGGCGTTCCGGCCGATCGGCGTATCGGCCCGGCTGGTATTGCCGAGGTTGAACGAGATCAGGTTGTAGCCCAAGGCCGTGCTCTCGATCAGCTTTACCCGCCGGTCGGCCCGCACGGCTTTGACGTCGGTGGGCGACACGCGCTCGATCATATCGAGTGAGCCGGCCTGGAGGTTGGCCAGCCGGACGGTGGTGTCGGGCATGGGCGAATAGATCACGCGGTCGAAATGCACGGACGGGGCGTTCCAATACCGATCGAACCGGTCGAACACGATCCGCTGCTGTGCGATACGCTCGACAAAGCGAAACGGGCCCGAGCAGATCGGCTTGTCCGCCACGGCGACGCCGTTGGCTGCGATCGCCCGTGGCGACATCATCATGCCGGCGCGATCCGACAATACGCCGAGTAGAGGGGCATAGGGCTCCGACAGTTCGATACGGACCGTGCGCGCATCGACGACGACCACATTCTCCACCGGCTTCATCTCGCTCTTGCGGACAGACTCCGGGGCGGAGCGGTAGCGGTCGAGATTGGCTTTCACCGCTGCGGCGTCCATCGTTTCACCATCGTGGAAAACCACGCCGTCGCGCAGCGTCAGCGTCAGCGCGCGATTGTCGGGCGACCATGCCCACGCCGTCGCAAGCTGCGGACGAAACCCGAGCTTCTCATCCACATCGATCAGTTTGTCACAGAACGCCGCCATGACGACCCGACCGACGAAGGAGCCGCCGCGGGCCGGGTCCAGCGCATCCGGATCTTCCTGCAATCCGATCCGCAGCGTGGCGGCATCGGCACACATGGCCGAGAAGCCGAGCCATGCCACAGCAAAAGCCAAGGCCCGTGCACGCATTCAAACATCTCCCTGGCCGGCCCGCCGCCCCCAGCAACGTTGTGCTATCCGTTCGGCCTAGTCCATAGCACGAACGGAGACGAGCCGGATGACGGAACGCCCACCCATCCTCGTCACCGGCGCCGCCGGGCTGATCGGCCGGACTTTGGTGGAACGGCTTTTGGCGGATGGACGGGCCGTGATGCCCGTGGATCGCCTGCCGGTCGCCGACGACGCCCTGTATGAGGTGACGATCGCCGAACTGACCGACGTGCACCGGCTACATGCGCTGGTCGCGGCCGGGGTGGACGGCATCATCCATTGCGGGGGCATCTCCGGGCCCGCACTGGGCCGTGATCACCCGGCCGGGGTTGCCGCCGTGAACGTGGGCGGCACCGTCAATCTGCTGGAGGCTGCACGGTTGTTTGGGGTGCGCCGGTTCGTATTCTGCTCGTCAATCGTGGCCTATGGCGCCACCCCGGCGGGGCTCGATCTGGTTGACGAAACAGCGCCGCTGACCGCCACCGCCGATGTCTACGGCGCCAGCAAGGCGGCCGCCGACCTGCTGGTGCGCGCCTTTGCCGCGCAACATGGGCTCGACGCGCGGATTGGCCGGATCGGCTGGGTGTACGGCCCGCGCCGCCAGACGCCGAGCCTGCTTGGCGGCATGGTGCGCAGCGGGCTGGAAGGCCGCCCCCTTACGTTCGACCATGATGGGACTTATGCCCTGCAACTCGTCCATGTCGACGACGTCGCTGCCGGGCTGCTGGCGATCTACGACGCCCCAGAGTTGCCGGCACAGCCCCCCGCGTCGGCCGCCGGACGCGCGTTCAACATCACCGACGGCACCTGCATTCGCGTCTTGGAACTAGCAGCACTGGTTACGGCCGCGTGCCCGTCGGCGGACATCCGTTTCACGCCGGGTAAGGCCATGGCGGCTGACCAGCAGGCCCTGTTTAGCCTTTCTGCGCTGCGGTCGCTTGGTTGGCAGCCGCGTGTGGCGCTCGACGCCGGCATCGTAAGCTACGCGGCCTGGCTGGCCCGGCATTCGTTTTAGCCGGTCGCAGGATTGCCTGGGCCTCTGGACAGGTTTTTTACATCCGTGGTCTTCTGATCCCATGCCTAATCCATCGTTGCCACCGGCCAACCCCTTCGACCCGGCGACCAGTGACTACCCCCGCGACATGGTCGGATACGGCCGCAACCCGCCCGACCCGCAATGGCCCGATGGGGCCCTGTTGGCGTTGCAAATCGTCGTCAATTACGAGGAAGGCGGTGAAAACAGCATCCTGCATGGCGACGCTGGCACGGAAAGCTTCCTGACCGAGCACATTGTCACCTCGCAAAAAGGGGTGCGAAATCCGACAGCCGAGAGCCTATGGGAATATGGCAGCCGGGTCGGGTTTTGGCGTCTATGGCGGTTGTTGTCCGGGCGATCGCTGCCCGTCACCTGCTTCGGGGTGACGATGGCGATGGGCCGCAACCCCGAGGCGGTCGCGGCGATGCGCGAAGCCGGATGGGAGATCGCCACGCATGGCATGCGCTGGAACGTGCCGCCACCGGGCGATGCGGACGGTGAACGGGCGGAGATCGAAGCGACCCTCGCGTTGCACGCGGCGCTGTGCGGCACTCCGGCGCTCGGTTGGTACAATCGGTCCTCGCCAACGACATACCGGCTGTTGAGCGAGCGTGGGGGCCTGCTCTATTTCGCCGACAACTACGCCGACGACCTACCCTTCTGGGCCGACGTGGCCGGGCGGCCGGAGCTGTTCGTGCCCTATACGCTCGAGGCCAACGACATGCGTTTCAACGTACCGATGGCGTTCGGCGATGGCGAGCAGTTCTTCAACTATCTCCGCGACACGTTCGACGTGCTGTACCAGGACGGGCAAGCCGGCCGTCCACGCATGATGAGCCTGGGGCTACACGGGCGGATCTCGGGCCGGCCCGGCCGCACCGCCGGGTTGGCACGATTCCTGGACCATGTTGCCAAGCATGACCGGGTCTGGATCACGACCCGCGCCGACATCGCCCGCCACTGGCGCACCCACTTCCCGCCCGGCGAACCCCGCTCACGATGGTAGCCCGGCCGGATGGGGTGGCCACCCCAGATGAGGTACGGTCTCCGGGTGACGCCATTGCGGAAATCTGAGCGCCCTGACTTGAACCGGCATGGATCGGCACCGTGTTGTCCGCGAAAACACCCCCTGGAAACGACGCGAGCCGAACATGGACAGTAAGCAGTGATGGTTGAACCGCCGCCTGCCCCCACCGACTGTGTGGACAGCGCCCGTCTGATGGCCACCTGCGCCGTGATGGCGGAGCGCGTTAAACTGTCCGGTACCGGCGATGAACTGGCGAGCCTTGCCACCATCCGCCAGCAGCTCGACGCTTTTGGTTTCCATACCGCAACCGTTATGCACGATGCCTACATCAGCCTCCCTGGGGCGGCCCGGGTCGAGGTGGATGACCGTGCCGTCACTGCCATCACGCACTCATTCTCCCTATCCTCGCCCGAGGCGGGCCTTACGGGGCGGCTTGTTAGGTGGAACGACACGGACGCGGGTGATCTCGCCGGCTGCATCGCGCTCCTCGACGGGATCGCCAGTCCGGCTGCGGCCGACCGGTTGCGCCGGGCGGGTGCGGTAGGCCAGCTGCACATCAGCCCGCACGACCACTTGCATGAGATGTGCATCTCCCCCGTTTGGGGAAATCCGGGCCTGTCGACCCGGCCGGCTTTGCCCGCGACGGTCGCGTGCACGGTGTCCCTTACCGACGGCACCATGCTGCTCGACCAGCTCCGGCGGGGTGAGCAGCCGGTCGTGACGCTGCATGCGCAGGTCGATACCGGCTGGCGGCAGACCCCGATTCTGGTGGCCGATCTGGAGCCTGCGGCTACGCCCGGCGCGCCGTTCGTGCTGCTGTCCGGGCACCATGACACCTGGTACTTCGGCGTGATGGATAACGGCGCGGCCAACGCCACCATGCTGGAATGCGCCCGCGTGCTGGCGCTGGACCGGGCGAGTTGGCGGCGGGGTTTACGGCTCTGCTTCTGGTCGGGCCACTCGCATGGCCGGTATTCCGGCTCGGCGTGGTACGTGGATAACCATTGGGCGGAGTTGGACCGGCGCTGCGCCGCGCATGTCAATGTCGATAGCACGGGGGGGATTGGCGCCACCGTGATGACGAATGCCGGCGCGGCGGCCGAGCTTACGCCGCTCGCTGCCGCCGCCATCCGCCAGGAAATGGGGCTGGAAACGGGGCAGGTGCATGCGGGCAAGCGGCTGACCCGCAACAGCGACAACTCGTTCTGGGGCTTGGGCGTGCCGACAATGTTCGGTTGCCTGAGCCTACAGCCCGACACGGGTCCGGCGATGCGCAACGCGCTCGGCTGGTGGTGGCACACGCCGGAGGATCTGCTGGACAAGATCGATCCGGCCCATCTGGTACGGGATACGCGGGTGTTCGTTGCGGCGTTGTGGCGGCTGCTGACGGACCCGGTCTTACCGTTCGACTATGCGGCCCACGCCACGGCCTTGCTGCAGGAGGTCTATGCTATCGGGGCCACGCTCGGCGGTGCGCTCGATCTGACACCGCTGATCAACGCCGCTTCCATGGTGCGGGACCGTGCGGCGGCGCTGCAATCCGACGATCCCGCCCGGGCCGACCGGTCGCTGATGCGGGCGTCCCGCGCGCTGGTTCCGCTCGATTACACCTCCGGCGACCGGTTTGCGCACGACCCGGCCCTGCCGCAAACGCCATGGCCGGTGCTCGACCCGATCCGCGCCCTGGCCCGTGCAAGCCCCGCCGACCGCCCATTCGCCGCCGTCGATGCCGTCCGCGCCCGCAACCGCGTACTGCATGCGTTGCAGGTGGCGGTGCAGGCGCTTATCTGACCGCGCGTTCAACCACCCGCAGCGCCTGATCGATGGCGGCCAGATACCGGTTCTGCCCGCGCATCAGTTCGGTCAGCGCGACGCGGCGCAGGTGATCGTCTGTGATGCCTGGCAGTTCGGCCGCGACCGCCAGCGTGGGTAGCCTCGGCACGGTATAGGCCGGGTCATGCCGGAACCGCGCCTCCCGCGTGGTATTAAGCGGCACGAGAATGCGCGCCAGTTCCATCGACGCCGCATTCCGTCGGGCAGGGGCCGCCCCGGCCATGGCTGCCACCGCGGCCTGCAACGCCTCGGTCGCGCGCCGGCTGGCAGTCAGGTCCGCGAGGCCCTGGGATGCAGCCGCCAGTGCGTCGATCGTCTGCAGGAACTCATCGCAGGTTGCCTGCCAGT
>JANONC010000298.1:0-9427 GCA_031420655.1 Rhodospirillales bacterium | reverse complement strand
GACCTGTTCATGATCCGCTTCAGCGGCAAGCTCGATCCCAACTTCCTGGCGCAATGGTTCACCACCGGCCAGATCGGCACCTGGAACTGGCAGCGCTGGAGCAACCCGGCGTTCGATGCGTTGCTGGACCAGGGCTCGGCGGAGCTTGATGACGCGAAGCGGGCGGCGCTATTCGTGCAAGCGCAGCAGTTGATGGCCGAAAGCGCCGCGTTCGTGTGGCTCACGTACGACGTCAGCGTCTTCGCCCACCGCACATCGCTCCGCCCAGCGCTGCTGCCAACGGGGATCGACTGGGCGCTGGACCGCTTCGCTCCTGCTTAGCGCCGTCGCAACCCGGCTGCTCACCACCGTGCTGACGGTGTTGGGCGCCATAGTGCTGCTGTTTCTGCTGACCGTTCTGGTCCCTGGTGACCCGGCGACGTCGCTGCTGGGCCCCGAAGCCAGCCCGGAAGCCGCCCGGCAGTTCGTGATGGAAATGGGCCTGGACCAGCCGGTGCCCGTCCGGCTGTGGCGCTTCTTCTCGCACCTGGCACAGGGCGATCTGGGCACGGATGTGCTGAGCGGCCGGCGCGTTGCCGCCGTTGTGGGGGCGGCGCTGCCCCCAACGATCGCGCTGACCGCTGCGGCCATCGGGCTGTCGATCGTGCTGGGCGTGCCGCTGGGTGTCGCGGCGGCGCTGCGGCCCGGCAGTTGGCTGGACCATGGGCTGGCCGGCGTGTCGGTCGCCTTCATCGCCGTACCGGGCTTTGTGGTGGCGATCGTGCTGCTGCTGATGTTCTCCGTCTGGCTAGACTGGTTGCCGGTGCTGGGCGCGGGCACCGGGGGCGCGGGCGACACGGCCCGGCGGCTGATCTTGCCCGCGGTGGCGCTGGCCGTCGGCTGGGTGGGCTTCCTCGCGCGGCTGGTGCGCACGTCGATGCTGGAAGTGCTTGCCGCCCCCTACATCCGCACCGCCCGCGCCTTTGGTCTCAGCCCCCGGCAGATCGTGTTCAAATATGCGCTGAAGAACGCGCTCATCCCCCCCCTGGCGGTGCTCGGCCTGGGCGTGGGTCGCCTATTGGGCGGGGCGGTGCTGATCGAGATCGTGTTCGCCCGCCCCGGCCTCGGCCGTCTGGTGCTAGACGCTATCAACGCCCGCAACTTTCCCGTTCTGCAGGGGGCGGTGCTGGTGGTGGTATTGCTGTTCGTGCTGGCCAACCTGGTCACAGACCTCGCCTACGCCGCCATCGACCCGCGCATCCGGCGATGACAGGCGCTCAGCCTGGCACGACCGCGATCCGGCCAGGGTCAGCCCGCCGTCGTGCCAGGCCCACCACGATCTGCACATCCCGGCCAAGCTTGGTGAGGCAAGCGAGCATCTTCGCCCCGCTCACGCCCCGGACCTGCCCACACAGAAGGCCCAATAACTTAGCCTGCGACAGGTCGATGATGGAGGCGGCCAAGAGCTGCGTAGGCCGCCGTCGCTTGATGATCGCAGCGATGTGTCCAGCCAGCCACGGCCAAACCGCATGAAAACCCCCGCCGGGCTGCTCGGCACCGCCATCGTGATGCTCGTGTTGATCGCAGCCGTGTTTGCGCCCGTCCTGTCGCCCTACGATCCGGATGCGCTCGACGTACTTGCCCGGTTCGCGTCGCCATCGCCCGCGCATTGGCTGGGTACCGACCAGCTGGGCCGGGATTTGCTCAGCCGGCTGCTGCATGGGGCGACGGTCGCCATGGCCGTGTCGGGACTGGCCATCCTGCTCGCGCTGGCGATCGGTACGGCGCTGGGAGTGGTCGCGGCGCTATTTTCCGCCACGCTGGACCGGGCGGTGCTGGTGCTGTTTGACATCGTTAGCGCCTTTCCGTCGCTGGTGCTGGCGCTTGCGATCGTCGCCGTGTTCGGGCCCAGTAACGCCTACCTCGTCGGCATCGTGGCACTCACGCTCATCCCGCAATTCGGCCGGGTCGCGCGGGCGCAGACCCTGGCGCTGCGGGCTGCACCGTTTCTGGAGGCCGAGCGTGTGCTGGGGGCCGGGGCCGGGCGCATCATGCTGTGGCACGTGCTTCCCAACATTGCCGGGCCGCTCGTGGTGTTGGCCAGCATGGAAATTCCGGCGGCTATCACGATCGAGGCCGGGCTAAGCTTCATTGGCCTCGGCGTCCGTCCGCCGCTCAGCAGCTGGGGTACGCTCATTTATGACGGGTACGCCTATCTGTCCGACAGCGTGGCGCCGGTGCTGGTAGCGTCGCTGGCGCTGGCTATCGCCACGCTGGGCTTCACGCTGTTTGGCGAGGCGTTGCAGCGCTTCGCGGACCCGCGGGCATGACTGCGCTGGTGGAGGTGCAGAACCTGACCGCATGGTACGGCAAATCCACTGTGCTGCGCGGCGTCGATCTGCACATCAAGCGCGGTGAGATCCTGGGCCTGGTCGGCGAAAGCGGCTCGGGTAAGAGCACGCTGGCGCTGGCGCTGCTGGGCATGACCGTCGGGCTCGAACGGCACGGCACCATCACCATGGATGGCACCAACCTCGAAACCTTGCCGGATGCGGAGCGGGCCACCTGGCGCGGCCAGCGCATTGCAATGGTATTTCAGGACCCGTCCAGCGCGCTCAATCCGCTGTTCACCATCGGCACGCACATCGTGGACGTGCTGCGCCGCCGCACCCCCGGCCTCGGACGGCGCGCGGCGCTGCAACAAGCCGAAGCGGCACTGCGTTCCGTCGAGATCCCAGACCCGGCGCTGCGCCTGCGCGCCTACCCGCACGAGCTGTCGGGCGGTATGAAGCAGCGGGTCATGATCGCCATGGCGCTAGCCGCAGCGCCGGACCTGCTGCTGGCCGATGAACCGACGACGGCGCTGGATGCGACGATCGAGGCTGGGATTGTCCGCCTGCTGCAACGGCTGCGGCAGGATTTTCGGGGCTCGATCCTGTTCATATCGCACCAGTTGGGCCTGGTGGCCCAGCTCTGTGACGCAGTCGCGGTCATGTACGCAGGTGCCGTGATCGAGCGCGGGCCGGTGGCAGGCGTGACCACCGCGCCACGCCACCCCTACACCGTGCGGCTGATTGCGTGCGAGCTGGACGCTGGGGCCAGCAATACGACCATCGCGACCATCCCCGGTGATGTGCCGGACCCGGCCGAGCACCCGCCCGGCTGCCTGTTCGCCGCCCGATGCACGCTGGCAGAACCGCGCTGCGACACGCCGCAAGTGCTGCGTAGCGTGGCCCCAGACTGGGACGTTGCATGCTGGAAAGCGTGATCGAGTTTACGGGCGCCCACGCCGGCTGGGGGCCGGTGACGGCGTTGCACGACGTAACACTCACGTTCGGCGCAGACCGGGTCACGGGTTTGGTGGGTGAAAGCGGATCGGGCAAGACGACCCTGCTGCGGGCGGCGCTGGGTTTGGTGCCGTTGCGCGCCGGGTCCGTGACCGTGGGCGGTATTCCGGTGGCGGAGCTGCTGGCCCACAATACGCTCGCCTTTCGCGCCCGCGCGCAACTGTTGCCGCAGGATGCGATGGGCGCGCTGTCGCCCCGCATGACCGTGCGCCGCCTGCTGGCCGAACCCGGTGCCATTCACCGCCGCCCGGCCGACCCAGCCCCGCTGATGGCAGCACTCGGCCTGAGTTCGGCACTGCTGACCCGCTACCCGCACCAGCTTTCCGGTGGCCAGGCGCGGCGGGTCGCGGCGGTGCGCAGCCTGTGCCTCGACCCCACGGTTCTGCTGGCGGACGAGCCGACGGCCGGGCTCGACGTCAGTGTTCAGGGCGGGTTGCTGACAGTGCTGCTGGAGCGGCAGCAGGCACTGCGGCAAACGCTGGTGGTGAGCAGCCACAATCTGAACGTGATCCGCCGCATCAGCGACGCGCTGGTGGTGATGTACCTGGGTGAGGTGGTGGAAACCGGCCCGGCCGCTGCGCTGTATGACCGTCCGGCGCACCCCTACACGGCGGCACTGCTGTCCACCAACCCCGTGCTGGACCCGGCGCATCGCCGCGCGCCCATCCCCATCGTGGGTGAGATCCCGAGCGTGCTGCACCCGCCGGCCGGTTGCCGGTTCCACACCCGCTGCTTTCAGGTGCAGGACCGCTGCCGGACGGACCCACCCGCGCTGGTCACCACCGGTGCGCGCCAGGTGCGGTGCCACTACCCGCTCGGGTAAGTGTTAGTGACGTCCACAGCACTTCTTATGCTTCAGGCCAGACCCGCACAGACAGGGCTCGTTACGGCCAACCTTGGCGCCCTGCCAGCCGGTCAGAGAGGGTGCGGTTTCGCGCGCGCTGGGCCGCCCGGCGTACAGGTCCTCAAGCCAGCCTGGGATCAGATCGGGTGCTAATTTTGTAAGCTCCGTCGCATCCGGCTCCGGCAACAGGCTGGTTCCATTGGCAAGGTCGACCAATGCCTGCATGCCGGCGAAGGCCGCCCGCGTCGCCTTGTCGGCGTTGGCGATGCCGATCCAACTTGCCGGAGCGAGCCCGACGGCGCGGGCAAAGCCTTCGATCCATATCTCCCAAAGGGTATCGTCACTCCTGGTGTCGACGTCGAAGATCGCGTTGTACCGGCACCGGTCGTCGAGCAGCGCGTGTGCGATGCTGTTATAGTGCGCCATTACGAGGGCGAGCGTGGATTGCGCCTGCTCCTTGTTCTCGAACACCGCGGAGGCGCCTGGCCCGCCCGTTCCCCAGATAGAGGGCAGCCAAGCGCTGGGCGCCAACAGTCTTGGACAAACAAGGACGCCAGCGAGGAAGCCATCCAACTCACTGCCGAGCATCGCCTCGCCCGGCAGCGCGGACAACAACTCTTCGAGCGCTTCGATCCGCGCAGTAGAATCGTCCGTTATGGGGCTGTCAGTCTGCAAGGGCATGCCCCAGCAGCGCCTCCGCCAGCCCGCCCGCCAACGCCGAAAGCTGCGTAATGGCCGTCTGGGGCTGGATGGACCCACCCTCCGCTGCGCGCAACACATCGAGCGTTTGCAGGCCGACCGCGCCAAGCGCTTCGGCCAGCACGTCGTTTAGCGATGCCGCCGGGGCCAGGTCATAGTGCTGCACCAGCGATAAACCCAGCAACGTGTAGGAGTTCCAACCGCCGATGGGCGGATAGGCCGGGTCTGCGCCGGCGAAGATGCGGGTCAGGCGCGTGGTTTCGTCCACGACTGCCTCATGCGGGACGGCGCCGCCGGCCCGGGCGATCTGCAGCGCGAACCAGCCATCCACCAGGCCGCGCACCACGGCGCGGTCGCCCAGATAGTTGGCGTGGTCCGCCCGGCGTAGCGCGGGGCCGGCTGGGCCTTGCTCGATCCGGCGATGCCACTCGGCCCGCAGCGCCAATCCGTAGTCGCGCAGGCGGGCGCGGTCGCGGCGGGGGGCGGCGGTGGCGGCACGAAAGTCGGCCTGGAACCGCCACGCTTGTCCGGAGTCAAGCCAGCGCCGCCATAGCCGCGCGCGCCGGGCCATCCAGGGTAACGGCAGGGGGGGGATGTTGGGCCAGGTTTGCATGGGGGCCACAGGGTCCTCTCAGTTTGGGGTAGGCCGTTGCGGAGATTGCAACTTTCAAAGGGCGTGCCGGTTACGGTGGCAGGTCACGGCACTGTGCCGCGGGCATGGGAGTTGTACATCATGGGTATCATCGCGTGGATCATCTTCGGCATTATTGCCGGGTTTATCGCTAGTAAGATTGTCAACAAATCGGGTGCGGGCGCCATCACAGACCTGATCCTCGGTGTGATCGGTGCCGTGGTGGGCGGTTATCTGTTCGAGTTCTTCGGTGCCGCACCGGTGACGGGCTTCAACTTTTACAGCATGTTCGTCGCCGTGATCGGCGCGGTTGTCGTACTGGTCGTCTACCATGCCATCACGGGGCGCCGCACGAGCATGTAGAGCACTTTCCGACCAGGCTGCTTCGCCTGGAGGGGAGTAATGCTGGTCAAATTTCGAGACCTAGAACTCAAGCCGACCCACTTTGGTCGGATTGGGTTCTAGGCGCAGCGGTTTAGTGTCCGGCCAGAAACGGCTGGCCAACACGGCCCCGGGCGGTTACGCCTCGGGTCGTTCTTGTTTCGGGAGAGCATCATGGGTTTGTTGGATTCAGTGATCGGCAGCTTGATGGGCGGTCAAAATCAGCAGGGTGGGCAAAATCAGCAGGGTGGGCAGAACCCGGCGCTGCAGGCTGTGCTGGGATCGCTGCTGGGTGGCGGTGCGGCCAGTGGTGGGATGGGTGCGGTGCTGGGCTCGCTCCTGGGTGGCGCAGCCCCGCAGCAGCAGGTGCCGGCTCAGCCCGGCGCGGGCGGCATGGGCGGTTTGGGTGGCGCGCTCGCTGGATTGGGCGGCCTCGGTGGCCTACTCTCGCAGTTCCAGCAGGCAGGCCTTGGCCACGTGGCCGAGTCCTGGATCGGCAGCGGCCCAAATCAGCCTGTCACGCCGGATCAGCTACAACAGGTGCTAGGCCATGACCGCGTGAACGACATGGCGGCGCAGGCCAACATGCCGGCACACGACATGCTCTCCCAGCTATCGCATTTGCTGCCGCCCGCGGTGGATAAGCTGACGCCGCAGGGTGCCAGCCCTTTCGATGGGGCCGGTCAGAACCTTTAAGCCAGGCCCAACCGCAACCCTCTCCCGGAACCGGGGGAGGAACGGCGCTAATCGACGATCTTCGACGCCTTTTTCGTGTCCCGCATGGTCGTGTACACCAGCAGGGAAATGAAGATCATGCCGGTCACATACCAGTAGAACCAGTTCTCGTGACCTTCGCTTTTGAACTCCAGCGCGATCAACGGGGCAGTTCCGCCAAACAGTGATGCCGCCACCGCGTACGGCAGTCCGACGCCCAGCGCCCGCACGCCGGCCGGAAACAGCTCGGCCTTCACCACGGCGTTGATGGACGTGTAACCGCTGACAATCACAAGGGCCGCCAGGATCAGCAGCAGCGCCTCCATATACCCGCTGGCACCGCCCAGCGCGGTCAGGATGGGCACCGTGCACAGCGTGCCCAGGATGCCAAACCACATCAGCACCGGCCGCCTGCCCACCCGGTCGCTGATGGCGCCGAACAGCGGCTGCATCGCCATGAACAAGAACAGTGTGATGAACGAAATCTCCGCCGTCCATTCCTTGGGGAATTTGAGCGTGTTGCTGAGGTAGGTCGGCATGTAGGCGCTGAAGGTATAAAACGCGGTGGTGCCACCCATCGTGAGCCCGAATACCAGCGCCAGCTCTTTGGGCTGTGCGATCAGCTGCCGCCACACGCTCGGCCGCTCGGCCCGCAATTGCGACGCCCGCACCCAATCCGCACTTTCGGCCAGGTTGCGGCGCAGATAGAGGCCATAGAGCGCACACAGCGCTCCGATCCCGAACGGAATGCGCCACGCCCATGCTTCCAGCTCGCCAGTCGTGTACCGCTGCTGCATCACGAGCAGCACGAACGCCGCCAGCACCTGGCCGCCGATCAACGTCACGTATTGGAAGGAACTCCAGAACCCACGATTTTTCTCACCCGCGACCTCGCTAAGATAGGTCGCTGACGACGCGTATTCGCCGCCGAGCGACAACCCCTGCAGCAGCCGCGCGAGCAGCAACAGGACGGGCGCCCAAACGCCCACCTGGGCGTAGGTCGGCAAAAGGGCAATTAGCCCCGAGCCCACGCACATCAGCATGACCGATAGCGTCAGGGCGGCCCGGCGCCCCGCCCGGTCCGCATAGTAGCCGAGCACGAACCCGCCCACTGGCCGGATAAAGAAGCCAATCGCATAGATGCCGAACACCTGCAGAAACTGCGCCGTCGGATCCTGGCTGCTGGTAAACGACTTGGCGAAATAGATCGCAAACGAGTTGTAGATATAGAAATCGTACCACTCGATCAGGTTACCGATCGACCCGCCAAAGATGTTCTTCATGCGTTGCCCGGTCGTGACCGGTCCGGCGGCGACGGTCCTCAGTTGGTGCGCGGTCGGTGGCAGCATCGCGTGATCCCAGTTCTGATCCGTTAACCCCTAAGCGAAGCAGCCCCGCTTCGCAATTCCCACCTGCCCGCGCCGGGTGTAAGCCAGACCGATGCCGACACCCCCAGCCGAGGGCGCATCCCCCGCCATCCAGCAATGGTACGCGCTGAAAGAGGCGCATCCGGACGCGCTGCTTTTTCTGCGCATGGGCGATTTTTACGAAATGTTCTTCGAAGACGCCGCCGCCGCCGCCGCCGCACTCGGCATTGCGCTCACCCACCGCGGGACCCACGCCGGCGCGCCAATCCCGATGTGCGGTGTACCCATCCACGCGGCCGACGCCTACCTGTCGCGCCTTATCCGCCGCGGCTTCCGGGTGGCGGTTGCCGAGCAGATGGAGACGGCCCGCGCCCGCACCGGCTCCGCCCCGTTGAAGCGCGCCGTCGTGCGGTTGGTGACGCCGGGCACGTTGACCGAGGACAGCCTGCTGGACGCCCAGCGGCCCAACCTGCTGCTTGCACTGGCGCAGGTGGGCCGTGCGCTGGGGGCGGCGTGGCTGGACGTGTCGACCGGCCTGTTCGAAACCGCGGCGGTCGATCCGGTTGGCCTACCCGCGCTGCTCGCCCGGCTGGAGCCGTCCGAAATTCTCGCCCCGGCTGGCCTCCCGCTACTGGATCACGAACCCCGCCGCGGCCCGGCCCCGGCACCCGCCGCACCCCTGGCCGCCGCGCGCCGGGTCGCGGAAGCGTTCGGGGCCACAAGCCTCGACGCCTTCGGCACGTTCAGCGATGCGGAGGCGGTTGCGGCCGCCCTGGCGCTCGATTACGTGCGCCTCACCCAGGCCGGCCAGCTGCCCCGCCTGTCCCGCCCGGCGCCCACCGGGCTCGATTGCGCGATGCAGATGGACGCTGCCACACGCAGCAGCCTGGAGCTGACCCGCGCCCGTGACGGCAGCCCCACGCTGCTCGAAGCCGTGCGCGAAACACTGACCGCGGGCGGTGGGCGTCTGCTCGCGGCCTGGCTAAGCGCGCCCTTGCTGGACCCGGCCGCCATAGCCCAGCGTCAATCCGGCTGGCTCTGGCTGTTGTCAGACCCGGCGGCGCTCCGCCAGCTCCGCGCCGCCCTAAAGCTTGCACCGGACATGGCACGCGCCGTTGCCCGGCTCTCGCTCGGGCGCGCCACCCCGCGTGACCTGGCCGCACTGGCGCAGGGGCTGGAGGCGGCGGCACTAACCTGCGCCACGCTCGCTTACGGGCCGCTCGCCTGGGACCCGCCCGCGCATAGCCTGTGCGGCCTGCTGCGCCGCGCTTTGTCCGAAGCGCCGCCCGCCCGGGCCGATGAGGGGGGAGCCATTGCCGCCGGGTTCGATGCGGAGCTCGATGCGGAACGCGCGCTGCGGGATGACAGCCGCCGCGTTATTGCCGGGTTAGCCCTGGACTATGCGCAGCGCTACGGCGTCGCCAGCCTCAAAATCCGCCACCACGCGCAGCTCGGCTACGTGATC
>JANONC010000297.1:0-4765 GCA_031420655.1 Rhodospirillales bacterium | reverse complement strand
CGTCAGGATGCCGTCGCTGCGGACGTAGCAATCCGTCGATTGCTCGATCAGCACGTCGCCCACCAGCGCGTTACCCGCGTCGTCCTTGGACGACACCTCCCACAGCGCGTCCCAGCTGCCCACGTCGCTCCAGCCCAGCTTGGCCGGCACCACCGCGGCGCGGTCTGTCTTTTCGGCCACTGCATAGTCCAGGCTGATGTCCGGGCAGGACTCGAACGCGGCGCGGTCCAGCCGCGTAAAGTCCAGGTCGCGCACCCGTCCGTCCACCGCCGCACGCACCGCGGTCAGCACGTCCGGCGCATACCGCTCCATTTCGTCCAGCAACACCTGCGCCTGAAACACAAACATGCCGGAGTTCCAGAGGTGCGTGCCGCCGGCGAACAGCGCGGCCGCGCGGGCGGCGTCGGGCTTTTCCACAAACCGCACAACCTCGTGTACGCCGGGGGCGGCGGGTAGCTCGGGGCCGGGTTCCAGGTAGCCGTACGCCGTTTCCGCCCGGTGCGGGGCCATGCCGAAGGTCACGATCCGGCCGAGTCGCGCAGCCACCACGGCGCGGTCCAGCGCCGCATGCAGCGCCGGGCGGTCCTGGATGCTGGCGTCGGCGGCCATCATCCACACGATCGCCGCCGGGTCACGCGCGACGGCGAGCAGGGCCGCGGCGGTCACGGCGGGGGCGGAGTTGCGGCCCACCGGCTCCAGCACGATCTCGGCGTCCACAATGCCCGCCTCGCGCATCTGCTCGGCAATCAGGAACCGGTGCTCCTGGTTGCACACCACGATCGGCGCCGCGAAACCCGGCCCCACGCCGCGCAGGGCGGTTTCCTGCAGCATGGTACGGTCCGAGATCAGCGGCCAAAGTTGCTTTGGGAAGCTTTCCCGCGACACAGGCCACAGTCGGCTGCCGGAGCCGCCAGAGAGGATGACAGGAACAATCGCGCCGGCTGGGGTCATGGGTCTCACCTTCAATGGCGCATGCGTAACGGCGCACCCTTCATGGATCAACCGGCCTTGATCCCGCCACGTCCCGCCCGCACCATGGCCCCATGATCGCAAACGACCCCCAGCCTCCCATCGCCGCCGCAACCCGCGTGATCGAACCCGCCCTCATCGCGCTCCGCCGCGACCTGCATGCGCATCCCGAGCTTGCCTTCCACGAGACCCGGACCGCGGGCGTGGTGGCTGACACGCTGCGCCGCCTCGGCATCCCGCACCGGACCGGGGTGGGAGGCACGGGGGTGGTCGGCACCATCGCCGGCGCGCGCCCCGGCCCCACGCTGGTGCTGCGGGCGGACATGGACGCGCTGCCGATCCTGGAACAGACCGGCCTGCCCTACGCCAGCATGGTGCCCGGCCGCATGCACGCCTGCGGGCACGACATCCACACCGCCACGTTGCTGGGCGCTGCGGAAATCCTCGCTCCTATGGCAGCGCAACTGGCCGGCACCATCCGCCTGATCTTCCAGCCCGCCGAAGAAATCGGGGCCGGCGCCCGCGCCATGATCGACGAGGGTGCGATGGACGGCGCGGACCTCGCGATTGGCTTTCACAACTACCCTGGCATGCCCACCGGGCGCATCGGCTTTTGCCGCGGCGCGTGCATGGCGGCGGTCGACGTCTTCGACATCGTGCTCACCGGCCGCTCCGGCCACGCGGCCCACCCGGACGAGTGTATCGACCCGATCGCCGCGGCAGGCGTGCTGATCGGTCAGCTGCAGACGATCGTGGCGCGCGAAATCCGCCCGACCCAGGCCTGCGTAGTCACTGTCGCTGCCATCCATGCCGGCGAGGCGACGAATACCATCCCCGACATCTGCACGCTCCGCGGCACCGTCCGCACGCTAGACGCGGCCGTGCGCGACCAGGCCGAGGCGGCGTTGCGCCGGGTCTGCGCGGGTGTTGGCAGCAGCATGCGCGTGACGGCCGATGTGACCTATGTGCGTGAAATCCCGCCCACCCTGAACGACGCGCCGCTCACGGACCGTGTCATGGCCGCCATCGCGGCGCAGTTGGGTGACGTGGTGGATGAAGGTGAGCCTAGCCTAGGTGGCGAGGATTTTGCCCTGATGGCGGAACTGGTGCCGTCGTGCCACGTGCGTATCGGCGCCGGCGCACCCGGCCGGCACGACCGGCTGCACAACTCGGACTATCAGCCGGACGAGGCATGCATCGGCCTGGGCGTCCAGGCGCTGGTGCGGGCGGCGGCGGAGATACTCCGTTGAAGATCGCCATCGTTGGCGCGGGGGCCATTGGCGGCCACCTGGCCGTGCGCGCCGTGCATGGCGGGGCGGAGGTCTCGGTGCTGGCACGGGGCGACACGCTGGCCGCCATAACAGCACACGGCCTGCGGGTGGAGTGCGATGGCGACACGCTGCACGCCCGCATGACCGCCAGCGCCGACCCGGCCGCGCTTGGCCCGCAAGATGCCGTGCTGGTGTGCGTGAAGGCACCGTCGCTGCCCGCCGTGGCACCCCTGCTGCTGCCGCTGCTGCGGCCAGACACGCCAGTCGTCTTCGTCATGAACGGCATCCCGTGGTGGTACTTTGTGGGTGACACGACAGAGCCGGACCACAGGCTGCCCGCCATCGACCCGGGTGACGCCGTGTGGAACGCGGTCGGTCCCGTACGCGCCGTGGGCGGTGTTATCTACTCCGCCTGCACCGTCACCGAACCCGGCGTCGTGCGGGTAGAATACCGGCAGAACCGGCTCACGATCGGCCGCGCCGACGGCACCCCTGACCCGGCGGTGCAGGCGCTGTCGGACTGCCTCGCCACGGGCGGGATGACGATGACCGTGACCGATCGCATCCGGGACGCCGTGTGGGGCAAGCTGATGCTGAACCTCGCCACCGGGCCGCTGGCGGTGCTGAGTGCCGCGACGCCAGCGCAGTTCATGGTGCCGCCCGCGATCGAGCCCGCGGTGCGCGCTATCATCGCCGAGGTCGTCGCGACCGCCACCGCCATGGGGGCCCGGATTACGCCGGATGTGGAGGCGCAAATCGCCTTCATGCGCCATTCGCAGCATCGCCAGAGTATCCTGCAGGACCTGGAGCTGGGCCGCCCGATGGAGGTGGAGGCGATCTATGCCACCCCGCTTGCGATGGCGCAGCGCCGGGGTGTCGCGACGCCGGTGCTCGATCTGCTGGTCGGCATCGTGCAGGCACGGGCGCGGGCGGCGGGGCTGTATTGATAGCCCGCCGCGTGCTGCTGGCCTCGGCCGCCCTCGCCGGGTGCGCGCCGCGCCTCGTGCCGCTAGACGGGGCGTCGTCGCCCGAAGCGCAGGCGCTGCTGGCGGCGAGCGCCCGGGCGCATGGATCGCTGGCAGGCATTGGCGAGGTTCGCGTGGAGTACGCCGGGCAGTTCGACAGCCTGGTCGACCGCCTGCAGCCGGAGTTGGTGGATGCGGGATACCGCAGCACGGCGCAGGACCAGCTGGATCTGCGCACCGGCTTATACAAGCAGACGCAAACCGGCCCGTCCGGCACGAAGCAGGTCGAACGCACGAAGGACACCGTCCGCGTGTTGTTCAACGGCACGGAGGCCACCGACCGTCCCCGGCGCGACGCGGCGGCGTTGGTGGCCGATTGCTATCGCCTGTTCCTGCTCGGCCCCCTGCTGCTGACCGGCCCCTGGGCGACGGAGCGTACGCTGACCCTCGCGCTGGCCAGCCCGGAGCAGATCACGGTGGGCGGCCAGACCCAGGACTGCGACGTGGTGCGCGTGACAATGCGCCCCGGCCTGGGATTGTCCGAAAATGACGAGCTCGGGCTGTATATCGACCGCAGCGAACGCCTCATGCGCCGGGTGCGCTTTACGCTAAACGGCCATGTGCCGACGCGCGGTGCGATCGCCGAGACCGATTGCTGGGCGCACTTCACCCAGGATGGCGTGCGCTGGGCCGGCCAATACGAGGAGCGCCTGCTCCGCCCGCTGCCGCTGCACGTGCATGAGTGGCGGATGACGGCCCTGGCCGTGATGCGCATCTAAACCCACCATTGCGAGGCCCCTCTCAGGGCTGCGGTAATCCAGGGGCGCAATGGCCGGGTTGGACTCTGGTCGCCCTGGATCACCACGCCGCAAGGGCGACCAGCAGTGACTGGCAAACTTACGGCGGCCAGGCCTGGCCCAGGACCCAGCCCTCCCAGCGCGTGATCCACGCATCGGGCGGGGGAGAGTCCAGGGCGCCTTCCACGACGCGCAGCACGCAGAGCACCCCCAATACGCAATCCAGCCGGTCCTCGCCCGCCGCATCCGTCCCCATGCCGCCATCCATCAGCACCGCCAGGGCTGGCCCGGGTATCGCGTGCAGGCCGGCCATCGCGGCCCGGAGCGCCGGCATCAGCGCCTGCCGGTCCGCATGACGGCGCTTGCTGCCGCCCATGCTGAGGCCCAGCTGGCGCATCGCTTCGGCTGGATAGGTCTCCGCAATCGTCACCCGGTCCGGCACCAGTAGCGTGCGGAACGGCCCGTCGAACGGCCATAACGCGGGCGGCGCCGGCCCGGCCAAAGCAGGGCGCAGCAGGCCGAGCCAGCCGCTGATCGCCGCCTTACCCGTCTGATTGGCGCCCAGCGTCCAAAATAGCGGCGCACCGGCCGGGCGGGTGGCGGTTGCGCGGTCGCATTGGCGGGACAGGCCCTCAGTACCCGCCATGCCCAGCGCCTCCGCCAGCGACAGCCGGGTCATGCCCGCCATCCCACGCCTTGGATAGAACGGGCGGTGCGGCCCGGCGTCGGCGATCGTATCCGCGACCTCGAAAAATGCCGGCGG
>JANONC010000296.1:0-3538 GCA_031420655.1 Rhodospirillales bacterium | reverse complement strand
GGCAGCGTGCCTGGCTTGGCCGGCACCGGATCGGCCAGGATGTTGGCGGGTGGCACCCCCTTGCTGGTCGGCTTGCTCGCTAAGGCGGGCGCAGGACGGGCCAGCACCGGCTTCTGCGAAACCGGGACGGTTGGCGGCTTATTTGTTAGGGTGGCAGGCCGGCTGGCCGTGCTTGGGCCAGGAACGGCCGGAACAGTGGCCAGGGCGGCCGCTTGCGGAACCGCCGCGCTGGACGGCTTACTGGCCATGCTGGAAGCAGGACCGGCCGAACCGATGGCGGGAGCCGCCGTTTGCAGAACCGGCGCACTGGGCAACTTGCTTACCACGATGGGAGCCGGACCGGCTGAAACGGTGGCGGGAACCACGGCTTGCGGAACCGGCGCGCTGGGCAGCTTGCTTACCACGATGGGAGCCGGACCGGCCGAGCCGATGGCGGGAGCCGCCGCATGTGGCACCGGCGCGCTGGGCGGCTTGCTTACCACGGTGGGAGCCGGACCGGCCGAACCGATGGCGGGAGCCGCCGCATGTGGCACCGGCGCGCTGGGCGGCTTAATTGCCATGCTGGGAGCCGGACCGGCCGAAATGGTGGCGGGGGCCGCCGCTGGCGGAACCGCGGGCCGGGCTGGTACCGCCAACGCCTCCGCCCGCGCGACAGCGAGTTGCACCCGCAGATTGTCGATCTCCAGCCTTAACCGCTGCAGCTCATCCGTTTGCGACGCTTGTTGCGCCAAGCTGTTATGTACGATCGCTTCGGCGGAGGGCTCAGCCATTGCCTCGGGCGCCGGCGGCAGCGGCGCACTGCCACGGTGGAACGGGTTGAACAGGCTGAGTGCCCGCTCGATCATCGCCATATTCTGCCGGCTCATCTCATTCACACTTGCGGGCAGGAACGGCTTGAACGTCTGCTGCACGGCGTCCCGCAGTTGCGCCTGCTGCTGCGCAAACGTGGACATCGCCGTTTCGAGGTACTGGGGCACCACACCCTGCAAGCTGCCACCGTAAAAGCCGATCAACTGGCGCAGGAACGCCGTCGGCAGCATGGACGTACCCTTGCTTTCCTCCTCGACGATGATTTGCGTCAACACGCCGCGTGTGATGTCCTCCGACGTTTTGGCATCATAGACTACGAAGTCACGGCCGGTTCGGATCATCTCGGCCAGGTTATCGAGGGTGATGTAGCTCGACGTCTCGGTGTTATAGAGGCGGCGGTTGGCGTACTTCTTGACCACCACAGGCGGGCGCGGTGCGGGGCTAGATGTATCCATAATCGCTCTTTCGGGTTCCATGCGGTCTACTAGCACGCACATGCAGCATGGGCGAAAGCAATCCTTCGCCTTATAACCGGGCGTGAAGCACAAACTGGCCCCCGCATGATGGATTGCGATCATGAACCAGCACGACGCGAAACAGGACCGATTGACGGCGGACTGGGCCATAATCTGGGCCAGCGAAGCCAATGCACTGGCGGTCGATCGCGAGGTGGCGGAAGCAATGGCCCGCATGCTGTACGCCTGGGCCGGCCAGATGACGGCCTTGTACAGCGCCCTGCCACATGACCCGTCCGGACCTGCCGCGCCCGCATTGCCGCCGGGGTCCCCGCCCACTGCTGCTCCACCTCGATAAGCTCGACCCGGCCCTTATCCACGGCATCGCCGCTTATCGCAGCCATCCCGCCTTCCGGACCCTGGCCGACCCCCCCGCCATCTGGACCGAGGGGCCGGCCCGGCTGCTGGATTACAACCCGGCCGGAACGCCCACGGTTCTGTTCATGCCAAGCCTGGTGAACCGCGCCTACGTGCTGGATCTGACACCCGGCCGGTCCATGATGCGCTGGCTGGCGGCCCAAGGAGTGCGCCCGCTGCTGCTGGATTGGGGCTGGCCCGGCAGCGTCGAACGGCAGTTTACGCTGACAGACGTGATCGCCGGCGTGGCCACCCGCGCGCTGGCCGCCGCCGGGCCATCCATCTTGGCCGGCTATTGCATGGGCGGATTGCTGGCCCTGGCGCTGGCGCAGCGAGAGCCGGCGCAGGTACGGGCGCTGGCCTTGCTCGCCACCCCCTGGTCGTTCGCGCCCGGGCCGCTGGCGGCGCAACTGCCGGTGCTGGAGCCGCTGATGGCCATGACCGGCACCGTCCCGGTCGACGCCTTGCAAGCGCTGTTCGCGGCCGTCGAGCCAGGGTCCATCGCCACCAAGTTCCGCCGTTTCGCCGCCCTCGACCCGGCCAGCCCGGCCGCGCATGACTTCGTGGCCCTCGAGGACTGGCTGAACGACGGCGTGCCGCTTGCAGCACCCATCGCGCGTGAAGTGCTGGGCGGCTGGTACGGACGCAACACGCCGGCCTGCGGCGAATGGCGGGTGGCGGGCGCGCCGGTGCTGCCGGAGCAGTTGCGCCTACCCGCCTGGATCGCTGTCCCGGCCCGCGACCGTATCGTACCGTTTGAAAGCGCCCTGCCACTCGCCGCTGCAATCCCGGGGGCCGTGCTGCACCGGCCCGGCTCCGGTCACATCGGCATGACCGCGGGCCCGCGCGCCCAGGCCGAGCTGTGGCAGCCGATGCTCGCCTGGTTGCGCCAAGTTTAGCCCACTGTATGTTCGATCCAAAGTATAGGGAGGCTACTCAATGGAAGATGTCGTCATCGTCTCGGCAGCGCGGACGCCGGTTGGAAGCTTCAACGGGGCATTCGCCACCGTATCCGCGCACACGCTCGGCACCGTTGCGCTGAAAGCGGCGATGGAACGGGCCGGCATCGCACCCGGCGATGTTCAGGAAGTCATCCTGGGCCAGGTGCTGACCGCGGCCCAGGGCCAGAATCCCGCCCGGCAAGCAGCACGGCACGCGGGTATTCCAGACAGCGCAACGGCGTTCGGCATCAACCAGGTCTGCGGCTCCGGCCTGCGCGCAGTGGCGCTAGCGGCCCAGCAAATCCGCACCGGCGAAAGTCATGTGGTGCTCGCCGGCGGGCAGGAGAGCATGAGCCAGTCGACCCACGCGGGCTACCTGCGCGCCGGGGTCAAGATGGGTGAGCTGGGTCTGATCGACACCATGCTGAAAGACGGGCTGTGGGACGCGTTCCAAGGCTATCACATGGGTACCACGGCGGAGAACGTTGCGACCCAGTTCCAGATCACCCGCGCCGAACAGGACGCGTTCGCCGTTAATAGCCAACATAAGGCGAGTGCGGCGCAAAAGGCCGGACGCTTCAAGGACGAGATTGCCACCGTGACCATCGCGGGCCGCAAGGGCGACACAGTCGTGACGGACGACGAATACATCCGCCACGATAGCTCGGCCGAGGGTATGGCCAAGCTGCGCCCGGCATTCAGCAAAGACGGTACCGTGACCGCCGGCAACGCGAGCGGCATCAACGATGGTGCGGCCGCACTCGTGGTCATGAGTGCTGCCGAGGCGCAGCGCCGGGGCCTGACACCCCTTGCCCGCATTGCAAGCTTCGCGACGGCCGGCGTCGATCCGTCCGTGATGGGTACGGGGCCCATCCCCAGCAGCCGCCGCGCGCTAGAGCGGGCCGGCTGGTCGGT
>JANONC010000295.1:0-1978 GCA_031420655.1 Rhodospirillales bacterium | reverse complement strand
CCGTGTTGCGGGTCGGGGAGAGATAGAAGTCGATCGTGTTCCCGTGCTTGTCGACGGCCCTGTAAAGGTAGGTCCAGTGGCCGCGGACCTTCACATACGTCTCATCGACGCGCCAGCTCGTCGAGCATGGCGTCCGCCATTGCCAACGCAGCCGCTTCTCCATCTCGGGCGCGTATCGCTGAACCCAACGATAGATCGTCGAATGGTCAACCACGACGCCGCGCTCGCCCATCATCTGCTCAAGATCACGATAACTCACCCCATATCGGCAATACCACCGGACCGCCCAGAGCACGGTCTCACCCTCGAAGTGACGTCCCTTGAAGTCCGACATGATGCGGTCACTCCCTTGCACGGAACCCATCCCGACGGACAACGCCAAAGTTTGCAACAGAGCCGGCGCCGCCTACCAGCCACCCCGCCCGCTTCCGATGCCCGCCGGATTCACATACCGGAAAAAGCCCGCCTGCCGCGAATACGTCCGCGTCCGCCTCGACAAGGCCGGCATTGCCCACAAGCATCCGGTCGAGGGCGCCGGCATCCTCACCTCGCTCACCGAGACTGACGGCCTGGTCGAACTCCCGGACGACCTCACCGCCGTCAACCCCGGCGACTCGGTTGGCTTCATCCCCTTCGCCTCTCCTGGCATGACACGCCGCACCCTTGCTATGGAGGTGCCAGCCCATGAAGTCTGGGCCTTGGACCAGCACAGGAACACCAGGTGACAGCCGTCCCGTCCGCCCGACTTGCCGGCAAGCTTAGCGGCGTCGACGCCCTGCGCGGCCTGGCCGCCATCCTGGTTGTCACCGTCCATGTGTCGCACACGCTGGCTGGGCCCAAGGATTTCGGGCACGAGCCGTTTGCCGGGCTGTTCGCCTTTGGCCGGGCAGGCGTGGATTTCTTCTTCGTGCTCAGCGGCTTCGTCATCACCTACGTTCACTTCAACGACATCGGCCGCCGTGCCGTGTTCGGGTCGTTCTGGTACAAGCGGCTGCTGCGCATCTACCCGACCTACTGGATCGTCATGCTGCTGTTCGGCGCCCTGCTCGCCATCAGCCCCACCCCTGAGCGTGCCGAGCGCGACGTCGTCCACGCCCTTTCCAGCTTCTTTCTCTGGCCCGAGATGGTCGAGCCCATCCTGGGGGTAGGCTGGTCGCTGCGCCACGAATTGCTGTTCTACGCCCTGTTCAGCGTCGCCCTGTTGCAACGCACGGTCGGCATCACCCTGCTCGGTACCTGGGGTGCCGCCATCCTGTTCAGCATGGTAGTCCAGTGTACGACTGGCACGCCGTATTTTGGCGGCATCGCCGGCCTGCTGGTGTTCCGCGGCTTCAATTTCGAGTTCTTCTTCGGCATCGCCACCGCCATCCTGCTGCGCCGCCGCCTGGTGTGGCATCCTGCCGCCCTTGCTGCGATCGGCGCCGTCGGCTTCCTGGCCACCGGCCTGTGGGAGTCGTTCGGCGCCGCCCCAATGCACGAATGGCCGGTCCGCAACCTGGCCTATGCCATCAGCTCCGGCCTGACGCTCTATGGCATCGCCACGCTCGACAGCGCGCGCCGAACCCGCGTGCCCGCCCTGGCGCTAAGGTTGGGTGCGGCGTCCTATTCCATCTATCTGACACATATCCCTGTCGTCCTGGTGGTCGAATTCGCGCTCCGTTTCGTCACCCCGCATGTGCCGATGCCGGTCGAGGTCGCGTTCCTGATCGTGGTTGCCGCTAGCGTGGTGGCGGGCACCGTGTTCAGTGAATGGGTCGAGCAGCCCATCCTGCGCTGGGGCCGGCGCCTGGCTGCCCCCGCGCGTGCAGGCGGCGGCGCACACCCTGTATCGTAGCATGGCGCCGACCCAGGACGATCTCGGCCAGGCCTGGGCGGCAGCGGGGCGACGATGCCGCGGCATGAGCCGTCAACGACGCCGTCCTCGCCGCCCGCGACCCGGCCTCCGCCGACGATCCCGCTGTCCCACACGTACGCCCTG
>JANONC010000294.1:0-12504 GCA_031420655.1 Rhodospirillales bacterium | reverse complement strand
GCCAAAGCCGCCATTTGACCCGAAGCCGTTCCGCCCGGCACGATGTACGCCGCAACACGGGAAGCTGAGCGTGGAAATCGTCCGGGAACTACCGCTGGATCAGGTCCTGCTGGGTGACTGCATCCCCATGATGGGCATGCTGCCGCCCGCATCCGTCCACTGCATCTTTGCTGACCCGCCGTATAACCTCCAGCTGCGGGGTGAGCTGCGCCGCCCAGATGACAGCCTGGTCGACGGCGTCGACGACGATTGGGACCGGTTTCAAGACTTCGCCAGCTACGACGCGTTCACCCGCGAGTGGCTGACCGAATGCCGGCGCGTGCTGCGCAAGGACGGCACCATTTGGGTCATGGGTGCCTACCACAACATTTTTCGCATCGGGACCATCTTGCAGGATCTCGGTTTTTGGATCCTGAACGACGTGATCTGGCGCAAGTCGAACCCCATGCCCAACTTCCGCGGGCGCCGGTTCACCAATGCGCACGAAACGCTGATCTGGGCCGCGCGGGGCCAGGACAGCCGCTACCGCTTCAACTATCAGGCCATGAAGGCGCTGAACGACGACCTACAAATGCGCAGCGACTGGACGTTTCCGCTCTGCACAGGGCCGGAGCGGCTGCGAAACCAGCATGGCCTGAAGCTACACCCCACGCAAAAACCTGAAGCGCTGCTGCACCGCGTCCTGCTCGCCAGCACAGTGCCGGGTGACATCGTGCTCGATCCCTTCCTTGGCACCGGCACTACGGCAGCGGTCGCCAAGCGCCTGCATCGCCATTACATCGGCATCGAGCGGCACCCGGCCTATGCCGAAGCGGCGATCGGCCGGGTGCGGGCAGAGCGGCCAGCCTCACCCACCGGTATGAGCAGCACGCCGACCAAGCGCGACGCCCCGCGCATTCCGTTCGGCAACCTGGTCGAACGGGGGCTGGTCCCGCCCGGCACGGAGTTGATGGACCGCCGCCGCCGGGTTGCCGCGACGGTCTGTGCCGACGGATCCATCGTGTCAGGCCCGCATCGCGGCTCGATCCACCAGGTGGGCGCCCTCGTGCAGAACGCACCGAGCTGCAACGGCTGGACGTTCTGGCATGTCATGCGCGCCGGCACGCTCTGCCCCATCGATACGCTTCGCACCCCGCAGCCCGCCTAAACCGGCTCCAGCACGGCCGTGGCCCGGGCCGTCGCCAGGCATAGCTCGATCGTCTCGCGCAGCGTCGTCACGTAATGATCGGACGGCACCGCCGCATGCAGCCGCTCATCCCGTGCGAGTGCCGCCGTGGCCTGCCACAACCCGAGTATGACGGGAACATCGGGCAAACGCGTCTTCATTCGCCGCATGAGATAGCGCAGCGCCGATGGGCTGCCGTCACCTTCGATAAACGACACGACCACGATCGCCACCCCCGCCGTATCGAGGCTTGCGATAGCACTGCGGCTGACCGCTTCCTGCGGCACGACCCGCGCTAACAGGCCGTGCTTGGCTAGCAACTGCGCCAGGATCGTACACGCGGCCTCATCCAGAGGCCCTCGTCCCGCCACGCACAAGACCGGCGTAGGCCCGGCCCAGATAGGGGCCAGATGCTCCGCAGCCGCGTCAATCACCGGTAAAGCGTCGGCTTGTGGCGCGGGGGATGCACGCTTGCCCGGCGGCGGACGCACGTCGGCATGCGACGCCAGGTCCACCACGACGCCCCCCACCGCATCCTGGATGTTGTGCAGCTGATCATCCGTCAGCACGCCGCGCAGGCTGTCCTTCGCCGCCAGCTGCAGGCCGGGTAGGGCCACCTCGTCGTAGTATTCAGCCAATGACCGTTCCCGCAGCAGCGTCTCGGCCTGGTCCAGCGCCTCATCCGTGTCACCGGCCAGGATACGCTGGTAGAAGCTTTCCGCGGGCGTGAGCGCCGGATGGTCGCCGAGCAGCACGTCGATGAACTGCAAACGGTCGATATGCCGGCCCATCACCGCCAGGCAGAGCGTGAGGGGCATGGACAGGATGAGCCCGACCGGCCCCCACAGCCAGCCCCAGAAGATCGCCGACAGCACGACCGCGACCGGCGTCAGCCCCGTGCTGCTGCCATAGACGAGCGGTTCCACGACCTGGCCCATCACCGGCTCCAGCAGCACGAACAGCAACGCCACGCCGATCACCATGCCCCAGCCCGGATCGACCGCCGCCGCCATCGCCAGCGGCATGACCGCCGCGCCGACCGAGCCGATATAGGGGACAAACCGGAACAGCCCGGCCACGATACCCCACAGCAGCGCCGACGGCACGCCAAGCAGCAACAGCGCCACGCCCACCACGGCGCCAAACGCGCTGTTCAGCGCCAGTTGCGTCAGGAAATAGCGGCTGAGCCGGCTCCCCGCCTCATCCATCGCCGCCGTCGTCCGGTGCAGGTCGCCTGAGCCAAACAGCCGGATGATGCGGTCACGCAAATCCTCACGCTGCATGAGAAAGAACACGGCCACGATCAACACCAGCGCCACCGTCGCGAGCGGCGAGAGGATTGGGGTCAGCACGCGCTCGGCAATCTGCAGCGGATCGGGATCGGCAGGCTTGAGTTCCACCAGTGTCGGCGCCGGCCGGCCCGGGGCGGGCGCGACCTTGGATGCCGCGGGCGGCTCCGCCCCTTTCAGCTGGCCCGTCAGCTGCGCGATCCGTCCGAGCGTCATGTCCCGCACCGTCGCGATCTTCCGCTCGACCGTTCCGACGTATTGTGGCGCGTCGGACGCAAGCTGAGCGACCTGCGTGCCGATAACCCCACCCAGAAAAGCTATGACGCCAAGAGCTAGCAGCACGGCCACTACGACACTGGGGACGCGCGGCAAGCCAAACCGGCGCAAGCGCGTGACTAGCGGCGCCAGCACGAACGAGAGCAAGACCGCCAGTGTGACCGGGACCAGCACTTCCTTGGCGAAATACAGCCCGCTGATGCACACGACCGTTACGGCCAGCATCAGCAGGCTTTGAATGCCCGGTATGTCCGCCGGCGCGACCGTCGTATTTAACCGGCGCGACCCGCCCGCACGATCACTCATTCTGCAACTCCCTAGTCCGTCATCAACGTACACCACCCTTGTCCGATGCACGGGCCGGGCGCACTTCCGTAGTATGGACTATTTTGACGCGATCGTGATCGGTGCCGGAGCCGCCGGGCTGATGTGCGCGCTAACGGCCGGGGGGCGTGGGAAGCGCGTGCTGTTGCTGGATCACGCGGCCGAAGCTGGCGCCAAGATCGTCATCTCCGGCGGCGGGCGCTGCAATTTCACCAATGAGAATACGGCACCCGACCGCTTTCTGTCGTCCAACCCGTCGTTTTGCCGCGGTGCGCTCAGCCGCTACACGCCGGCCGACTTTACTGCCCTGATCGAAAAGCACCGTATCGCCTATCATCACAAGGCCCTTGGCCAACTGTTCTGCGACGGCTCCGCCCGGGCCGTGGTGGCAATGTTGCTCGCGGAGTGTGCGGCGGCCGGCGTGACGCTACGGCTCGGTCAGGCGGTAACCGCGGTAGATCACGCGCTCGGCTACACCGTCACGACCGCGGATGGCACCGCCCACGCTCCGGCGCTGGTGCTGGCCACGGGTGGGCTGTCCATTCCCAAGATGGGCGCCACCGACTTTGCTCATGACGTGGCGCGCCGTTTCGGCATCCCGCTCACGCCGATCCGCCCCGGCCTCGTGCCGCTCACATTCGACGGCGACGACCTCGCACTCATGCGGCCGCTCAGTGGAGTATCCCTGCCCGTCCGCGCCCGGGTAGGTAAGCTTTCGTTCGAAGAAGCCCTATTGTTTACCCACCGCGGCCTATCTGGCCCGGCGATCCTGCAAGCGTCGTCGTACCTGGACGACACCCTGACGCTTGACCTACTCCCGGGCCTCGACGCCAGCGCCCACTTGCTGGCCCGCAAGCGCGAGCGGCCGCGGGCGGAGGTGCGGACGATTTTGTCGGAACTGCTGCCCGCGCGCCTGGCGCAGGCCCTGGTGGCCCCGCCCGGCCCTATCGCCGATCAGCCGGACCGCGTTTTGCACGCGCTCGCCGCCAGCCTGAACCGGCGCATGCTCCGCCCGAGCGGCAGCGAAGGCTATGCGAAGGCGGAGGTCACGCTAGGCGGCATCGACACGCGCGCCTTGTCGTCGCAAACGATGGAGGCCCGCAGCGTGCCGGGCTTGTTTGCCATCGGCGAGGCTGTCGACGTGACCGGCTGGCTCGGTGGCTATAATTTCCAGTGGGCGTGGGCCAGCGGCTGGTGCACCGGTCAGGCGCTGTAATAAAAAGGGCCGGTAACAAAAAGGGCCGGTGCTGAACACCGGCCCCCCTTTGTTTTAGGCGGCTTCGACCGAAACCGCTTCTGGCCCGCGGGAGCCTTCGCCCACCTGCATCCGGACCGTCTGATTAGGCTCTAGACCGGCAAGGCCACCGCGGTTCAGGGCCGAGATGTGCACGAACACATCCTTGCCGCCGCCATCGGGCATTACGAAGCCGAAGCCCTTTTCAGCATTGAACCACTTCACGGTACCGCGCATCTCGACGGCTGTGTCGGGGTCGATCGCCTGGCGTGACGCCGGGCGGGCAGGGCGGGCACCAAAGGATGCACCACCGCCACCGCCACCGCCACCAGCACCGGCACTTGCGCCGCCGCCTGCATATCCGCCTGCGCCGCCATAACCGCCGCCGGCGGGCTGCGCCTGAGCCGTGCTCTCATCCACACGCGTTACTTCGGCGATTTGCGGGCCTTTTTGGCCCGGCGTCACCATCACGCGCAGCTGCGCACCCGGCGACACCGTCTGGTGCCCGGCGCGGGACAGCACGCTTACGTGCAAGAATGCATCACCGCCACCGCCTTCGAGCTCGACGAAGCCGAAGCCCTTTTCGGCATTGAACCACTTGACGGTCGCACCGGTCTCCGGACCGGAAGGTGCCGCGGCGCGCGGGCCACCAAAGCCAGCCGGGGCACCGCCGCGCGGCACGAAGCTATCGCGCGGCACGTAGGGCTCATCCCTGCCTCGCGATGGTGGAAAGTCGTCGTTGCGGTCCCTCCCACGGGTGCCGCGGCGCGGGCTGTCAAAGGAACGGCGGTCGGGATTGGTCATGGTGGGTCTCAGAAACGTTGGGAACAGGGGCACAGTCGGTCGGCTGCGTGATGCAGGTGGGGTGGCATTAGCCGGTTTCCAGCACCGGGGCCAGTCTCGTCTCCGAAGGGCGGCCACACCGGGTACGGGCGGGCGCCGCCATATAGTCGCCCAGCACCCGCGCCACACCGCACGCCCCCAAGCGACGTGGCCCGCGCGGCGCGGGCTGGCGGTGGATATTAATGCGCAGCATGCCGCCGCCGGCCAACGCGATCCGAAGGCTACCCTGCTGTATCGCGCGGACATACAGCGGCACGCCAAGGCCGATGGCCGGGATCCGTCCCTCCGCAATCGCCTGCACCCGCTCGCGGTACGGCTCCATCAGGCCCGGCGTGCGCGAATGGTAATAGCCGGTCGCGACGAACCAGTTTCCGCCCGCATCGGCGCGCAGCTGCGTCAGGAACCGCGCCGCGTAGCCCGCATTGGAGGTGGGGTCGAACGCGTCGTCCACATCGCGAAATGCCCGCGGGTGCGCCTGCAAATTGATCTGCATGCAGCCCACGTCGATCTGCTGCACGCCGCGCGCCAACGCCAGCCGGGTCCAAGCGACGGCCGCGGCCTTGCTATCGAAGTACTTGGCCGCGCCATCCGCGTTGATCGCCCACGGCCATGGCTGCAGGCCGGCCAGCGGCGGCACCGGGCGGCCACTCTCGGCCTTGGCGATGGCGAGCAGCAAGCCGGGCGGTGTTGCATACGCGCCCTCCGCCGTGCCGATGGCAGCGGTGCACAGGCCGGATTGCTGCACGTCCCAGGCCGGTTCCGCCCGGGCCCCGGTCGCCACAATCAGCCCGGCCCATGCCCATAGCCACGGTTTCATGGCCGGGTGCTTATCGCAATCCGGTGCGGCACGCCACCAAAACACCGCCCATAGCCCACAGCTTCGGCTCAGCCCGGTGCAAGTTCGTGTCACGCAACGCCACCGGGGTGACAACGACAACGCGGGGGTTGGCCATGCGACGCTCCGATCCTTAATCTGGATGCCGCCAACCGCCCAGCTCGTGCCGGGTCATCACGAAGGAAATCACAATGCCGCAGATCTTAATCATTGGCGCGTCCCGCGGCATTGGCGCCGGGCTGGTGCGGGAGTTTGCGGGCCGCGGCTGGACCGTGACCGGCACTGTGCGCCGTGAACAGGACAAAGACGCTGTGACGCAAGCCGGCGGCACTCCGGCGTTGCTCGAAATGACCGATCGCGCCGCCGCCGCACGGCTGCATGCCGCGACCGGGATGCTCGATATCCTGCTGGTCAACGCCGGCGTGTCCGAGCCGCACGACCCCGATCCGGCCACGCTCGGCCGGTTTTTCGACACCAACGCCTTGGCACCGGTGGCGTTGGCGCAAGCGTTCCTGGACCGGATTAAGCCTGACGGGACGCTCGCCTTCATGTCGTCCCGCATGGGTAGCGTGGCGCTGAACACAGGGGGTGGGCTGCCGCTGTATCGCGCGAGCAAGGCGGCGCTCAACTCCCTTACCCGCAGCCTGGTCGCCGGCCTCACGCGGGAGCTACGGGTTGTGACACTGCATCCCGGCTGGGTGCAGACCGATATGGGCGGGGCCGGGGCCGACCTCGATGTGCCCACCAGCGCCCGCAGCCTGGCGGACGTGCTGACCGCGCCACGTCCGCCGGGCTCGGTGTTCCTGGACTATTCGGGTGCCGAGCTAGCGTGGTGAACGCCTATTGCGACCTGCAGGTGAACGGCTATGCCGGGGTCGATTTCAACGACGCGACCCTGACCGCAGATGCGCTGGACCATGCGTTGGCGGCCATGCGCGACGGCGGGGTGACGACCTGTCTGCCCACGTTGATCACCGCGCCGGCCGATGTGCTGCAGGCCCGGCTCGGCGCGCTGGACACGGCGGTGGCGCACAGCCGGCTCGGCCCGGCCATGGTGCCAGGGTTCCATCTGGAGGGGCCGTTCCTGTCGCCCGCCGCCGGATTTGCCGGCTGCCACCCGGTGAACGCCATGCTGGATCCGGACCCGGCCGCACTCGCCCGCTGGACGGCCGGCCTACGCCGCCCGGTGCTGATGCTGACCCTGGCGCCCGAACGGCCCGGCGGCATGGCGCTGGTCCGCTGGGCGGTGGCGCACGGCATGGTTGTTGCGATCGGCCATGCCGATGCAGGGACGGCGACGGTGGCAGAGGCGGTTACGGCCGGGGCGACGCTCAGCACGCAGCTGGGCAACGGGCTGCCGCAAATGTTACCCAAATTCGACAACCCGCTGATGGCGCAGCTGGGCAGCGACGGTCTGGCGGCGGGCTTCATTGCCGACGGGCTGCATGTGCCGGTGCCGGCGCTACGCGCCATGATCCGGGCCAAAGGCCGGCATGCGATCCTGGTGACGGACGCCGTCGCCGCCGCTGCCGCACCGCCGGGCCGCTACCAGTTCGCCGGCATGGCGATCACGGGCGCGGACAATGGCAGTGTCCGCGCCGGCGGCACCCTGGCCGGCTCCTCCCTCACCATGGCGCAGGCCGTGCGCAATGTGGTGGCGTGGGGCGTGTGCGATGCCGCGGCCGCACGCGCCATGGCGACCGAGGCCCCGCGGCGCGTGCTGGAACCGGCGCTGGCGTGGCATCGCCAGCACTAGATTTCGCCCGCGCGGTTTCTGCCGCACCATTACTACCGAAGCGATGCAATCCTTAAAGTTACTGAGGCGGTGTTACGCCCGCAGCGCCTCCGATTCTGCCAGCGGGACGGGCAAGTACTTGACGTACTCCTTCGGCACGACCTGCCAAAAGCGCGGTAGAACCCGGGGCCAGTCGTGCAGCAGCATGGCCGCATATTTGCTGTTGGTCTCGGCCGCGTGCCGCTCCACCAGCGCGCGCAGCACGCCTTCCCAATGCGGGTTCTGTACAGACTGCCACGTCAGCGTCTCCGGATTGATCCGCTGCTCGAACTGGCCATCGGCGTCGTACACAAACGCCATGCCGCCCGTAAAGCCGGCACCGAAATTATCACCAACCGCGCCCAGGATCACAACGGTACCGCCCGTCATGTACTCACACGCATTGCTGCCGCAGCCCTCGATAACGGCGGTGGCGCCGGAGTTACGGACGGCAAACCGCTCCCCCGCCTGCCCGGCCGCGAATAGGCTGCCGGCTGTGGCCCCATACAGCACCGTGTTGCCGATAATCGTGTTGGCCTGGCTGACCAACGGCGAGGACGGTGCTGGGCGGACCACGATCTCGGCGCCGGACAGGCCCTTGCCGACATAGTCGTTGGCGTCGCCCAGCACTTCCAGCTTTAACCCCTGCACCGCGAACGCACCCAGCGACTGCCCGGCCGAGCCACGCAGCCGCACTGTCAGGTGCCCCGGCGCCAGCGTCGCCATCCCGTATTGCCGTACAATCTTGCTGCTGATCTTGGTGCCGATCGCCCGGTGCGTGTTGCGAACGTTGTATTGCAACTGCATTTTCTCGCCGCGGGTAAACAGCGCCGCCGCATCTTCGATCATTTCTGCGTCCAGCGTCTCCGGCACCTCATTCCGGCCGTCCCGCGTGCAATAGCGCGCGTGCGGGCCCGGGTCGGCCTGGGCCAGCAGCGGGTTCAGGTCGAGGTCGTCCAGGAAGTCGCTGCCGCGGCTGACCTGCTGCAGCATGTCGGTGCGGCCGATCACGTCCGTCAGCTTGCGCACGCCAAGCGACGCCAGGATGCCGCGCACGTCTTCGGCAATGAAGCTGAACAGGTTGATGACCTTTTCCGGCGTACCCTCGAACTTCGCTCGCAACGTCTCATCCTGGCTGCAAACGCCGACCGGGCAAGTGTTGCTGTGGCATTGGCGGACCATGATGCAGCCCATCGCCACCAGGCTCGCGGTGCCGATGCCGAACTCCTCTGCACCGAGCATGGCCGCGATCACCACGTCCCGCCCGGTCTTGATACCGCCATCGGTGCGCAGCTTTATCCGGTGGCGCAGCCGGTTGAGCGTCAGTACCTGGTGCGCCTCGGATAGCCCCATCTCCCATGGCAGGCCCGCGTACTTCACGCTCGTTTGCGGGCTGGCGCCGGTGCCGCCGCTATGGCCGCTGATCAGGATCGTGTCGGCCTTGGCCTTCGCCACACCCGCCGCAATCGTGCCGATGCCGGAGCGCGCCACGAGTTTTACGCAGACCGTCGCCTCCGTATTGATCTGCTTGAGGTCGTAGATCAGCTGCGCCAGGTCTTCGATCGAATAGATGTCGTGGTGCGGCGGCGGGCTGATGAGCGTCACGCCCGGCGTCGAATGCCGCAGCTTGGCGATCAAGGGCGTCACCTTGAAGCCCGGCAGCTGCCCGCCCTCGCCGGGTTTAGCACCCTGGGCCATCTTGATTTCGATCTCACGGCACGCGTTCAGGTACTCGGCCGTCACGCCAAACCGGCCGCTGCCGACCTGCTTGATGGCGCTGCTCGCGTTGTCGCCATTGGCGCGGGGGATGGCGCGCGCCGGGTCTTCGCCGCCCTCGCCGCTGTCGGACCGTGCGCCGATGCGGTTCATGGCGATGCTGAGCGTCTCATGCGCTTCCGGGCTTAGCGCACCGAGCGAGATGCCCGGCGCCACCAGACGCTTGCGGATTTCGGTGATGCTTTCGACCTCATCGACCGGTACGGCGATCACCCCGTCCGTGCGGAAGTCCAGCAGGTCGCGCAGCGAGACCGGCTTTTGCCGGCGCACACCTTCTACATAGCGGCGATAGGTCTCGAAGCTGTCGTTGGCCACCGCCGTCTGCAGCGTGTGGATCAGCCCACCATCGAACGCGTGCACCTCACCCTTACGGCGCAGCTTGTACACGCCGCCCACCGGCAACGCGTCGCTCTCGCCATCCCAAGCCGCCTCGTGTAGCGCCAGGACCTTGCGTGCAATACCGGACAGGCCGATGCCGCTGATGCGGGATTGCATGCCGGGGAAGAACTCGGCCACGAGTGCCCGCGACAGGCCAATCGCCTCGAAATTATAGCCGCCGCGATACGAGCTGATGACGGAAATGCCCATCTTGGACATGACCTTCAGCAGGCCCTTGTCGACCGCTTTCTTGTAGCGCTGCACGGCCTGCTTGGTCGTGAGGGTGGGGAACAACCCGCGCCGGTGCCGGTCGGCGATGCTCTCCTGCGCCAAATAGGCGTTGACCGTGGTGGCACCCACGCCAATCAGCACGGCGAAATAGTGCGTGTCCAGGCACTCGCCGCTGCGGACGTTGAGCGACGTGAATGTGCGCAACGACTGACGAACGAGGTGCGTGTGCACGGCGGCCGTGGCCAGGATCATCGGGATCGGGGCGCGCGTCTCGCCCTGGGCCGCGTCGGACAGCACAACGTGGGCGCAGCCGGCCCGCACGCCCTCTTCCGCCTCGGCCCGGATGCGCTCGATCGCGGCGCGCAGACCGGCCTCACCATCCGTAGTTTCAAATGTGCAATCCACGTGGCAGGCGGCGGCACCAATCATGGCGACCATCGCCTCGAACTCGGCGTTGGACAGCACGGGGCTTTCCAGCTGCAGCAGATCGCACTGGCTGCTATCTTCGTCCAGCACGTTACCGAGATTGCCGAGCCGCGTGCGCAAGGTCATGACCCGCGTTTCACGCAGGCTGTCGATTGGCGGGTTGGTGACCTGCGCGAAGCTCTGGCGGAAATAGTGGTGCAGGCCGCGATAGTTCTCGCTCAACACCGCCACGGGCGTGTCATCACCCATGCTCCCGATGGCCTCCGCACTATCCTCCACCATCGGGTGCAGGATCATCTCCAGGTCTTCCATCGTGGTCCCAACCGCAAGCTGGCGGCGGCGCAGTTCTGGCGCGTCATAGCGCGCGGGCTCGGCGCAATCGGTTTTTACCACCTGGTCGATGCGGGTGATGCGCTTGGCCCAATCGCCGAACGGCTGGCGGGCGGCCAGCGTGTCCTTCAGCTCCTCATCGAGATACAGACGCGCTTCGTCCAGATCGACCCCGATCGTCTGGCCAGGGCCGACGCGGCCCTTTTGGATGATCTCACTTTCGTTGAACTTCACCATGCCGGCTTCACTGCCGACCACCAGCAGGTTGCTGTCGGTCACGGTAAAACGCAGCGGGCGCAGGCCGTTACGGTCCAACCCGGCAATCACCCAACGGCCGTCCGTCGCGGTGATGGCGGCCGGGCCGTCCCATGGCTCCATGACCGCGTTGCAATACAGGAACATGTCGCGGTGCGCGGCCGGCATCGTGCTGTCCTGCCCGGTGCTGGCCGGGATCATCAGCGCCTTGGCCATCGGCGCATCCCGCCCGGCACGGCACAGCAGCTCAAACACGTTATCAAGCGTCGCGGTGTCGGACCCGCCCGCTTGAATGACTGGCTTCACGTCGTCCACCAGCGCGCCCAGTTCCCCGGCTGCCAGGCGGGTTTCGTGCGACTTCATCCAGTTGCTATTGCCAGCGACCGTGTTGATCTCGCCGTTATGCGCCAGCATCCGGAACGGCTGCGCCAGCTTCCAGGTCGGGAAGGTGTTAGTGCTGTAGCGCTGGTGGTAAATGGCGAACCGGCTGATGAAGCGCGCGTCCAGCAGGTCCGGATAGAACTCGGTCAGCGACGCGGCCAGGAACATGCCCTTGTAGATGACGCTGCGGCACGACAGCGAGCAGATGTAGAACTCCGGCACCTGCGCGGCGATGACGGCTTTTTCGATCCGGCGGCGGATGACGTACAGATCACGCTCGAACTGGTCGGCGTCGGCGCCGGTGCCGCGGATCATGATCTGCTCGATCTCGGGCCGGGTAGCGTTGGCCTTTTCGCCGATGCAGGCAACGTTGATCGGCACCTGACGCCAGCCATAGATGCTGTAGCCAAAGTGCAGGATCTCGGATTCCACGATCTGCCGGCAGCGCTCCTGTGCGCCAAGGTCGGTCTTGGGTAGGAACACCATGCCCACCGCGATGCGGCCTGGCGCCGGTTCGTGGCCGGAGCGGCGAATGGCTTCGGCGAAAAAGTCCTGCGGGATTTCGATGTGGATGCCAGCGCCGTCGCCGGTCTTGCCATCGGCGTCCACAGCGCCCCGGTGCCAAACGGCCTTCAACGCATCGATACCGGCCTGCACCACGTCGCGCCGGGCGACGCCATCGAGGGCTGCGACCATGCCGACGCCGCATGCGTCATGTTCTTGCGCCGGGTCGTACGTGTGTTCCAGCGCGGCGGCATTGGCGGCCCAGGCGGCGAGGAAGGCGGGTCCGGTCTCGGTCATCGTCGGGCTCCATCTGCCCCCTCGCCCGCGTGGGGGAGAGGGTTGGGGTGAGGGCACTTCCGGGGGAGGCTGGCGCGCGCCCCCGGCCGTCTACTCCGCGGCTACGGCCAGGGCGTGTTGCTGCATGTATTCGTGCATCTTGGCAGCGGCGTCGCGGCCGTCGCGGATGGCCCACACCACGAGGCT
>JANONC010000293.1:0-1922 GCA_031420655.1 Rhodospirillales bacterium | reverse complement strand
CCGGTCGATCGCGTATTGGATCTTCTCTGGCGCATACGCATAGAAATGGCCGAACCCACCGCCGAGGTAGGGGCCGGCTCCCATCTGCCAGAACAGCCACGACAGGCACTCGGCACGGGTGTGGTCGGTGGGCAGGAACGCCCCAAACTTTTCCGCCAAATACAGTAGGATGGCGCCCGACTCGAACACACGCACCGGCTCCGGCCCGCTGCGGTCCTGCAGCGCGGGAATCTTGGAGTTGGGGTTCAGCGCCACAAACCCGGTGCTAAACTGGTCGCCCTTGGAGATCTCGATCAGCCACGCATCGTACTCGGCGCCGCTATGCCCGGCCGCAAGCAGTTCTTCCAGCATTAGCGTAGCTTTGACGCCGTTGGGTGTCGCTTGCGAGTACAGCTGCAACGGGTGACGCCCGACCGGCAGCGTCTTCCCATGCGTGGCACCGGCCACCGAACGGTTGATCGAAGCAAATTTGCCGCCGGATTCCTGGGGCGGCGTCCAAACGTCTGGCGGGACATAGCTGGTCATGGCGCGATACTCCGATAGCTGACCGAGGTCAGATGGTACTTTTCAGCCGGGCGCCAAAGCCGCGCCGATCAAAAACTCTACGTTACCTTCCGGCCCGGTGATCGGGCTGCGTTCGACGCCTAGCACCGTCCAGCCCGGCAGCGCGCCCCACCAGGCGACGATGCGGTCGCATACGGCCTGGTGCACCGCGGGGTCCCGCACGACACCGCGCGCGCCGACCTGCCCCGGCCCGGCTTCGAACTGCGGTTTGATCAGCGCCACTGCCCATGCACCTGGCGCGCACAACGCCAACGGCGCGGGCAGCACCGTTTGCAGGCCGATGAAGCTTGCGTCGCACACCAGTGCCTCGATCGGATCCGGCACCTGCGTGGCCGTCAGGTGGCGCGCGTTGCACCGTTCCAGCACCACCACCTGCGGATTGCTGCGTATGGACCACGCGAGCTGACCGTGGCCGACATCGACGGCCCACACCTTGGGCGCACCCCGCGCCAGCAGCACACTCGTAAACCCGCCCGTGCTGGCACCCACATCCAGGCAGACGCGCCCGGCCGCGCTAAGTCCGAAATGGGTGAGCGCGTGATCGAGCTTCAGGCCGCCGCGCGACGCCCAGGGGTGGTCCATGCCGCGCACTTCCAGCGCCGCGCCGTCCGGCAGCGCGTCGCCTGCCTTGGCCACGCGCCGGTCGCCGGTCCAGACCTTACCCGCCAGGATCAGCGCCGCCGCCCGCGCCCGGCTTTCCACCAGGCCGCGATCTACCAGCAGCTGATCCACCCGGCGCCGCGGCTCTTTCATTTCCGCTACAGAAACAGCGCCGCCCGCGCCTCTGCCGGGGTCGCGACCGTGCGGTCGTGCGCCCGCACCATCTCGGCCGCCATACCCACCAGCTCCGCATTGCTGGCCGCCAGCCGCTCGCGGCCCACGCGGATGTTGTCCTCCAGCCCCGTCCGTACCGCGTCGGCCCCGCGCGCCAACGCCCAGCCCATCACCCGCGCCTGGTTTGCACCGATGCCCGCCGCCGTCCAAGTCGCATGCGGTAGCAATAGCCGGATTTCGCCGAGCATGAGGTCGAGCAGCCGCTCCTCCGCCGGCAGCGCGTTCTTCACGCCCATCACCACCTGCACATGGGGGCGCTCGTCCATCAGCCCGGCGTCGATCAGCCGTCGCGCCCCGTAAATGTGGCTCAGGTCGAACAGCTCGATCTCCGGCCGCACCCGGTGCTGCTGCATGCGGGTCGCCAGCTCCGTCACCAGCCACGCTGCGTTTTCGTACACAATGGTCGGAAAGTTGACCGACCCGGTCGAGAGCGACGCCATGTCTGGCGCGAGGTCGAGCGCATTGCCCCGCGCCGCCTGATCCCGCCCGCGCCCGCCGGTGCTGAACTGGATGATCATGCCGGG
>JANONC010000292.1:0-1751 GCA_031420655.1 Rhodospirillales bacterium | reverse complement strand
GCCAGCGCCCCTGCGGCGTGGGCGGCGGCGATCTCCGCTTCCAAATCGCGCACCGCGCCGGTCGTGCCGGGGTACTGCAACACAACGGCAAACGGCGCAGCGATGGCGATGGCCAGCGTGTCGCATGGCTCAAAATTCACGAGGGTCAGCCCGGCCGGGGCGGCGCGGGTGGCCAGGACGGCCCGGGTTTGCGGGTGTAGGTCGGTACAAACGGCAACGGTCGTCGATTTGGACCGGCTTACGCCCGCCGCCATGGTCACCGCCTCCGCCGCCGCCGTCGCTTCGTCCAGCAACGACGCATTGGCGATCGGCATGCCCGTCAGGTCGCACACCATGGTCTGGAAGTTCAGCAGCGCCTCTAGCCGGCCCTGCGCCAGCTCGGCCTGATAGGGCGTGTAAGCCGTATACCACCCCGGGTTTTCCAGCACGTTGCGTAAAATTACGGGCGGCGTATGGGTGCCGTAGTACCCTTGGCCGATCAGTGACCGCACGACCCGGTTCTGTGCTGCCAGGCCGCGCAGTTCGGCAATTACCCCGGCCTCGTCCAGCGCGGGCGGCAGCGGCAGCGGCGCGTCGTTGCGGATGGCACCGGGCACGGTGGCAGCCACCAGCGCCGCCAATGACGGCGCACCCACCGCGGCCAGCATGTGCGCAATACCGGCCGCATCGGGGGCCACGTGGCGGCTGACGAAGCTGTCCTGCGCTTCCAAAGCGTCTAACCCGGCGAGCGGGGCGTGGGTACCATCCATCACAGCGTCTCCAGCAACGCGTCGTAGGCGGCTTCGTCCATCAGCGTCTCGAACGCCGCCGGGTCGGTCGGTTCGAGGCGGAAAAACCAGGCTTCGTCGTTGGCAGCGCGGTTCACGACGCCGGGTTCGTCGACGATGATCTCGTTGTGCTCAGTCACTCGTCCGGCGATGGGGGCATACACGTCGCTGGCGGCCTTCACGCTTTCCACCACGGCGCAGGCCTCACCTTCTACAACGTCCCGCCCCGGCTCGGGCAGTTCCACGAACACGATGTCGCCCAGCGCTTCCTGCGCATGGTCCGTGATGCCGACCGTGAGGGTGCCGTCCGCCTCAAGCCGTACCCACTCATGGTCCTTGGTGTACCGGGTCTCGCTCATCGGATCGGTCCTTACTTCGCGTAGTGGGTGGGGACGAAGGGCAGCGTCACGACCGTCGCCGGAACCGTGGTGCCGCGGATAACCAGGCCAAGCTGAGTACCCGGTGCCGCAACGTCACGCCGGACATAGCCCATGGCGATGGGCGCGACCAAGGTTGGCGAAAACCCGCCGGAGGTGACAGTGCCTGCCTCCGTGTGGTCGGCCACGATGGGGGTGCCCGCGCGGGCCGGGGCGCGGCCATCGGGGCGCAGACCGACGCGTAACCGGGTGGGGCCGTGCGCGAGCTGGTCCTGTATCACCGCCGCCCCGGGGAAACCGCCCTCGACCCGGCGGCGCTTGCCAACCGCCCAGGCCAGGTTCGCTTCGACCGGTGTCGTGACCGCGTCGATATCGGAGCCATACAGGCACAAGCCCGCCTCCAACCGCAGGCTGTCCCGGGCGCCCAGGCCCGCGGGTGCCACGCCAGGTTGTGACAGCAACAGCCGGGCCAGCATCTCCGCGTGCTCGGCAGCGACGGAAATCTCAAACCCATCCTCACCGGAATAGCCGGAGCGGCTGATCCAACAGGGGGCCGTGCCAATAACACCCTCGGTCACCCCCATGAATGGCAGAGCGGCGGCGGCCG
>JANONC010000291.1:0-19442 GCA_031420655.1 Rhodospirillales bacterium | reverse complement strand
GCCAAAGCGGTGAGACGGCAGATACGCTCGCCGCGCTGCGCTACATGAAAAGTCAGGGCCAGCACGTGCTGAGCGTGCTGAACGTGCCGGAAAGCACGATGGCGCGGGAAAGCGACGTGGTGCTGGAGACGGTGGCCGGGCCCGAGATTGGCGTGGCCAGCACAAACGCGTACACGGCGCAGCGGGTGACGATGGCCTGTATCACGGTCGCCGCAGGCCGGGCCCGTGGCTCGATCAGCGCCAACCGGGAAGCCGAATTGGTCGCGGCGTTGCTGGAACTGCCGTCCCGCGCGGCGGAGCTGCTGTCGCACGATGCGCCGATCCGCCACCTGGCCGAGCGTATGGCCGGCGTACGCGACGTGTTGTGCCTGGGCCGGGGCGCCAACCACGCGATCGCGCTGGAAGCGGCGTTGAAACTGAAGGAGATCTGCTACATCCACGCCGAGGGCTATGCAGCCGGCGAGATGAAACACGGCCCGATTGCGCTAATCGACCGGCAGGTGCCAATTTTATCGATCGTGCCGTCCGGCCCGCTATTCGAAAAGACGGCGTCCAACGTGCAGGAGGCGGGCGCGCGCGGCGGCCAGGTCATAATCCTGAGCGACCGTGCCGGCTGCGACAAGCTGCGCAGCATCGCCGCCGAATGTATCGAGCTGCCGGCCGTCGATCCGTTCGTGGCACCGATCCTGTATGCGGTCGCGGTGCAGATGCTAGCCTACCACACGGCGCTGCTGCGCGGCACGGATGTGGACCAGCCGCGCAACCTGGCCAAAAGCGTCACGGTCGAATAGGTGGCAACCTATGCTGTTACGGGCGGTGCCGGGTTCATCGGCAGCCACCTGGCCGATGCGTTGCTGGCGTCCGGGCACCGGGTGCGGGTGGTGGATGACTTCTCGACTGGCACGCAGGCCAACATCGATCCGCGGTGCGAGGTTATGCGGGGCGACGTGGCAGACACGGCGCTGGTTGCGCGTGCCTTGGCCGGCGTGGACGGGTGCTTCCATCTAGCAGCCATCGCCTCCGTCCAGCGGGGTAACGAGGAGTGGCTGGCCACGCACCGTGCCAACCAGACCGGGACGATCGTGGTGCTGGATGCAGCGCGTGCGGCGGGCCAGGTGCCGGTCGTCTATGCGTCATCGGCCGCCGTGTACGGCACCGTGGCGGGGGTGGCCGACGAGGGCCTATGCCCGGCACCCCGGACCGCCTACGGCGCTGACAAGCTCGGCAGCGAATTGCATGCGAGCGTCGGATGGCGCGTACACGGGGTGCCCTCGGCCGGGTTCCGGTTTTTTAACGTGTACGGCCCGCGGCAGGACCCGGCGTCGCCCTATTCCGGCGTTATCAGCATCTTCGCCCGCGCGATCGGGGAGGGGCGGGCTGTCACCATTCATGGGGACGGGACGCAGACGCGGGATTTTGTGTTCGTGACGGACGTGGTGGCGCACCTGGTGGCCGGCATGGCGTTGCTGGCGCGCGAACCCGCCGCACATGTGCTCAATGTCTGCACGGGGCGGGAGACGTCGCTGTTGACCCTGGTCGCAACCCTGTCGGAACTGACAGGACTGACGCCAGTCATCAGTCACGGTCCGGTTCGTGCCGGAGACATTACCCGCTCTGTCGGTGCGCCCGGCCGGGCTATTGCGCTGCTTGGTGTTGCGGCCACGACGTCGCTCGCAACGGGTCTTGCTACTCTCGCTGGTCACACGCTTGCCGGTTTCAACACTACAATGGTAGATGGCCCCTGCGGCATAGCGTCGGTTGCAGGCGTGTAGCTCAGTGGCAGAGCGCTGCTTTAACATGGCAGAGGCCGGGGGTTCGACTCCTTCCGCGCCTATCGATCGACGCATACCGGACAAAGGAGTGGCCCTCATGCCCCGCTACACGACCAGTTTCGGCCTGCTGCTGCTGGCCATGGCCGCCTGCACCCGCGGTGACATTGACCCGGTTACGGTTCCGACGGTGCCCGTCACCGCATCTCAGCCCTATCAGATCGGGCCCGGCGACAACCTCAGCATCTTCGTTTATCAGGCGCCGCAGCTTTCGGTACCTGGCCTGGCCGTCCGGCCAGACGGGCGCATCTCCATGCCGCTGATCCCGGACATCGCCGCAGCCGGCAAGACGCCGACGCAGCTTGCCAAGGACATCGAGGACAAGCTGAAGGAGTACGTCAAGCAACCGAACGTGTCGGTGATCGTCAGCAACTTCGTAGGCCCACTCGACCGGCAGATCCGCGTGATTGGCGAGGCGACGGAGCCGCTGGCGATCCCCTATCGCGACGGCATGACAGTGCTGGACGTCATGATCCAGACCAAGGGCCTGACGCGGTTTGCGGCCGGCAATAGTGCGACGATCGCGCGCACGACCGGCAACCAGCGCCGGACAATCCGGGTCCGGCTGAGCGATTTGCTGCGGGATGGCGATATTGACCAGAACGTCGCCATGATGCCAGGCGACACGCTCATCATTCCGCAAAGCTGGTTCTGAGATGCACACAATCCAGACCCTGATCGTCCGCCAGCTTTCGGCCGCCTGGCGTCATCGCTGGCCAGCGGTGCTGTTCACATGGCTGGTTTGTGCGCTCGGCTGGACGTTCACCTTCACGATCCCCAACCAGTATGAGGCGAGTGCCCGGCTTTATGTGGACGCCGACGTGGTCCTGACGCCGCTACTGCGCGGCCTTGCGGTCGATGCCTCGACGGCCGGTCAGCTTGATACCTTGCAACGCACGTTGCTGAGCCGGCCAAACATCGAAAAGCTGATCAGCAAGACTGACCTGGAGCTTGACATCAAGGGCCCATCCGACCGCGAGCGCATGGTCGAGAACCTGGGCAACGCCATCCGGATTACGCCGCAAACCAGTCATTTATTCACGATCGGCTATCGCAGCACGTCACCCCGGCTCGCCTACGACGTGGTGAAAACCATGCTGACCACGTTCGTGGAGAGCAAGACTGGCAACAACCGCGCGGACCTCGAGAACGCGGGCAAGTTCTTCAAGGACCAACTGGACCAGTACGAGCGCCAGTTAAGCGATGCCGAGCGCAAGCGGGCGGAGTTCCGGTCCAAATATGTCGACCTATTGCCGGGCGATGGTGGCGTTTCGCGGATGGAGCAGGCCCAAGGGTCTGTGCGCGGGCTGGAAGGGCAGCTGCAAGACGCGCTATCGCGGCAGAAGACGTTGCAAAAAGCGATGATTACGACCCCGCAAACGATTGTGACTGAAACCGACCCAGGCAGCGGTGGCGGTGGCGGTGGCGGCCGGCTGCGAGAGGCAGAACGGACCTTACAGGAGCTGCGCCTGCGCCTGACGGACAGTAACCCCGACGTGGTCGCCCAGCGCAATCTGATCGCAGCGTTACGGTCGGGCATAATCTCGTCCGGCGACTCACCCTCGGCCCCACGGACGGCTCCGCGCAGCCGTACCGCCGCCAACCCAGTCTACCAAGACCTGAGCGGCAAGCTGGTGGAAAGCGAGGCAACGATCGCATCGCTGCAGCGCCAGATTTCGGAGGGGTCGAAGCAGCGGGACCGGCTAGAGGATGTCGCCCGCGGCGCGCCGGGGCTGCAGGCCGAATTCCTGAACATGAACCGCGACTACGATGTGCTGCGCAAGAACTATGAGGACTTGCTCGCCCGGCGCGAGTCGATGCGGATCTCGAGTGCGGCGGACGTGGATGGTGACAAGGTCAAGATCCAGGTGATCGACCCGCCGCTCGTGCCGCAGAACCCTGTCGCGCCGAAACGGCTCCTGCTGTTGTCGGGCGTGCTTGCGGCAGGGATTGCGGCCGGAGTGGCGTTGGCGCTGCTGCTGGTGCAGATGGACCAGTCCTTTCACACGATCGACGATCTGAAGAGCCTGGGTTACCCGGTGGTGGGTGGTGTCTCGATGATTGGCGCGACGGTGCCGCTGTTTCGCAGGATGGCGAGCCTGGGCACGTTCGCGATCGCCGCCGGGCTACCCGTGTTGGTGTATTCGGGGCTATTGGTCAAACTTTTGAGATCAGGAGCGGTTATTTAGGCACGTTAAGATTGTGGTCATGATTGCCGGGCAGGATAGCTTTAGTCCAAAAGGAGGTTCTCATGTCTGCCAGCCTGACCACCATCAGCGGCCTCGCCCGCCCGTCCCGCTCCCCGGCCTCTCGCGTTTCGGCGTTGACAGCGTTCGTTTTGATGGCGCTGTTCTCCGCCGGGTTATGGTACGGCATTGCCCATGCGCTGATGTGGCTGGCCGTCAAGGTTTGATAGGCCAGTCTTGGGCATGAAACCGGCCCTGCTGTTCCTAACGCAGCGGATTCCGTACCCGCCCATCAAGGGTGAGAAGATACGCCCGCTCCAGATGCTGCGGCACTTCACGAAAACCCACGACGTGCACCTCGGCACCTTGGTCGATGATCCGCAGGATATGGTGCATGTGCCGACTGTGGCGGCGCTGTGCACCAGTAGCCACTTTGCACCGATTGACCGGCGGCGGGCGAAAGTCACCTGCCTGCGCGGCCTGCTGACCGGCGAACCGCTCAGCGTCACGTTCTACCACGACCGTGGCCTGGCCCGTTGGGTGCGGCGTGTCCTGACGGACGTGAAGCCGGCAGCGATCGTTGTATTCTCGTCCAACATGGCTCCATATGTCCTGGACCTTAAAGCGCCGGACGCGCTGTGCCTGGTCGATCTGGTCGACGTAGATTCGGAGAAGTGGCGGGCCTACGCGGCGGAAGGTAGTGGGCTGATGGGCTGGGTACACCGGCGCGAATGGCATCGCGTGGCGGCGCTGGAGGCGCGGATCGCTCGGGACTGCTCGTGGAGCACGTTCGTGTCGGTCGAGGAGGCCGCCCTGTTCCGCAGCCAGCACCCAGCAGCGGGCGCCCGTATCCGCGCCATCAGCAACGGGGTGGACTCAGTCTATTTTGACCCGGCACTGCCCACCACCACGCCGTATGACACAGCGCGCCCCAATTACGTATTTACCGGCACGATGGATTATCCGCCCAACGTCGGGGCTGTCAGGTGGTTTGCGAGTAGCATCCTACCGCTCATCCAGCAGCGTTCGCCCGGCGCGCAATTCCACATTGTCGGCTCCAGCCCGGCGGCAGCGGTTACCGCCCTCGGCACCCAGCCCGGCGTGTTCGTTACGGGCCGGGTTCCGGACGTGCGGCCGTATGTGGCTCACGCCACGGCGGCGGTAGCACCCATGCGGATCGCGCGCGGCATCCAGAACAAGGTGCTGGAGGCGATGGCAATGGCGCGGACCGTGGTCTTGACCAGTGACGCGCTCGAAGGCATCCGGGCGGTCCCGGGTGAGGAGATCATGCTGGCCAACACGGACGCTGCTTTTGCTGCCGCGTGCCTAGCACCGCCCAACCCGGCCATGGGCGAAGCGGCGCGCCGCCGGGTGCTGACGGACTATGCCTGGCCGCCACAGCTGGCAGGGTTCGATGCTTTGCTGACCGTATGATCATTCGCGCACGGGCACCGCTTCGCCTCGGCCTGGCGGGGGGTGGCACCGATGTCTCTCCCTACTGCGACCAGTATGGCGGTGCCGTGCTGAACGTCACCATCGATCTGTACGCCTATACCATCATCGAGCCGGCCGATGATGGCCGGGTCTGCTTCATGGCTCCCGATATTGACGCGGTGTTCGAAGCGCCCGCCGACGCCAGCATGGCGGGGGACGATAGGCTGATCCTGCACCGTGCCGTCTATGCTCGCATCGTGCGTGACTTCAACAGCGGCCGGCCGCTGCCCTGCCGGATCACAACGTTCTGCGACGCGCGACCGGGCTCGGGCCTCGGCACCTCCAGCACCATGGTCGTGTCGCTGGTCAAAGCCTTTGTCGAGTGGCTCAACCTGCCGTTGGGCGAGTATGAGATCGCGCATCTCGCGTTCGAGATCGAGCGGATTGATGCAGGGCTGGGCGGTGGGCGGCAGGACCAATACGCGGCGACGTTCGGCGGCGTGAACTTTATGGAGTTCCACCCGGGCGACCGGGTGATCGTGAACCCGTTGCGTATCAAGAACTGGATAAAGTCCGAAATGGAAACATCGCTGGTGCTGTTCAACTCCGGCGTGTCCCGTCAGTCGGCGACGATCATCAAAGAGCAGACGGACAACCTGACCAGCCATAGCGGCACGACTCTCGCGGCCCTGCATGAGATCAAGGCCGACGCGATGCACATGAAAGAATGCCTGCTGCGGGGTGATTTCACCGGGTTTGCCGCCTGCATGCGCAAAAGCTGGGACGCAAAGAAGCGGCTGGCCGGCGCGATCAGCAACGCGCGGATCGATTACGTGGTGGAGGCCGGTCTAAACGCGGGCGCGCGGGCGGGCAAGGTGTCTGGCGCAGGCGGCGGTGGGTTCGTGACGTTCATGGTCTGGCCGGAACGGCGGGTGGAGGTCATTCGCGCGCTAAGCCAGCAAGAAGGGCAGGTGATGACATGCCACTTCACGTCGCACGGCACGGAAGGCTGGAAGATACTGTGATGGACTTTACGCAGGACTACCTGGCCCAATCGACGGCGGCCTTCACCGCGTTCCACAGCGCGGCGTACCACGCCCAGATGCAGGAGATGGCCGGCACGATCGAACGGTCGTTTCGCGCGGGCGGTAAGCTGATGCTGTGCGGCAACGGCGGCAGCGCAGGCGACGCGCAGCACATCGCAGGTGAGTTCCTGTCGCGCCTGATGTACGACCGCCCGCCGCTGCCGGCCTTGGCCCTTACCACCGACACCTCCGTCCTGACCGCCATCGGCAACGATTACGGTTATGACAAACTGTTCGAACGCCAGGTGCTGGGGCTGGGCCGGGCCGGGGATGTGCTGATCGGCATTTCCACCTCGGGCACCTCGCCCAACATCCTGCAGGCTCTGACGGCGGCGCGGTCGATCGGCGTCGTGTGCCTGGGCTTCACCGGGGCACGCGGCGGGCCGATGCACGACCTGGCCAGCGCCGTTCTGGCCGTGCCCTCCACGCACACGCCCATCATCCAGCAACTGCATATCACCGCCGCGCACATCATCTGTGCGTTGGTCGAGCGGGCAATGTTTCCGCAAACGCAGTGATCACGCAGGCCGCTATCCTGGTCGGCGGCCTCGGAACGCGCCTCGGCCCGCTTACGACACAGACGCCCAAGCCGATGCTACCCTGCGGCGACAGGCCGTTTCTGGCGTGGATCCTGCGCGAGCTCTGCCGGTACGGCATCGAAGAGACGCTGCTACTGACCGGCTATCTGGCACCCGTAGTGGAGGCCGCGCTGCCCGCCCTCGCGGCCCAGCTGCCCCGTCCCATGCGGCTGCGTTGTATTGCCGAATCCACGCCGGCGGGCACGGGAGGCGCGTTGTACCACGCGCGGGACGCCCTGGCCGGGCAATTCCTGCTACTTAATGGTGATAGCTGGCTGGACACGCCGCTTTCGCCGCTGCTGGTTGCGCACGATCTGCCAGACGTGCTGAGCCACCTGCTGCTGCGTCCGGTTCCGGACGCGTCGCGCTATGGCGTGGTCGGCGTCGCGGGTGGTGTGGTCACGTTCTTCCGGGAAAAGGACGGCGCTGCGCAACCGGCGCTCATCAACGCCGGGTTGTACGCGCTCGACCGGCGCGTGCTGGAGCGGATAGGTGGCCCCTGCTCGCTCGAACGGGACGTACTGCCGGGCCTGGCGGCAGAGGGTGCGCTGCGCGCTGTGGTGGCCGGGGGGTACTTCATCGACATCGGCGTGCCGGCAGACCTCGCCCGGGCGCAGACGGAGCTACCCGCACGCCTGTGCCGACGCGCCCTGTTCCTGGACCGTGATGGGGTGATCAATCACGACCACGGCCATGTCGGCACGCCCGAACGGTTCGAGCTGATCGACGGCGCGCTGGATACGATCGCGGACGCGACCCGGGCCGGTTGGCACGTCTTTGTCGTTACCAACCAATCCGGCATCGCGCGTGGGTTCTATTCCGAGGCGGATTTCCACACCCTCATGCGCGGCCTGCAGGACCAGGTGATGGCCGCCGGCGGTACGATCGACGATGTGCGGCATTGCCCCTACCACCCCGGCGCAAAGCTCGAGGCGTATCGCCGCGAAAGCGACTGGCGCAAACCGGGGCCGGGTATGATTCTGGATCTCATACACAAGTGGCAGCTGGACCCGGCGCGCTGCGTGCTGGTGGGCGATCAACCGACAGACCTTACTGCCGCCACCGCCGCAGGGGTGCCCGCGCTCCGGTTTATGGGTGGTAATTTACGTGATTTCGTTGCACCTCTGCTGCGCCGGACGTAAACGCTCGACACCCGGAGCGATCGTCATACACCAGGTATGATCGCGGCATACCCCCAAGCCGTCCGGCCCGTTGGGGCGCCCGCGGTAAATCTGGGTGATCCCAGGGGGCCACGCTGCGCCCGGCTTCGATAAACAGGGCGCGCTTGCAAACGCTCGTGACCATTTGAACCGGATAGTATGGCCTCATATGGTCCCCGTGACGTAGCGGCCACCCATAAGGGGCCTACTCTTCATTTGCGGCCGCCACCAACGCGGCGGGCACCGTCTTGCCGGTCTTGGCCCCCAGCTTCTTCAGCTTCTCGATCTGGCCGACCAAATTGCCGGGTCCGTCGGATAGCTTTCCCAGCGCAGCGTCATGCGACTTTTTTGCGGTATCCAGCGCGCGTCCAACCGCCAGTAAATCTTCCGCAAAACCCTGAAACTTATCATATAAAAACCCCGCCCGCTCGGCGATTTTCTCGGCATTTGTGTTGCGCTGCTCTGACCGCCAGACGGTGTGGATCGTGCGCAGCACCATCAGCAGTGTCACAGGCGTGGCGATGCCGATGTTGCGTTCGTACGCATAGGCGGCCAGGCCTGGATCGGCCTGCATGGCCGTTGCCAGCGCGTTTTCGACCGGCACAAACATCACGACAAAGCCGATGCGGCTGCCGGTCGCGTCGGCGTAATTCTTCTTGGCCAACCCGTCGATATGGCTCCGCAGCGATGTGCGGTGCGCGCCCAGATGCGTCTGCTTGGCCGCATCGCTCTCGGCATTTACAAAGCCATCGAACGCGGTCAGTGAGACCTTGCTGTCGATCACGACGCGCTGCTCGGTAGTTAGGTGCAAGACGATATCCGGGCGCAGCCGCTGGCCTTCGTCGCCGGTGATGCTGCCTTGGTGCTCATAATGTTCCCCACGCGTCAGGCCGGAGCGTTCCAGCAGTGCCTCCAGGATCATCTCGCCCCAGGCGCCTTGCTGGCGCACGTCGCCCTTTAGCGCCCGGGTGAGCTTGGCCGTCTCCTCCGTCATCGTGGCACCGTGCTGCAGCACTAGCTTCAAGTGTTCCGCCAGCCCGGCGCGGCCCTCGATACTTTCCTTGTGCGTCGTCGCGAGCCATCCGTGGAACTCGGTTATCTTCTCGCGCATGGGGGCTAGCAGCGCGTCCATCTGCTCCTTGTTTTGCGTCTTGAACGTCTCGCTATGCTGGGCTGTCACGCGATGGGCTAACTGCCCGAACTCCAGTGTCATCTGCTCCCGCGTCTCTTGCAGTAGCTTGAGGCTTGCGGCGGCATGGGCCCGTTCTTGTGTCGCCAGCGCTGCGGCAGCGGCCAGGTCGGCACCGAGTTTAGCCTCGGTCGCGTGGCTCTGATCGAGGCTCCGTTCCACGATTTCGAGCCGTGCCGTCCGCTCCGTCTCGACCGCGAGTTGAAGCTTGGCCTGCTCCGCCTCACCCCGCCATGTGCCAGCCTGCGCCAGCGCGTCCTGCAGCCGGGATCCCGTCTCGCGATAGAGCGCACCTGGCACCCCACCCCGGCGCGCAAGCCACACCGCCACCAGCAGCGACAGCAGCCACAGGCTCGCTACGGCAAGAAGGGCGGGGTCGGTCATGCGTGGACTCCGGTGCTGGCGGTGCGGGCCATGACAGGCGCGGGGGCGGTGGCTTGGGGGAAGAAAAGCTCGACCGTCGTGCCCTCGCCGGGGCTCGCGGTGATGACCACGGCACCGCCCGCTCTATGCGCGAAGCCATACACCTGACTGAAACCCAGACTCGGCCCGGCACCGATCGGCTTGGTGGTAAAGCACGGTTCGAACGCTTTGGCCTGCGTCTGCGCACTCATGCCCGTACCGGGATCAGTGACGCTGACGGCGACATAGGCCGCTACCGGCAATGCCATCACACGTCCAGGTTCGCGACCTTTAGCGCATTGCCGACAATGAACTCGCGCCGCGGCTCCACTACGTCACCCATGAGGGTCGAAAACACCTGGCCTGCATCCTCGGCGTCGCCCACCTTCACCTGCAGCAAGGTGCGGTAGAGCGGGTCGAGCGTTGTGCGCCAGAGCTGATCGGCGTTCATCTCGCCCAGGCCCTTGAACCGCTGGATGCTGAGCCCCTTGCGTCCTTGCGCCAGCAGGCGGTCGAACGCACTGGCCGGCCCGGGTACGCGGCTCTCGCTGCGGTCGAGCGCAAGCAGCGCCGGGGTGGCAAACCGTTCCAGCAGTGCGCCGGACCGTTCATCGAGCCATCGTGCGTCGCTGCTGCGGAGTGCCACTGCATCGATGTCGAACCGCTCCGCCACGCCGCGCACGGTGCGGGCGAGATGCAGGCCGCGCTCGTCCGGCGTCACGATCCAGGTGCGTTCGGACGGCAACGAGATATCGTTCAACCGCCCGGCCAGCTTTTGGCTGACCGACAGCGCCCGGCCCACATCGGGAGTCAGCGCGCCGGCGATCGCAGCCTGCTCCACATACTGGGTCGGCATGGACGTACCAAGGCTGCGAACGTTGGCCGCTGCCTGCCGCAACCACGCGAGTTCAGCGACCATCTCGTCGCCCGCATACTCCCGGCCGTTGGCGTAGGTCAGGCGCGCCTCGCCCAGTGCCTTGTCCAGCAGGAAGTCCTCCAGCGCCGCGTCGTTCTTCAGGTACCGCTCATCGTTACCGCGCTTGGCCCGGTACAGCGGGGGCTGGGCGATATACAGGTGCCCGCGCTCGATCAGCTCGGGCATCTGGCGGTAGAAGAACGTGAGCAGCAGGGTGCGGATGTGGCTGCCGTCGACGTCCGCGTCCGTCATGATGTTGATGCGGTGGTAGCGCAGCTTGCTCACGTCGAACCCGCCTTCCTCCGGCTTGCCTGGCCCAATGCCGGTGCCCAATGCCGTGATCAGCGTACCAATCTCTTGGCTGCCGAGCATGCGATCGAACCGTGCACGCTCGACGTTTAAGATTTTACCCTTAAGCGGCAGGATCGCCTGAAACTTTCGGTCGCGCCCCTGCTTGGCAGAGCCGCCAGCGCTGTCGCCTTCTACGATGAAGATCTCGCACTTGGCCGGGTCCCGCTCCTGGCAATCCGCCAGCTTGCCCGGCAGGGAGCTTATGTCCAACACGCCCTTGCGCCGCGTCAGGTCTCGGGCGCGGCGGGCGGCCTCGCGGGCACTGGCGGCGTCCATCACCTTTTGGATGATGGCCTTGGCCTCACGCGGGTGAGTTTCGAACCAATGGCTGACGGTGTCGGCGACGGCCGCCTGCACCACGGGCTGCACCTCGCTGCTGACCAGCTTGTCCTTGGTTTGGCTGCTGAATTTCGGGTCCGGCACCTTGACCGACAGTACCGCCGTCATGCCCTCCCGCATGTCATCGCCGACCAGGTCGAGCTTTTCCTTCTTGCCCATGCTCTCGGCGTATTTGCCGACGATCCGCGTCAGTGCCTGGCGGAACCCGGCCAGGTGCGTACCGCCGTCGCGCTGGGGAATATTGTTGGTGAAACACAGCATCGTCTCATGAAAGCTGTCGTTCCAGCCCATCGCGAACTCCACCCGGATGCCGACCTGGCTTTCCTCGGTGGTGACGCTGATGGGTTCGGCCAGGACCGGCGTCTTGCCACGGTCGAGCCATTTGACGAAGGCGATCAGCCCACCATCGTACTTGAACTGCACCTCCTGCGCCGGCGCGTGCCGTTCGTCCCGCAGCACGATCTCCATGCCGGAGTTGAGGAAAGCAAGCTCACGCAGTCGCCGCTCGAGAATCGCAAAATCGTACTCGGTCTTGGTGAAGGTGCCGCTGCTGGGCTTGAACGTCACCTGCGTACCGGTATGCGCGTCACTTGGGCCGATGATGCGCAGCGGCTCCGTCGTGTCGCCATGCTCGAACCGGATGAAGTGTTCGGTGCCGCTTTGCCAAATGCGGACCTCCATCCATTCGGACAAGGCATTGACGACGGCGGCCCCTACGCCGTGCAGGCCGCCCGAGACCTTGGAGCTATTTTGGTTGAACTTGCCGCCCGCATGCAGCCGGGTCAGAACGACTTCGGCGGCACTCACGCCTTCTTCCTCGTGAATGCCGGTCGGGATGCCGCGGCCGTCGTCGCGCACGGTCACGCTGCCATCGCCGTTCAGCGTCAGCTCGCAGCGGGTGGCGTAGCCGGCTTGGGCCTCGTCGACCGCGTTGTCGATGATCTCGAACGCCATGTGATGCAGGCCGGAGCCGTCATCCGTGTCACCGATGTACATGCCGGGCCGTTTGCGCACCGCCTCCAACCCACGTAGGACGGTGATGGACGAGGCGTCATAGGCCTCGGGTGCCGGAGCCGGACCGGGCTGGCCGCCCGGCGTGGTTCCGGGGGTCGATTCGGGCGTCGATTCTGGTGTCGATTCGGGCGTGTTTGACATGTGCAAACATAGGCGCAACCGGGGCAAAATCCCATAGCCAGGCCGCTTTACACTGCGCGCGTAAACCACGGATCGGGCACGAGCGCGCCGTCGCCCGTTATCCAGCCCTGGGCTTGGCCCCGCAGGGGTGAAAATACGTCCGGATCCGTGCCGGTCAGCATGACCTGCGCTTGCGTATCCACCAGCGCCGCCCACAGCGCCGCCCGGCGTCCGCTATCCAAATGCACCGCCGGTTCATCCAGGAGCAGGAGCGGCGGGCGGCCGCGGGCGGCGGTAATAAGACCCGCATGGGTCAGCACGACGCCAAGCAGCAGAGCCTTCTGCTGCCCCGTGCTGGCCTGGGCGGCGGGCCGGCCGGTGGCGGCATCGGTCAGCGCCAGATCGGCCCGGTGTGCGCCGGGCAGCGTAACACCCGCCGCCGCGTCCCGCGCCCGTGTGCCGGCCCAGCTGTCCCGCAGCCAGTCCTCCACCGCCAGGGCCGGCGACCGGGCCAGCCGGTCTGCGACCGGGTCGATCAGCGTGAGGTGTGCGGCCGGGAATGCGCTGGGTACCGCGCCGTTTAACTGGGCCACCATGGCGACCCGGGCGGCGGTCGCGGCAACGGCGTGGCGGGCCATGCTGTCCTCGGTCGCCGCGAGCCAGGCGGCCTCCGCCCCCTGCGCCAGCAGCCGGTTGCGGCTGGCCAGCGCGGTTTCGTACGCCGATACCTCCCGGGCGTGGCCGGGTGCCAAAGCCCACACCAGCCGATCCAGAAAACGCCGCCGGGCCGTGGCGCCGTCCTGAAACAGCCGGTCCATTTGCGGCACGAGCCAGACTGCGGCCAGTGTCGCCGCGACCTCGGCCTGGTTACGCGGTGCCGCGCCGTTCAGGCGGAACACGCGCCGGTCGGGCGGACCGCCCGGCACGGCGCCGGTCGCGAGCGTCGTGTCCGGACCGAGCTGCGCCGCTACGCCCCAGCTTCCGGTGCTGCCCAGGCGCTGTAGCCCGGCCAGGCGCGCCTGACGCAGGCCGCGGCCGGGAACCAGCAGCGACACGCCTTCCAGCACGTTGGTCTTGCCACTGCCATTCGGGCCCGTCAGCACCGACACACCGGCGGCGGGCTGCCAGGTCAGGCCCGCGTAGCTCCGGAACTGCGTGAGCGTGACCCGGGTGATGACCCCGGCCGCCTCCGTCACGGAGCGGGCGTCATAACGGGGCGGTCATGACGGGGTGAGTAGCTCCTGGATGCGTAGAGTGAGCGCGGCCATGGTGAACGGCTTCGTCAGCAGCGCTATGCCGGGTTCAAGGTTGCCGTCACCCAGCACGGACCCGGCCGCAAAGCCGGACATGAGCAACACCGGCAGGCCGGGCCGGCCGGTCCGCGCCAGCTCTGCCAACTGGCGGCCGTTGATGCCCTTGGGCAGGCCGATGTCGGTCAGCATCACATCGATCGCGGCGGTGGACTGCAACACGCGCAGCGCTGCCGGGCCGTCCTCGGCCAACAAAACGGTGTAGCCGCAATCGCACAGCACCTCGTTGATCAGCATCCGGATTGCATCCTCATCTTCAACGACCAGCACCGTTTCACCACGGTCGGGCGCGGGCGATAGCGGGACGGGTGACAGCGGGGCGGGCGACAGTGGGGCGGGGGGCGTGATGGCCTGCGCCAGGCCGGGCTGGGCGGGGAAATAGAGCGTGACGGCGGTACCCTTGCCAGGATGGGACACGATGCGGGCCTCCCCGCCTGACTGGCGCGCGAAGCCGTACACCATCGACAGGCCAAGCCCAGTGCCGGTGCCGAGCGGCTTGGTGGTAAAGAATGGGTCAAACGCGCGCGCGGCCACGCTCTGCGCCATCCCGGTGCCCGTGTCGGACACGGTCAGCGCCACAAGCGGCCCGGCCGGCAAATCCGCCTCACCCGGCACGACAGCGGTATCGATCGTGAGCGTACCGCCAACCGGCATCGCGTCTTGCGCATTCAGGCACAGGTTCAGGATCGCGTTCTCGAGCTGGTTTGCGTCGGCCAGCACGGGCGGCAGGCCGGGTGTGGCATTCACCACCAGCGCAACGCTGGACCCAACCGTGCGGCCGATGAGCTCGACCATGCCCTGAACGAGGTCGTTGGCGTCAAGCCGCCGGGGCGACAGGGTTTGCCGGCGCGAGAAGGCCAGCAGCCGGTGCGTAAGGGCCGCGGCGCGCCGGGCGGCGTCCTGCGCCGTGCTGACATAGGCCGGGACCTCGGATCCCCGCCCCTGCGCGAGCCGGATTTTGATCATGTCGAGCGCGCCGCCAATGCCGGTCAGCAGATTGTTAAAATCATGCGCGAGCCCGCCGGTCAGCTGGCCGACCGCCTCCATCTTTTGCGACTGGCGCAACGCCTCTTCCGTCGCGCGGCGCTCGGTGACGTCTAGCGCTTCGGGCATGATAGCGATCGTCGTGCCGTCCAGGCTTGGGATCGGCCGGATGGAAAGGTCGAAGCGGCGCAACCCGCCGGGCAGATCGAGCTCGACCTCCGACTGATGGGCTTGGCCGGTTTGTGCCTCCAGCACGGCGGCCTCGATCTGCTGCGCCATGCCGGCCGTCGCGTTGAACCACGGTGTGGCCCAGAAGGCCTGACCCTGTGTGTCGCACGGTCCGATCGCGTCCTGCGCCGTTGCATTGACGGCCATGACGGACCCGTCGAGCCGAAGCAGCCATTTCAGCTGGTAGCTACTTTCGAACACCGCTTGCAGCCGTGCTTCAGATTCCTGCAACGCCCGCACGGTCTCCCGCTCCGTCGTGACGTTGCGGCCGCTTGCATAGAACAGATCACCGTCGAACACGACATTCCAGGCGATGGTGCGATAGGAGCCGTCGGCGTGGCGATAGCGGATCTCGGTCGCGCGTATTTCGCCCGGCCGGTAGGTGGTGACGTTCTTGCGCGACAGCTTCGCGTCGTCTGGATGCATGAAGCCAAACACCGTGCGGCCCATCAAGTCGTCGGGTTCGTAGCCCAGCATGGTCCGGCTGGCCGGATTGACGGACACGAACGTATGTTTCCTGTCGACGACGATGATCAGTTCCTGCGCGCTGCGCCACAGCCGGTCACGTTCGGCCGTGCGTTCGGCCACGCGCAGTTCCAGCGTGTGGTTCAGCTCCTGGATTTCGGTTTCGGTGCGGGCGTGCGCGGCGGCGGCCCAGGTGCGCTCGGCCACATCGTGCACCAGGCCTTCCTCGGCATCCGTCCAATGCCGAGGTGTGTCCTGATCGACCAGCAGGAGCGCCACCAGCGCACCGGCCTTGATGACCGGCACGATGAGTGCGGCGCGGAACAGGAACGAGCCGGTCGGGACAACATGGCTAATCCGCACAGCTACGCCGGCGCGCAAGCCAGCAAGCTCCGCGGGCAAAAACACCGAGAGGGAGTGCTGCCCGGCCAGGCCCGGCGCGTGATCGTCGGTCCAATCCGCCTGGATCGACAGCAGACCCGTCGTTTCGTTCACTTCTGCATACGCGCAACGCATGACGTGCAGGTAGGGGCCGAGCAGGTCGGCGGCCGCCTGCAGCACGCGTTGGGGCTGGGCGTGTTCGCGCAGCACTCGCTCCAATTCCAGGCCGAAGCGCTGGCGTTGTTGCAGCAGGACGGTCTCGGTCGTGTCCGACACGACGACGAGAAAACCGGCCACTGCGCCCGCGTCGTCCCGCACGGGGGTGAGCGAGAAGTTGAACCAGCCCACGACGCGGTCGTCGCGCCCCTCGAGCGCGAAGGCCATACTGTCGAAATAAGTTGCCTCGCCCTGCAAGACGGGATCGATCAGCGGTTGCAGCTCCAGCCAGACCTCGGACCAGATGGCGCTATAGGGCTGGCCCATCGCACGCGGATGCTTGTGGCCCAGGATGGGGATAAATGCCGGATTGTAGAACGCAACGAGGTTCGGCCCGCCCGCCACCATCATCGGCTGCGTGGCGGCCATGACCAGGCCGTAGATCGTCTTGAGCGCGCCCGGCCAGTCAGCCGGCGGTGCGGCCCCGGCCGGGCGATCGAGGGTCGGCTGCTGCACGGCGCCCCGGCGTTACACGCGCATCGGCATCAGGACATACAGGGCGCTGCTGTCGCTCGCGTCGCGTACGACCGTGGGTGCCGACCCATCGGAAAAGTGGAACTCCACCTGCTTGCCGATCTGGTCGGTGATGTCCTTCAGATATCGGGCCTGGAACCCGATTTCGAGCTTACCCGACGCATACGTCACGCGGCCTTCGTCCAACTCCTCGCTGGCGGTGCCTTGCTCGGGGCTGGCGGCTGACAGCGTGAGCAGGCCGGTGTCGAGCGACATTTTCACCGGGCGCGACTTCTCGCTGCTGATGGCGGCCACGCGCTCCACCGCACGGGCGAAATCGTCCACGCCGACGGTCAGCACCTTGTCGTTATCGGCCGGGATCACACGCTCGTACTCTGGGAAAGTGCCGTCGATCAGCTTGCTGGTCAGGGTGACGCTGCCGGCGCGGAACTGGATGCGCGTGTCGGACAGCGACACTTCGACGTCGCCTAGCTCCTCATCGAGCAGCTTGCGGATTTCGCCCACCGTCTTGCGCGGGATGATGACGCCGGGCATGCCGCCCGCGCCGTCGGGCAGCGGCTCTTCCACACGCGCCAGGCGGTGGCCATCGGTGGCGACCGCACGCAACATGCGCGGGGCGTGTTCGGTCGCGTGGAAGTAAATGCCGTTCAGGTAATAGCGGGTTTCTTCAGTGCTGATGGCAAAGCGGGTCCGGTCGATCAGGCCACGGAGTTGTAGGGCCGAGAGCGTGAACCGGTGGGGCAGGGTGCCCGCCGTCATGTTGGGAAAATCGTCTACCGGTAGCGTGACCAGGCTGGTTTTGTACTTTCCGGCCCGCAACGCGAGCTGCTCGCCCGTCAGCTCCAACTCGATCTCGGCGGCGTCCGGCAACTTCCGCACAATATCGTACAGCGTGGCAGCCGGTGCCGTGGTGGCCCCATCGCGCGACGTGCTGGCGGCGACTTCTTCCACGACCGCGATCTCCATATCGGTCGCGGTAAAGCTGAGCTGGCCGTCCTTCACCTGGATCAGCGCGTTGGCCAAGATCGGAATCGTGTTGCGCTTTTCGGCCACGCTCGAGATATGCGCCAGCGCCTTGATCAACGTGGCGCGGTCGGCCTTGAACTTCATGGGACAGCTTTCAGAGTAGCGGGCGCCAGAGTGTAGTGATTCCGTGAGCGGCGGCTAGTGTCCCGTTTTTAAGCTCGATCCAGTTCGCTTAGCCTTCGAGCACGCGCCGCACCAGTTCAACCCGCTCGGCGAAATCTGCGTCGGCCGCCATCAGCTCCGTCACGCGGCTGACGGCGTGCATGACGGTCGTATGATCGCGGTCGCCAAAGCGTCGCCCGATTTCCGGCAGCGAGCGACTGGTGAGTTGCTTGGACAGATACATGGCCACCTGCCGGGGGCGCGCGACGGCGCGGGCGCGGCGGGCGCTGCTCATGTCTGCCAGGCGGATGTTCCAATGCTCGGCGACCCGCTTCTGGATCTCCTCGATTGTCACCCGGCGGTCATGGGACTTCAGGATGTCGTGCAGGACCTCCTGCGTGCTTTCGAGCGTGATGGGCCGGTTGAACAGGTTGGCATGGGCGATGAGGCGATTGAGGCTGCCCTCCAACTCACGGATGTTGGACGTGATCTTGTGCGCCAGGAACTCCAGTACCTTGGCGCTGATTTCTGTCCCGGTGCGCGCCACCTTGGCCTGCAGGATAGAGATGCGCAGCTCGAGCGTGGTGGCATGCAGGTCGGCGACCATGCCGCAACCGAGCCGGGTGCGGAGCCGGTCTTCAAGGCCGCTCAAATCCGACGGCGACTTGTCCGCGCTCACGACGATCTGCTTGCCGGCGTCCACCAGGGCGTTGAACGTATGGAAGAACTCTTCCTGTGTGTTGTCCTTGCCGATCAGGAATTGCAGGTCGTCCACCATCAGCACGTCGACGCTGCGCAGCTGTTCCTTGAACTCCATCGTGCTCTGGCCGCGGATGGCGGCGATGAAGCGGTACATGAACTTCTCGGCGCTCATGTAGGCGACGCTGACGGGCGGGCCTTCCTTGCGGGCCAGTTCCAGCCCGATGGCGTGCATAAGGTGTGTTTTGCCCAGTCCCACGCCGCCATAGAGGAACAGCGGATTAAAGCCGGGGCTGCTCGGATGTTCCGCCACGCGGCGGGCGCAGGCATAGGCGAACTCGTTCGGTTTGCCGACGACGAAGCTGTCGAATTCGAAGCGGGTGTCGAGCGGCCCAGCAACTTCGCGCGCGGGCGGTTCGGCAGCCGGTTCGGCCGCGGGTTTAGCGACGGAGTTGACGGGGAAATCAGCGGGAGCGGGGACTAGCGTGGCAATGTCCGACGGCTCCAGCCCACCACCGATCCGCAGGTCGACCCGGCGGATCCCCGGATACTCGGCTTGCCACAAGCCATTCAGTTTATCGGCATAGTGGCTGCGCACGCGGTCGCGCAGGAAGCCGGACGGCAGGCTCACGGTCACCTCATCCCCGTCCTGACCGACAAGCGCCATGTGGCGCAGCCAGGAGCGGTATTCAGCTTCTCCCACCTCACGCTGCAAACGCATGCGGATGCGGGTCCAGGCTTGCATGAGGCCTTCGGGCTGGGCGGACATGGGCTGGGCGGACATAGGCTGGGCGGACATGGGGTGGACGGCCGGGGCGGGTGCCGCCTCATGCGCGGCAAACGCTTCGCGACGGGCGGCCGGTGGGTGGGACTGCATCAACACCTACCTGTTTGCGCACAGACCAAGGCTGTACGCGCAATGACAATCGCCCGGGATAGGGCAGAGAAAAGAGA
>JANONC010000290.1:0-1637 GCA_031420655.1 Rhodospirillales bacterium | reverse complement strand
GGCGTCGTCGTGCCGGTCCTCGAAGTTTTTGAGCGAGATCCACAGCCGCCCGTTGTTGCCGGTTTGCCCGCCAAGACCGGCACCGATGCTGCTGGACACCGCCAGCACGGCCGGGTCCTGGGCCACGATGTCGGCCGCGATTACTTGGCGCCGTGCCATCTCGCCAAAGCTCACATCCTGCCCGGCTTCGGTGATGCCCAGCATGACACCGGTGTCCTGCGTCGGGAAGAAGCCCTTCGGAATTTGGGTGTAGAGCACGCCCGTTAGCACCACGGTGCCCAAGAACACCATGAGCGTCACGAACTGGAACCGTAACGCAATATCGAGCGTGCGGCGGTAACCTGACAGCAGCAAGTCGAACCCACGCTCTACGATACGGTACAGCCGCCCGTGATTGGACTCTTGCTTTAGGAAGCGCGAGCACATCATGGGTGTGAGGGTGAGGGACACGAAGGCCGACACCACGACGGCGATCGCGACCGTCATCGCAAATTCCCGGAATAACCGCCCGACGATGCCGCCCATCAGCAGGAGCGGAATGAAGACGGCGATCAACGATAGGCTGATACTGATGATGGTGAAGCCGATTTCGCTCGCGCCCTGCAACGCGGCGTCCCGCGGGTGCATGCCTTCTTCGATGTGGCGATAGATGTTCTCCAGCATCACGATCGCATCGTCGACGACGAAGCCGACCGCGATCGTAAGCGCCATGAGCGTGAGGTTATTGAGGCTGTAGTTAAACAGGTACATGACGGCAAACGTGCCCACGAGCGCCAGCGGCACCGTTACGGAGGGGATGACGGTCGCCCAGAAGCTGCGCAGGAAGACGAAGATGACCATCACCACCAGGGCCACCGAAAGCCCGAGCGTGAACTGCACCTCTTTTAGTGAGGCACGGATCGTGATCGTGCGGTCCACAATGATCTGAACCTTGACCGCGGGCGGGATGGCGGCCTGCAGTTGCGGCATTGCGGCCTTGATCCGCTCAACCGTGTCGATCACGTTGGCACCGGGTTGCTTGAAGACTAGCAGCTGGATGCCGCGCTTGCCGTTCTGCCAGCCCGCCAGCCGCGCGTTTTCCGGGCCCGGCACAGCGGAACCGATGTCGCTGACCCGCACGGGCGCGCCATTGCGGTACGCGAGAACCACGTCGTTGAAGGGCCCGGCCTGGGTCAACTGATCGTTGGCATAAATTGCAAACGTGCGCTGCGCCCCGTCGATCGAACCCTTTGGCGCATCCACCGTCGCGGTCACCAAAAGCTGGCGCACATCTTCCAGCGTCATGCCCATTGCTGCCAGCCGGGCCGGATCGACCTGCACGCGGATAGCGCGCTTCTGTTCGCCGCCGATCGACACCAGGGACACGCCACTGATCTGCGAGATCTGCTGGCTAAGGATATTGTCGGCGTAGTCGTTCACTTCGATCAACGGCAACGCGTCCGACTGAACGGCGATGATCAGGATGGGGCTGTCGGCCGGGTTCACCTTGCGGTAGACGGGAGGGCTAGGCAGGTTTTTCGGCAACTGCCCACCGGCGTTGTTGATGGCCGCCTGCACATCGAGCGCAGCCCCGTCGATGTTTCGGTCGAGGTCGAATTGAACCACGACTTGCGTCGCACCGCTCACGCTGGTGGACG
>JANONC010000289.1:0-2053 GCA_031420655.1 Rhodospirillales bacterium | reverse complement strand
GGCACCGCCCGTCGATGGGTTGCGGGTTCCACGCCCTGCCTTGTTGGAGCCGTCGCTGGCGGTTCCGGGGGCCATGCTGCCACGGGTTGGACCGGATGGGACCCTGCCGCGCGTGGCCTATGCCCGGCCCAGTCCCGTTACGGACCGGCCGCGCGTGGCGCTCGTGCTGTCCGGCCTCGGCCTGTCGGAGGTGGATAGCATCGCGGCGATCCGCGCCCTACCGCCCACCGTCACGCTGGCCATCTCACCCTATGCCAGCAATGCCACACCGGTGCTGGACCTCGCCCGGGCCCATGGCAACGAATTGCTCGCCACCGTCCCGATGGAGGCGGAAGGAGCGGACTCTGCCGGGCGCCGGGCGTTGATGACGGGTGCCAGCGCCGAGGATAACCGGATCAACCTCGAATGGGCGCTGGGCCGGACGCAGGGCTATGCCGGGGTCACTGGTGCGGGCGATAACGGCTTGCGTGGGGAGCGTTTCGCTGCCCAGATCAGCTCGTTCAAAGCAATGCTCGAGGAGGTTTCGCGGCGCGGCCTTTACTACCTCGACCCACGCCCGGGCGGCCCAGGCTTACCACTGGCGCTCCCGCACGCAACCGTCAGTGCCGTGGCGGATGACCGGCCGGCGCGCGACGAGTTCGAAGACAGGCTGGCCGCGATCGAGGCTATGGCACGGGAACGCGGCTTTGCCATCGCCCTGGCCGGCCCACCCCGGCGCGCGACGGTCGAGCGTCTGGTAGCGTGGGCCGGATTGCTGGAGCAGCGGGGGTTCGTGATGGTCCCGGTCAGCGCACTGGTACAGGTGCCTGTGACTGACGCGCCATGACATTGCCATATCGCCCCAATGTCGGTGCCGTGTTGTTCGACCGGCGTGGCCAGGTCTTTGTCGCCCGCCGGGCCGATTTACCCAATGCCGAAGGCGCGGCTGGCGGCTGGCAGTTGCCCCAGGGCGGGATTGACGCCGATGAAGACCCGCGCGCGGCGGTGCTGCGTGAGTTGGAGGAGGAAATCGGCACCGCACGCGCCGATATCATTGGCGAGCATGCGGACTGGCTGACATACGACCTGCCACCGGAGCTGATCGGCCGTGCATTGGGCGGCCGGTACCGGGGCCAGCGGCAGCGCTGGTTTGCGCTGCGCTTTATCGGTCAGGACAGCGATATCCGGCTCGACCTCGATCCGCATCCGGAGTTCAACGCCTGGCGCTGGACGCCGCTGCCGGAGCTGCCTGGCTTGGCCGCACCGTTCAAGCGTCCTATTTACGAAGCTCTGGTTCGTTCGTTCCAGCGCTTCGCCATGCCGCTCTAATGTCCCGGTTCTGAAGTTCGCAAAAGCAGCGAACTCCTGCTCCGGACCACCTGCTTCTTTGTTTCAGCGTGCCGACCGATGAAAAGTGCGTCGGTGAGAGCTAGCATTTCTCTGATCCGGCATATCAAAGGTTTAGCGAACACCCGTTCCGCCCAGGCGATGTAGCCTGATTGGAAGGTGCTCTAGCTTTAGTTACAGGAGCATCGTTGAATAACGGGTGACTTCCATCCCGGAGAGGTCCGATGCTGCCTTGGTTTTTTACCCTGCTCCTTGTCCTTCTGCTCTTTGCATCACCCTACCCGCTGGTGCAGTGGAGCTGGGACACCATGCCCGGCGGAAGCGGCTGGTACATCGGCCTGCTGGCAGTCACCGTCGTGTTTTTCATGGTGCGGCGGCCCTAAGCACACGGCCCGCCACCGCATCCAGCTTATCAAGCATCGCTGGGCTGCGGTGGCTGGGGGCTGTGATCATTGCGTACGTGAGCGCCCGGTCGCATCCCGCCGGGCAAAGACCGCGCGGCGCGCCCAGCCGGGGAATAACCGCCTGGATCAACGCCCTCGCCCGCTCCGCATTATCATGCATCACGCGCACGACTTCATCGACAGTCACCGCGTCATGCCCGGCGCGCCAGCAATCGTAGTCGGTTACCATCGCAACCGTCGCATAACAAAGCTCCGCTTCGCGCGCGAGCTTGGCTTCGGGCATGTTGGTCATACCGACCACACTGGCACCCCAGCTGCGATAG
>JANONC010000288.1:0-1511 GCA_031420655.1 Rhodospirillales bacterium | reverse complement strand
GCCGTCCCAAGCAGCGGAGCGGGCGCGGACGCGGATGTGGGCGCGGTTCAAGGCCGGATCGTAAGCGGTTGGGGGCAGACCCTGCCGCGCGGGCTGCCGCGGGCCGTCGCCTGCCTCGGCTGGGCCGACCTGGGCAGACCCTGCCGTGCAGGCCGCCGCCATGCCCATACGACCGTGTGGAGCGGGCCTGCCTGCGGTTGCGCCAGGTGAAGCGGTGCTAGGGCGTGCGGTGCAAGGAAGTCCGGTACTGGGACGTGCAATGCCGGAGCCTGCTGCGCCCGGCTCTGCGGTGCCGGACACTGGTAGCCCGACGCGGGGCAGCGCGCGGCCGGGCACTGGCCTTGCCGAGGCCGTCTCAGTCGAGGGGCTGACGGTCCGCTACGGCCCAGCGGTCGCGCTGGATCGGCTGGACCTGGAGATCGCGGCGGGGGAGATGTTCGTGCTGCTCGGCGGGTCCGGGTCGGGCAAGACGACGCTGCTGCGGGCGCTGGGCGGCTTCATCCAGCCTAGCGCCGGGCGGATCGTGCTGGGCGGGCAGGACATCACGCGGTTGCCGCCGCACCGGCGCCCGGTGAACACGACCTTCCAGTCCTACGCGCTGTTCCCGCACATGAGCGTGGCGGACAACGTGGGCTTCGGCCTGCGCCGGCAGGGTGTGCCCCGGGCGGAAATCGCGCAACGGGTGGGGGCGCTGCTGGAACTGGTGCGGCTGCAGGACTTTGCCGGGCGGCGGCCGGACGCGCTGTCCGGCGGCCAGCGGCAGCGCGTGGCGCTGGCCCGTGCCCTGGCCCCCCGCCCCCGGCTGCTGCTGCTGGACGAACCGATGTCCGCCCTGGACCGCGGCCTGCGCGAGCAAACCCGGCGCGAGCTGCTGCGCGTGCAGCGCGAAACCGGCACCACCTTCGTGCTGGTGACGCACGACCAGGACGAGGCTCTGGCGATGGCCACCCGCATCGGCCTTCTGCACAACGGCCGGCTGACGCAGGTCGGCACGCCCGCCGACATCTACGAACGGCCAGCCAGCCGCTACGTCGCGGCCTTCATGGGGGCGGCCAACATCCTGCCGGGGCGTGTGCGGGATGCCGGGCCGCCGGCGGTGCTGGAGCTTGATGGGATCGGCCCGATGCATGCTGCCGGACCGGCGCCCTGCCCCACCGGCGCGCCCGTTCACGTGGCGCTACGGCCGGAGCGGCTGCAGATTATGCCGGGCACCGAGCCAGGGCCGAATGCCGCCGCGGGCACGGTGGTGGACAGCGCATATCGGGGCGACGCCGTGGACCATGAGGTGCGGCTGGCAGGCGGCTCGGCGCTGCTGGTGTCCCAATCCTTATCCAATGGCGTCGCCGCGCTGCTGCCGCCGGGCAGCGCCGTCGTGGTGTCCTGGACGCCGGACGCCTGCGTGATGCTGGCGGAATGAGAGAGGTGCCGCTGCCCCCTTTCTCTCCGGGAGAGGGTCGGGGTGAAGGGGTCTTCGAGGGCAGCGCCTGCCCGCACCGGAGCCGCAGCGCTGC
>JANONC010000287.1:0-2106 GCA_031420655.1 Rhodospirillales bacterium | reverse complement strand
CGGGCCATACGGCTTTGCTTGGCCGTCATGTGCTTGGCGGTGTGGTGCACTGTGCGATGGCGGCGGCGGGCTGCCTCGGCCGACGGGGCGGCGACGGCGGTCAGGAACAAGGCGGCGATGGCAATGGAGAGGATGCGCGTCATAGGATGTTTCTTTTCAGGCCAAATATGCGGGGCTCGGTGGCACCGAACGCCGGACTTATCTTACGTTGCTTTCTTTCCGGCAATGCCCGACACAGGAAAGTCACACTCTGAACGGCGAGAGTTGCACTATTAACACACCTATGACGGGCGACCCGTCAAAACGCGTCCGGCACTCGCGTCCGGGCGGCCTGGCAAGTAGGTGCTAACGCCATTGACCCAGGTTTCGACAATACCCTCGGCGGGACGGGTGGGGTGATCGAAATCAGCCAAATCGCGAATGGTCGCCGGGTCGAACAGGACCAGGTCTGCGAATGCACCGGGCCGGATCACCCCGCGATCCGCAAGGCCGAACACGGCGGCGGTGCGTCCCGTCATCTTGTGAACCGCAGCTTCGAGGCTGAATAGGCCCAGGTCACGCGCATAGTGGCCCAGCACGCGCGGGAACGTGCCCCACAGCCGCGGGTGCGGCAACGCGTCATGCGGCAGACCGTCACTGCCAATCATCGCCCCGGGATGGGCCAAAATACGCTGCACGTCCGCCTCGTCCATTTGGAAGTAGATGGCACCTGCCGGTAGCAGCCGCTCGCACGCCTCATGCAGCGTGACGCCCCATTCTGCAGCAATCCCGGTCAGCATGCGCCCGGCCAGTTCCGGATGCGGCACGGACCACGTGAGGCGCACTGGCACATCCGGACGCACGCGGCCGGGCATCAACACGGTGCTTGCGGCGGCATACGGATATACGTCGAAGGCGACGCGCTGGCCCCGCGCACCAGCGTCAATCGCAGCGAGGGTGGCCTGCGACCGGCCGTAGTTTTCGGGCATCGCGCATTTGTGGTGGCTTATGACCACGGGTGCCGCGGTACCGCGACCGATGGCGAGGCTCTCCTCGATGGACTCCAGCACGTGCTCGCCCTCGTCGCGCATGTGCGTGACATAGAGGCCACCGCACTCACGCAGGGCTTGAGCGACGGCAATGACCTCGTCCGTCGTGGCGGCGGCGTTGGGCGGGTAATAAAGGCCGGTCGAAAAGCCGGTCGCACCCTCGTGCAGGCACTCGGCCAGCCGCCGGCGCATCCGCTCCGCCTCCGCATCCGTGGCCTCGCGCCCCACGTCGCCGCCCAACGCTTCCACTCGTAGCGACATGTGTCCGATCAGTGCCACGGTATTGACCGGGGCGGGCGTGCGGCGGAGTTGCTCCGCGTAGTCGCCAAAACTGCCGAAAGTCCACCATTGCGCGTCACCCAGCAGATCGAGCGGGGGAACGGGGCGCTGTGCCATGCGAACGGGCGACAGGCTGATGCCGCAATTGCCCACCACGACGGTCGTGACACCCTGGCTGGTTTTGCAATGCATGCAGGACGGGCCACACAGCACTGCCCGGTCGTCATGGGTGTGCGCGTCGATGAAGCCCGGCGCCAGGGCGAGGCCGGTTGCAATCACCTCCCGGTCCGCCGCCACGCCACCCAGGTCGCCCATTGCCACGATCCGGTCGCCAGTCACGCCGACATCCGCCGTCAGCCGGGGTGCGCCGGTGCCATCCAGCACGGTGGCGTCGCGGAAGATCAGGTCGTATCGCATCGGATAACAATGCCCGCCGCCTGCCGGTCCGGCAAGGGGATTGCCCGGAACCGGCCCCATCCTATGCTGATCCCAACCCGGCGGAGGTCAAATGCCCACCCTGCTCATCACCCGGCGGTTGCCGCCCGAGATCGAGGCGCGTGCGGCGCAGGCCTACACCGTCCGTGGCAATGCGGAGGACAGGCGGTTAGATGGAGCGCAGATCGTGGCGCTGGCCGCCGGAGCCGACGCGGTGTTGTGTTGCCCGGCCGAAACGCTCGGCCCCGGCACCATTGCCGCCCTGCCGGCCAGCGTGCGCGTGCTGGGCACCTTTAGCGTCGGCACCGATCATATCGCCATGGATGCTGCGCGCGCCCGGGGTCTGGCGGTCGTCAACACCCCG
>JANONC010000286.1:0-3285 GCA_031420655.1 Rhodospirillales bacterium | reverse complement strand
CACGTACATCTCCTCGATCCCCGTCGTCATCTGCTCGGCCAAGCTGGAAAGCCGCTCCTGTAGCTGCTCGTCGTCGTCCTTGAGTTCTGCTGTCCAGATCGCCAGGACGCGAGAAAGTTCAGTCGCAGCGCGGACGGGTGGTACGCCCGCCTGCAGTAGCTTGATGAGCGGGGCCAGATCGGCAGTGGGGGAGCGGGACATGCACAGGAAGATAGGCAAGCCGACCACGGGTGCATAGACAACGAGGGGCCATATGTCGGAAGCAGCCGGCTGACTGAGTGGCAAGTCGATAGCCGCTTTCGGCCAAACTCCTCCCTACTTCGGAGAAGCCGCTCACCCCACAAGCACCCACCATCCAAAGCCAAAAACCCTAAGCCGCCCCCCGCACATGCCCCGGGTGGAAGAACGCATACACGTTCTGTGCCGTTTCCTTATTAATGCCCGGCGCGTTTTCCAAATCCGCCAGCCCCGCCGCTTTCACCCCTCGTGCCGAGCCAAAGTGGTTCAGCAACGCCCGCTTCCGCGCCGGACCGATGCCGGGCACCTCGTCCAACTCAGACGACACCAGTGACCGGCTGCGCGAGGCGCGGTGGGTGGTGATGGCGAAGCGGTGCGTCTCGTCCCGCACCCGTTGTAAATAATACAGCACCGGGTCACGCGGCGGCAGCTGAAAAGGCACGCGGCCGTCCATGTGGAACCACTCGCGCCCCGCGTCGCGATCGGGACCCTTGGCGATCGCCACGACCGGGATTTGGTGCAGTCCCAAATCGGCCATCACACCCCGCACCGCCGAAAGCTGCCCGGCCCCGCCGTCGATCAGCAGCAGGTCTGGCAATGCGGGCGCCGCACCCTCCCCAGCGTCGCTTGCCGCCTGTTCGCGGATCGCGCGGCCGAAGCGGCGGTCCAGCACTTCGCGCATCATGGCAAAGTCGTCACCGGGCGCGATCGGGCCGCGGATGCTGTACTTGCGATAGGCATTCTTTTGAAACCCGTCCGGCCCGGACACGACCATCACGCCATAGGCGGCCGTACCCATGATGTGGGAGTTGTCGTAGCACTCGATCCGCTCAGGCACGCCGGCCAAGCCGAACGTGCTGGCCACCGCCTCCAGCAGCTTGGCCTGCCCAGCCGTTTCGGCCATGCGCCGCTCCAACGCCTCCCGCGCGTTGGTCTCGGCATGCAGCACCACCGCCCGCTTTTCGCCGCGCACTGGCACATGCAGCGACACGCGCTTGCCGGCCTTCAGCGTCAGTGCCTCCTCCACCAACTCGGTCTCGGGCACCTCTTGGTTTAGCAGCACGACGGGGGGCGGCGGTTTGTCGTCGTAGAACTGGGCCAGGAACGCGGCCAGCACGTCGCCCAGCTCGGCATCGCGCCCGTGCGTCGGAAAAAAGGCGCGGTTGCCGTTGTTGCGCCCGCCGCGGACGAAGAACACCTGTACGCAGGTCTGCCCGCCAATCTGGTGCCCGGCCACGATGTCCGCGTCCACCAGGCTGTTGGGGTTGATGACGGCCGTACCCTGCACGTGCGTCAGGCCGCGGATACGGTCCCGCAGCGCCGCCGCCCGCTCAAACTCCAGCCCCTCCGCCGCCTGCTCCATTTCCTTCGCCAGCGCCTGCTGCACGCTGCCCGCCTTGCCGCCCAGGAACGCGCGGGCCTGGTCCACCAGGTGGGCGTACTCGTCCTGCGTGACCCGGCCCACGCACGGCGCGGAGCAGCGCTTGATCTGGTGCAGCAGGCACGGACGGCTACGGTTGTTGAACACCGTGTCCTGGCACGACCGCAGCAGGAACACGCGCTGCATGGCATTCACCGTCTGGTTCACCGACCACACCGACGCGAACGGCCCGTAATAGCTGCCCTTGCGGCTGCGCGCGCCGCGGTGCTTGGCGATCTGCGGGAAGGCGTGGTCCTCTGTCAGCACCAGCCAGGGATACGACTTGTCGTCGCGCAGGACGATGTTGAACCGCGGCTTCAGCCGTTTGATGAGGTTGGCCTCCAGCAGCAGCGCCTCGGCCTCGGTGTGCGTCGTCACGATCTCCATGGCGACGGTGTCGTGCACCATGCGCCGCAGCCGCTCATTCAGGCGGTTGGTCTGGGTATAGGAATAGACGCGCTTCTTGAGGCTTTTCGCCTTGCCGACATACAGCGCCTCCCCGCGCGCATCGAGCATGCGATACACGCCGGGGCTGGCGGGCATGGTGAGCAGCGCCTGCTCGATCACGGCGACGCCCTTGGGGGCGGTCGGGGCAGCCGGGCCGGGGAAGGTGATGCCACCCGGGTCGGGCGTTACGCTGGTGTTGTCCATGTCTGGCCAAGATGGGGGCAGAGGGCCAGGCCGCTCAAGTGCAGGGCATCGCGTTTCATCCACCGAATCTGTGGATAAGTCTGTGGAGAGAGCATGGGCGGCAGGCGGCGCATGGCGGATTTCCGCGGTTTGGCGTAGGTTGCCCAGGATTTGGGCATCGGCAGTAACATGCTGTAATCACTTGCCGTATGGCGTTTTCGAGTCCGTCTCGTCAGCCAAAACCCGCATGTCCCTGCAAACATTGGGAGTCAACGATTCGCCGTGGACAAATCGCATGTGGCCCGGCAGGTGTGGCGCTAGGGACGCGCCCGTTCGACCGTCACGCCCCCGCTGGCGGCGTCCGGGAATATGTCCAGCTTTTCCACCCGGACGCGCGCCAGGCGCACACGCGGGTCGGCCAGGCACGCGTCGGCGATGCGCTCGGCCAGGGTCTCCACCAGCTTCACATGCCCGGCGCCCACGATGTGCCGGACGGTGTTGGCCACGACCTCGTAGCTGACCACGCGCGCCAGCGTGTCCTCGGTGCCGTCGCCCTCGTCCACCTGCAGGTCCACGTTGACCTGGACGCGCTGCAAGGTCGTGTGTTCGTGCGGATACCAGCCGATGCTGGCGTGCAGCACCATGTCGCGCAGGAAGACGTGCCGGGTGCGCTGGGCGGCGTCGGCATAGCGGGCGGTCATTCGTCGGCGCCTGCATCGGCCGGGGGCGCGCCCCATTGCAGGTGCTGCCCGCCGTCCAGCGCGATCATCTGGCCGGTCATGGCCGGCAGCGACAGGATGGCGAGCAGGGCGTGCCCGACCTCCGCCGGGCTGGTGCCGCGGCGCAGCGGCACGGCGGCGCATTGGCGGGCAAAGGCCTCGGGCGTCTGCCGGCTGCTGGGCAGCGCCGGGCCAGGGCCGATGGCGTTGACGCGGATGCGCGGGGCCAGCGCCAAGGCCATCTGCTGCGTCAGCGCCCACAGCGCGGCCTTGCTGACG
>JANONC010000285.1:0-7472 GCA_031420655.1 Rhodospirillales bacterium | reverse complement strand
CATAGCCCGTATCCAGGCCGGTGTCATTGCGTCGTGCGGCCGTCAGGCGCGCGGGATAAGCCGGAAGGGTACGGGCCGGTCCGGCTGCGTGGTTACGAAGCCGCGCGGCACCACGCGCCCGCGGCCCACCAGTTCCATCCGGAACGCCTGCACCAGCCGGGCGAGAACGAGGGTCGCCTCGGTCAGCGCGAACTGCATGCCCACGCAAATGCGGGGGCCGGCGCCGAATGGCATGTAGGTGAACCGCTCCGGCGGCTTGGCGCCTGGGGCGAAGCGGCCCGGGTCGAACCCGTCCGGGTTGGTCCAGTGGGCCCGGTGACGGTGCAGCACCCAGGGTGAGATGCTGACGACCGTATCGGGCGCAATCGGGCGGCCCACGATCTCGTCGGCCGCAATCGCCTCCCGAACGATCAGGAAGGCGGGCGGGTATAGCCGCAGCGCCTCGTCCACAAAGGCCCGCGTAACCGGCAGGGCGGCGGTGGCGGCGTGGTCTGGTGACAGGTCGATGCCTGCAACCTCGGCCGCGATCGCATCCTGGTACTCCGGTAGCAGGGCGGCGAGGTAGCACGACCAGAACAGCGTGACCGCCGTCGTTTCATGCCCGGCTAGGATCATGGTCGCCACTTCGTCCCGCAGCTGCGCCCGGGTGAACGCGGCGCCGGTGGCCGGATCACGCGCGGCCCGCAGCATGTCCAACAGGTCGCGCGGCTGGTCAGGCACAATTCCGGCCTCTCGTGCGTCGATCAGTTGGTCCAGAAAACGCAGCCAGCCCTGGCGAAACGCGTGGCGGCCAAAGTCGAGCGGGGAGGGAACGCTGTCCGGCAGCAGGAGATCGAGCACGCCAGGCTGCGCAAACTTCAATGCATAGGCCATCAAGGTCGACCGCAGCTCCGACCGGAAGCCGGACATTTCGAGGGAAAACATGGACTGCCCGGCGATATCGAGCGCCAGGTGCTGTAGATATGGCATCAACACCGTGGGCGCACCCGCCGTGGCCCGCAGCGCCGCCTCCGCCACCGCGGACGCGGCCACGACGTGGCGGGCCAGCACGGGGAGGGTGCGTGGGGCCATGGCCGGCGCGATCGTCCGGCGCTGATGCCGCCAAGCCTCACCTTCGGCCAGAAACAGCCCCCGGCCCAGCAGCGGAGCCAGAACCCGGCGCGCACCAGAGTTGCGCCGGTAATTGGCGGCGTTGGTCACTAGCACGTGCCTGATGGCCTCTGGCGCGTTGAGCATTAGCTGGTCGCGGCCGAAGAACTTGCCGTCTAGGACGTCTTCTTCGTAAGCGCGGCGGCCCCAGAGCTCGAGCGGATTGCGGCGTAGGATGAGGAATGCCTCGACCTGGCTGTACTGGCGCGTCGGCAGCGGCGGGCGGGGCAGGGCAGGGCGGGGGAAGGGCGCTTCGGGCATAGTTCGCACATGGGGTGCCGGGCACGCGCAACCACTGGGCAGGCCGCACGTTCCGCAGACGGAGGTTCCGTCCATGATCCGTTTTGTTCCCTTTTTACTTGTTTCCTTGCTTGCAGCGTGTGGGCGTACCGGGCCACAGAGTACGTCATCCCCGAACCTAGATAGCGGCGTTACGTCCAGCCGGGGTGGCGCGACCCAAGTCCTGGGCAATCAGCCGAACACGGGCGTGACTACCCCCGTGCGTTGATCCATTCGAACGCGACACTGGCCGCCTGCAGCGCTTCCGCGTCGCCCGGTGCGGGAGCAAGTCGCACGACAAGTTTACCGGCCTTAGCCAGGTGTATGAGCCGGCTGGCGGTGGTGGCTGGTTCGCGGTCTGCGTCGCGCCGGGCCATGTCCAGCAGGGCGGGGTGGATGGCCGGGTCGTGCACGATCACATCCGCCTCGCCCATGACACGATGCGCGCGCAATGTCAGTAGGTCGGGTGGTCCCGGCCCGGCGTCGGTCAGGTAAACGTAGCCGGGCGACACGCTGTTACTTGTAAGCGCGGCAATAAATGCATCCCGCGCCTCCGCCTCACGCCCGGCAAACACCAGGGCGGCGACCGGGCCGGTCAGCACACGTTCCAGCACGCGACGCCGCTGTACCACGTCGGGCAGCGCGGCACGGATCTGCGCCTTCAGACTGTCCGCCAGCGCCGCGAGCTGGCCCCAGGCGGGCGGCAGCAACGCCTCTACCCGCGCGCGGACCAGCCGGGCGAGCACGGGCGCGGCCCCCCCGGTCGAAACGGCGACGACCAGCGGATCGCGGTCGATGACCGATGGCGTGATGAAGCTGCACAGCGCCGGGCGATCGACCACGTTGACCGGGATGCCTGCCGCCTGCGCCGCTGCGCTGAGTGCCACCAGCGACGCATCATCTGCATCGGCACCGATTGCGACGGCGCAGCCCACCAGCTGTGCCGGGTCGAACTGCGCGGCCACAACTACCTGCGCGCCCGCACGGCTTAGGGCATCTGCCTTGCGTTCCGCCACCTCGCCATCACCCACCACCAGGGCCCGGCGGCCGCGCAGGTCGAGAAAGACAGGCAGGTATCGCATGGCCCGGACCATGGCCGCCCAGCCGGGTGCGGGCAAGTGGGGCGCGGTGCTTGACGGCGGGGGCTGCTTGCTGGTCCAGATAGATGCGGGCCGGAGAAGAGGAGGGCTGTCATGATACGTTGCCTCGTTCTTCTCGTGTGCCTCTGGGCTGGTGACGCGCGCGCGGAAACGACGCTGCTGAACGTCTCATATGACGCGACGCGAGAAATGTATGCCGAGATCAACCGGGCTTTTGCCGCGCAATCGGCGGCACCAGTGCGGGTACGCACCGCGCACGGCGGATCGGGCGGGCAGGCGCGGGCGGTGATGGACGGGCTGGCGGCGGATGTGGTGACGCTGGCGCTGCCGCCGGACATCGACGCGGTCGCCAAGGCCGGGCTGATTGCGCCGGGCTGGGCGTCGCGTCTGCCCGGCGGCGCGGTGCCGTTCACGTCCACCATCCTTTTCGTGGTGCGCGCGGGCAACCCGAAGCACATCCGCGATTGGCCGGACCTGGTGCGCCCAGGCGTTGCCGTCGTTACGGCCAATCCAAAGATCTCGGGCGGCGCGCGCTGGGCTTACATGGCGGCCTGGGCGTATGCGAGCCAGGCCGGGCAGGACCCACAGGCGTTCATGACTGCGCTCTATCGCAACGTACCTATTCTCGACAGCGGGGCGCGGGGCAGCACGATCACCTTTGCCCAGCGCGGCCAAGGCGACGTGCTGCTGGCGTGGGAGGACGAGGCGGCGCTGGCGCAGAAGCAACGCCCGGGGCTGGAGGTGGTGGTGCCGAGCCTGTCGATCCGGGCCGAGCCGCCCGTGGCCGTCGTGGACCGCGTTGTGGACCGCCGCGGCACCCGGGCGCTGGCGGAGGCATATGTCGCGTACCTGTTCACGGAGCCCGCGCAACAGATTGCCGCCCAGCACAATTTGCGCCCGACAGACCCGGCCGTTCTGGCCGCAAACACCACCCGCTTCCCGGCCCTGAAACTGGTCACGATCGCTGAGCTGGGTGGCTGGGCGGCCGTGCAATCGCGTCATTTCGCCGAGGGTGGCGTGTTCGACCAGTTGTTTCAGCCCGGCTCCAAGCCCTGATCATGCGCCGCCGTCCGTTCCGCGTGATGCCTGGTTTTGGGCCGTCGCTTGGGGTCACGCTGGGCTATTTCGGGCTGCTTGTAATGCTGCCGCTTGCCGCATTGGCCTGGACGGCGCTGGCCGCGCCTGCGCGGTCATGGGCGGCGTTGGGCGACCCCCGCACGATCGCCGCGTTCCGCATCAGCCTTTTGGCTGCATCGGCGGCGGCAATCATCAACATCCCGCTCGGGCTGCTGCTCGCCTGGGTGCTGGGGCGGTATCGCTTACCCGGGCGCCGCGTGCTGGACGCAATGATCGACCTGCCGTTCGCGCTGCCGACGGCGGTGGCAGGCATCGCGCTTGCGACGTTGTACGCCGATACGGGTTGGCTCGGCGTATTCGGCATCGCCTACGGTCCACTTGGGATCGGGGCCGCCCTGGTGTTCATCGGCCTGCCATTCAGCGTGCGCAGCGTGCAACCGGTTCTGGCCGGCCTCGACCGCGCGTCCGAGGAGGCGGCGATGACGCTGGGCGCCTCACCCTGGCAGGTGTTCCGGTTCGTGATCCTGCCGCCGCTGGCCCCCGCGGTGCTGGCCGGGGCGGCGCTGGCATTCGCGCGTGGCGTTGGCGAGTATGGCAGTGTGATATTTATCGCCGGCAACCGCCCCGGCCTGTCCGAGATCGTGCCGCTGCTGATCGTCACCAAGCTTGATCAATTCGATGTGCCCGGCGCGGCGGTGCTGGGCGTGGCCATGCTGGCGCTGTCGCTGCTGGTACTGGGCGCGCTGAACGCCATCGACCTGTGGGGGCGGCCGCATGTCCGGTAATGTGGGCGAATCAAAGGTCGCCCGCATCGCGCTGACAGTGCTGGCGCTGGCAGTCATGGGCGGCCTGCTGGTGTTGCCGCTGGTGCTGGTACTGCAAATGGCGCTGTCAGCTGGGGTGCCGGCCCTGTGGGTGGCGCTGACGGAGCCTGATACGGTTGCGTCCATCCGGCTGACCGTGCTCGTGGCCGCCGTCGTCGTGCCGCTCAACACCCTGTTCGGCCTCTGCGCCGCCTGGTGCCTGACCCGGCATCGGTTTTGGGGGCGGCGGTTGATGTTGCCGCTGCTGGGGTTACCTTTCTCGGTCTCACCCGTTGTCGCCGGATTATTGTTTGTTTTGCTGTTCGGCGCATCGGGCTGGTTCGGGCCGTCCGTTATGGGAATGCCGGTCTTGTTTGCGGTACCCGGCCTGGTGCTAGCCACGGCTTTTGTGACGGTGCCCTATGTCGCGGCCCAGCTTATCCCTGTACTGGCGGCGGCCGGACCCGAGGCAGAGGAGGCTGGGCTGACCTTGGGCGCCAATGGCTGGCAGCTGTTCTGGCTGGTGGTGCTGCCACGCCTGCGCTGGCCGCTGCTGCAGGGCGTGCTGCTCTGCAACGCCCGGGCGATGGGTGAGTTCGGCGCGGTCGCTGTCGTGTCGGGCCGGATCGCAGGAATGACAAATACGATGCCGCTGCAGGTCGAGGCGCTCTACAACCAATATAATCTCGCTGGGGCCTTTGCGGTTGCGGCCGCGTTGGCGTTACTGGCATTGATTACCATGGCGCTGCGGGGAGTTGTGGATTGGGCGCAGGCACGAACGATCGCGCGCGGGCAGGCGGCGGTGCTGAACGTGCCGGCATGATCCGCATGGCCGGCGTCGTGAAATCATTCGGCGCGGCCCCCGTGCTGGACGGCATCACGCTCGACGTGGCACCCGGCGCGTTCGTGGCGCTGCTGGGCGCGTCGGGTTCGGGAAAGACCACGCTGTTGCGGCTGGTGGCGGGGCTGGAACAGGCCGATGCCGGGCATCTGTGGCTTGACGGGCGGCTGGCGGACCGCTTGAAGCCCGGCATGCGGAACGTGGGTTTTGTGTTCCAGAGCTACGCGCTGTTTGGCCACATGACGGTCGCCGATAATATCGGCTTTGGCCTGCGCGTGCGCGGCGTGGGCCGGCGGCAGCGTGCGGCGGAGGTTGAGCGCCTGCTGGAGCTGGTGCGCCTGCCGGGGCTGGGTCCGCGCTTGCCGGCGCAGCTGTCGGGCGGGCAGCGGCAGCGTGTGGCGCTGGCCCGGGCACTGGCCGTTCAACCGCGCATCCTGTTGCTGGACGAGCCGTTTGGCGCGCTCGACCGCCAGGTGCGGGAAGAGCTGCGGGGTGAGCTACGCCGCATTCAGCGCGAGCTTGCGATCACGACGCTGTTTGTGACGCACGATCAGGAGGAAGCGATCGCCCTGGCCGACCGCGTCGTTATCCTAAACCGCGGCACGATCGCCGCCGACCTGACAGCGTCCGACCTCGTCGACGGCGCAGTGCGGGGCTTCGCGGCCGAGTTCTTGGCGCGGGAGGGTGGTGGGTGAGGCCCCCTAGAGTACTTTCCGACCAGGCTGCTTCGCCTGGGCGGAAGTCGTGCTCGCCAAACCTCAAAACCTTGAGTTCAAGCCCACCCACTTTGGCCGGATTGGGCTGCTAGTACGACTTCGGTAGTCCAAGCACCCGTTCCGCTAGAAAGGAGAGCACCAGCTCCTCGGTCACGGGTGCGATCCGGGTCAGGATCGCTTCACGGAATAGCCGCTCCACCTGGTATTCCCGGGCGTACCCCATGCCACCATGGGTCAAAACCGCGCGCGTCGCGGTATCGAACGCGGCGCGCCCGGCCAGGAACTTGGCGGCATTCGCCTCGGCCCCGCAGGGCTTGCCGGAGTCATACAGCCAGGCCGCCCGCACGACCATCCAGTAAGCGGATTCGAGTTGCGTCCAGCATTGCGCCAGCGGGTGTTGGATCCCCTGGTTCTGGCCGATCGGGCGGCCGAACACCACGCGATCCTTTGCATATTGCGTCGCCCGGCGCAGTGCGTCCCGCCCCACGCCGATCGCCTCGGCCGCGACCAGGATGCGTTCCGGATTCAGGCTATCGAGGATGTATTTAAAGCCTTCCCCTTCCTCCCCCACACGGTGGCTGTCGGGCACGTACAAATCGTCGATGAACACTGCGTTGCTGTCCACGGCGTTGCGGCCCATTTTGTGGATGCGCCTGACCTCCACTTTCGTGCGGTCGAGGTCGGTATAGAACAGCGTCATGCCGTCGGTCGGGCGTTTGCAGTCTTTTTTGGCGGTCGTGCGCGTCAGCAGCAGGATCTTGTCAGCAACCTGCCCGGTCGAGGTCCACATCTTGCGGCCCTTGACGCGATAACCGTCGTTGGTGCGGGTGGCGAAGGTCTTGATCGACGTAGTGTCCAGCCCGGCATCCGGCTCGGTCACGCCAAAACAGGCCTTCTGCTCACCCGAGATCAGCGGCGGCAGCCACTCGTCTTGCTGTGCGGGGGTGCCATGCACGACGATGGCATGCGGGCCGAACATGTTGATGTGAATGGCGGACGCGGCCGAGTAGCCGCCCCCGCTGGAGGTCACGGCATGCATCATGATCGCTGCCTCCGTCACACCCAGTCCGGCCCCGCCCAGCCGCTCCGGCATCGTCATGCCGAGCCAGCCGCCATCGGCCATGGCGCGGTAATATTCCTGGGGGAACCGGGCGTGCTCCTCACACTCGGTCCAATAGGCATCGCTGAAATCGGCACAGACCTTGCGCACGCCTTCGTCGATGGCCTGTTGCTGGCTGGTCAGTTCGAAGTCCATGGTTGCCCCCTACCGTCGCGCGCGGCGTTCTAATTAGTTAGCTTACGTAATATAAGCACCGCAACCACAATTAGGAACAGCCGTCCCGATGCGCCCCACGCACATTCCCCCGTACACGCTGCCATCCACCAACCGGCGCGTCCTTCTGGTCCAACGGGCGCGCGGGGTGCCGCAGCCCGGTAATTTTGCGTTGGACGAGGTGCCGGTGCCTGTCGCCGCGCCGGGCGGATTTCTGGTCCGCAACATTTATTT
>JANONC010000284.1:0-3023 GCA_031420655.1 Rhodospirillales bacterium | reverse complement strand
TGCGGTTCTCCCAATCCTTGGCGAGCCTGCGGCAGCGATTGAGCCAGGCGATGGTGCGCCCGACTAGCCATCGCTTCGGCAGCACCACGAACCGATGCAGTTCGGACCGTTTGACGATCTCGACCCGCAGTTGACCCATTGCCTGCTTCACGGCGTCGGCAAAGCGTGGGCCTTGGTAGCCGGCGTCAGCGTAGAGGCGGGTCAGGAATGGGTGCAGGCCGAACAGCGTTGAGATCAGCAAGCCTCCACCGTCACGATCTTGGATATCGGCCGCATGGACGATGGCGTGCAACATCAGGCCCTGGGTGTCGACCAGCACATGGCGCTTTTTGCCTTTGATCCTTTTGCCGGCGTCGTAGCCGTTCGGATCGATCGAGGCCCCCCTTTTTCCGCGCTCTTGACGCTTTGACTGTCGATGATGGCGGCTGTCGGGCTGGCCTCGCGCCCGGCCTGCTCACGGCAGGCGACGTAGAGCGTATGATGGATACGGTCCAGCGTGCCGCTCCATCGCCATAGGCCCAGGTAGTCGTGCAGCGTGCTCCGCGCCGGTAGGTCCTTCGGCACCGCACGCCACTGGCAGCCAGTGCTCAGCACATACATCAGGCCATTCACCACCTCCCGCAACGCAACCGTGCGCCGGCGACCACCTCGCTTGCACGGCGGGATAAGCGGCCTAATCAGATCCCACTCGGCATCCGTCAGGTCGCTGGGGTAACGCAGGCGGCTACGGTCATACCGGCCGCGGTTCTCATCGGTCCACATCCAACATTTCCAGCAAATCGACGCCGGACGTGGCAAATCACAACTGATTCATCTGACTCAGAAATCTGCCGGACAGACACTTAGACCTGACTTCCTCGCGTCGCATCCTGACGTTCTAGGTCGAACCGGTGCCCGGCTTCGCCTTCTTCCTCGCATGAGGGGCTGACGCTCGCGCGATGGTAGCCTCGGGCTTAGGTTCATGCGCCGGGGCGACCGGCCTGATGCTGCCCGCGAGGTCCGCCTCGCTGCCTATCGCCACATAGACACCGCAGGCAATCCGGCCCTCCTCGACAAGGAGTTCGACGCCCCTGGCTTTGAGCACGTCCAGGAGCGCCAGGACTGTCTTGAGTTTTGGGTCCGACCGACCCTGCTCGATCGCCTGAAGGACACTCAAAGCGATCCCTGCCGCCGCGGCGAGCTCGCTTTGTGACATGCCCGCGAGAGCTCTAGCGGCAATGATGAGACGGTGGGTGCGTAACACGGCGAGATATTGCGCCACCAAGCGCTTCAGCTCAACCACGCGGGGAGCCCAAACCTCGAACGGGCCAGGGCCGAGAACAGCCCACCTCAGGGGCATGTCAACTATTTTGCATTTATCACCGGTGCACCGGTTGTAAACATTCTATGGGATCCTCATCTCCTAAAACAGCAGCCAGGGGCCAGGACGTGATCCACAAGAAGTCAAGGATTGAGGGCACCCGACGAGGCGGGGCTATCTCCGTCCCAACGGGCGGACGGGAACTGTCGACAATTCCTGATCACCGCCTCCCGCCCTTCGCAGAGCCGACAAGCATTTCTCGAACGCGTTCCGCAAAAACCGGCGACAGGAGCTGAGCATGGCCGTCAACATTCCCGTGGCGACGAATACTGGGGCAACAAGCTGGGCCTTCGACCCGATGGCCGAGCCTGAAGACTTGCGCGAGCTTGACGGCTGGCGACCGGAACAACTGTGGCTGTCGCGATACTGTCTCGGTCGGACTGCTCAGGATCGGATGGCCGAGGCGGTTGCGAGCGCAATCGATGTCGTTCGCAAGAGCAGCGTCTCGGTCGTGCCGGGGCATGAGCTTCTCCTCGTCCTGAAGTGGAGGCGCCGGACCGCGGCGGCACTGCGTCTGACGGCGCGCATTCTGCGGGGACCATCGAATACGACGAGCCCCGGGGAACTTGATCTGGCGATGACCGCGCTCTGGCTTGCCGCTGTAGGGCATGAGGACTTGCTCGCGGCGGTCGAGTTTGCCGCGGAGGTGACCCGCCGGGCCGCAGTGTTGGACGCTGGGTTGCTGGCCGAAGATCCACACCTGCCCCCGGGTGTTCAGGGCAATGCGCAGCTCGCCAACCGGCTGCGTCGTTGTGGGCGAGAAGTCCTCGCCCGGCACCTGACTTGGTCTGACATGGACTCGATCGGGCCGTGCCTCGCAAAGGCAATCGCAGAGGACCCGCTTCGCAAGCCAGGCGGGCAGCCCGGCGAGGTGTTCTCGTGACGGCGACGATCGCGGTAGCTTGCCTCGCGTCGCAGCCACACTCGCCGCGTCTGTGTAGGCACGCCCCTCGACGTACGGGGGCAGTTGGCTGCGATGGCTCTGCTGCATGAGGGTCAAGGCGCGAGCAGTTTCGTCGAGGGCTTCGATCCGGCCCCAGCGAGGCGAGATCCTGGTTGGGCGAGTCGGGGGCGGACGGATGGCGGTCGCTAAGATGGCAGCCCTAGCGCCATGATCGGGCACCTCGCCGCGCGTTCCCCGAATACGGACACTTTTTTCGCAGCGGTGTTCCGGGGGGACCCGGTGACTGTGGGCTATGCGACTGCGGCGGAACTGGCAGCGCTCACCGATCGACCGTCGTCCGAGCTCGTGGATGAGATCACGCGCTGGGCGGTCATCAGTGTTCGTTCCACGCCAGCCGGACGTATGACGACCCAGCACGCTATCGGATGGCTGGTTCGTAGGGGTATCCCCTGGATCACATCGCCGTTGCGCGAGGTCCGCTCACGCCCCCTCTCCGTCGGCACGATATCGGGACAGACTTACCGGCTGGTCGGAAAGCCCGAGGAGCCGTTAGGCGAAGACCTGCTCATGGTGGTAGCCGAGCATCTGGCCGGTTTGGGCTGCGTGGAGATCGTGGCCGCCGGCGACAGGCTGAGGTATCGGAATTAGTAGGTTCGAGGGCTGCGAGCCCTTTCAACTAATACCGAATGGCGGAGACCTGGTGTGCGATCGTGGAAACCGGTCGGGTATTTCAATCAAGCACGAGGAAGGTTGTAAGAC